>CAZAVY010000016.1:22581-40241 GCA_964488685.1 uncultured Gammaproteobacteria bacterium
CCTGGTTGGACTTCGCCAGAATAATTCCCCCGCGCGGCCCACGTAATGTCTTGTGTGTCGTGCTGGTACACACATCGGCGATGCCGACAGGACTGGGGTAGACACCCGCTGCAATCAATCCGGCTACATGCGCCATATCGACAAACAGATAAGCCCCGACAGAATCTGCAATATCACGAAACCGCTGCCAGTCCATGACGCGCGAGTAAGCAGAAAAGCCGGCAACAACCATCTTCGGTTGATGTTCTTTGGCGAGTGCCTCAACCTGGTCGTAGTCAATTTCACCGGTTTCGCTGTTCAACCCGTACTGGATCGCGTTGAACAGCTTGCCCGAAAAATTCACCCTGGAGCCGTGAGTCAGGTGGCCACCATCGGAAAGGCTCATTCCCAGCAGGGTGTCGCCGGCATTCAGCAATGCAAAATAAACCGCAGCATTGGCCTGTGAACCGGAGTGGGGTTGTACGTTTGCATAATCGGCATTGAACAGTTCCTTGATGCGATCAAGCGCCAGAATTTCGGCTACATCGACGTGCTCGCAGCCGCCGTAATAGCGCTTGTGCGGATAACCCTCGGCATACTTGTTGGTCAGTACCGATCCCTGTGCCTGCATTACCCGTGGGCTGGCATAATTTTCTGATGCGATCAATTCGATATGATCCTCCTGACGCGATTCTTCTTGCTGCATCGACGCCCACAATTCGGAGTCGAAGTCGGCGATATTCATTGATTTGGCAAACATCGGGATTCTCTCGCATGAAAAAGAAGGCGATAGTACAAAAATCTCCTCCAAGTATCACTAAAAAACACGACAAATTAGTAAGTTATAACGGCATTTCCGGTGTATAATTCGACCCAATATCCAAGCAGGAATCAACCATGGAAAACGTAGGTATATACACCCCACCGAAAAAAGCCGGGCCCGTGCCTGTCGGCACTACCTCGGTCAGTGGTTCAGAAGTGTTCCAACCCGGCCTGAGCGACAGCGATCTCGAAGTCACACAATCGGCACAGGAAAAGCTGCATGAAATCATCAGTCAAACCGACGAAGACGTGTCCGCGATTCGGATTTATATTAGCGGAGGCGGATGCGGCGGCCTGTCGTACGGCATGACGTTTACCGACGATCAGGGCGATTTTGACACCCAGTTGCAATTTGACGGTTTTAAAGTTCTGGTCGATGTTGTTGCATTGAATTATCTGAAGGGCGCCCAGATTGATTACATTAAGGAAGCCGGTCGTGAACGCTTCGTGTTCAACAATGTATTTGCCGAAACCGGTGGGTCCGGGGTCTGTGGCGGCTGTGGTGCCGCCGGTGGCTGATCACCCGGTAGTCGATTACACATCGGTTGATCACTGATCGATTCCAGGTTTCCGACTAATACAAAGCCCGGCCGAAAGCCGGGCTTTGTGGTTTTAGTCGCCCCTTGCGGAAGTTATCGCATTGCTGCCTATACTTCGGCTGCCCTGGCACTTGGCATGTCAATCATAGTGATATCCGACAGCGAACACTCGCTGGTGCCTGAAGTCGCAAATGGCATCACTGTCGATTTTCGCCACCCCGGGCAGGCCTATGCGGCGATTATTGAGGCGATCGCTTCCCTCGATGTCGAATGCGTGCTGTCAACCGATGATAGCTGTGTTGAGATTTGCAGTCGTATCGCCGGGTATCTCGGTTTACCCCAAAACAGCGCGGGCACAGCCCTGCTTACTCGACGCAAGGATCTTGGTCGTAAGGCATTGCTCAGCGCAGGCTGTAACACGCCTGCATTTCAGGTTATCGCCATCACCGGGGCCAGCCCGGTTTTGTTATCGATCGACTATCCGGTCGTGATCAAGCCACTGACACTGGCTGCCAGCCGGGGCGTCATTCGTGCCGACAACGATGCCGAATTTGTTGCCGCAGTACGGCGTATCGATGCCATTGTCGAGGCTGCCGGCCAACAGGGATTTGCGCGCGCGAATATACTGGTTGAATCCTATATCGATGGCCCTGAATTTGCGGTCGAAGGCTTTGTTATCGATGGCAAGTTTAATTTATTGGCCGTTTTCGATAAACCGGAGCCCCTCAATGGACCCTACTTCGAAGAAACCTACTATCTTACGCCGAGTCGTCTCGATCCCGACCGTAAAGCGGAATTGATCGACGAGATCACGAGCTGTTGCCACGCCTATGGACTGCAACACGGGCCGGTACACGCGGAAGCCCGCCTGTCGTCGTCCGGCCCAATACTGCTCGAACTGGCGGCGCGTACCATCGGTGGGCAATGCGGTCAACTGATCGAATTTTCGTTACGACAAAAACTGGAACAACTGGTTATTCAGGGCATGTGCGGCTTCGTGCCGCAGGTCGACCAGGAAGTAAAATTCGCCGGAGTACTGATGATACCTATTACCGACGCCGGAATCTTGAAACGGGTAGAAGGATTGACCGAGGCATTACAAACCGATTTTATTCGCGACATCGAGATTCATATCAGACCCGGATATGAATTGATTCCGCTACCCGAAGGCGCCAGCTACCTCGGTTTTATCTTCGCTCAGGCACCCGCATACGACGAAACTTATGCCGCACTGAAAACAGCTTACTCGATGTTACGTTTTGTTACGACGCCAAATTGGGAGTTGGAATATCTGACAGTCTGAGTCACTTCTTCGCGCCGGGAGGACGAAATCCCTCGGGTTGCTGTCCCATGTCACCTTCCTTGAAAATAAATCCAAGCATGTGTTGTTCCAGCACTGCGAGACTGGCCGGATCAATCGTCGAAATCCCGTTCTCGTTGATAATCATGGTCTGACGCTCAATCCATTGTGTCCAGCCCTCGGCAGATACATTCTCGTATATGCGTTGTCCGAGTTCTCCCGGGTATGGCACCCGATCGAGTCCGGGTGATTCCTCACCTGTGACTACACAATTTACCATTCTTGCCATAGGCGCATCCAAAAAAAGCAGCCGCTAACCGGCTGCCAGGTATGATAGCAAATTTAGCCTCAATCAGAACGCATAATTCACACCGAGTGCAATTACCGGCCATAGCTCGAATTCGTCGAGTTCGTCCTCGGTATCTTTTTCAAGATCTCTGAGGCTCGTCTCTAACGCTGCCTGATTAGCGAAATTTCCGCCCGCAACGACATTCGCATCGATGTCAACATCAATGTCCAGTATAGCTACCCCGATATCCGCCGAGAACGAAAATCCGCCATCACCACCTGCGCCCCGACCCCAGCCGATGCCAACATAGGGTTGAAAGGAGTCTCCGAGACTAATATTGCCGCCAACACTGGCACCGACAAGATCGCCAGGATCGAGTGCCTGACCGTCAATGACGATACCGCTTTGCAGTACACCGGTTAAATCGGCCTCGCCATTATTTTTGAGCATACCGACGGTAAAACGAAAACTGCCACTGAATGCGTGCCAGTCAAGTAAAAAAGCGTTGGCGCCGTAATCGAAATCGAGTTCGGCATCGATATCACCTTCGAATCCGTCATCACCTACCGTGA
Source organism: uncultured Gammaproteobacteria bacterium (assembly GCA_964488685.1). GTDB lineage: Bacteria > Pseudomonadota > Gammaproteobacteria. Next base: position 26,083 of record CAZAVY010000016.1, read on the forward strand.
TGGTTTCATCTTCACCGTCAATATCGATTGACGCCGTAGAAAAACGCAAATTAACATTTTTGGTCAACCCCAGGCTGAGGTCAATTCCGACTCCATTGATGCCTGCTTTGGCTCCTATTCCGAAGTCCAGAGCGTTGACATTTGATGCAAAAAACAGCAGTCCTAAAGCGAGCGCTAAAAATTTTCTCATGCGAATGTTCCGTAGGAAGGAAATTTGGGGGTAAGTATAGAGTAATTTGTTGACAGCGTTAAATTTATTAGCTACCCGAATTTAGCGCTTCTCAGGGTTATAAAGAGTTAACCATACCAATTTGCCAGTAATTTACTATTATAGCGTTTAATGCCAAAATTAAGGTGAATTAGAAGGAGTTGCGTTGTCACGCTACACAGCACATAACGATCAGCAATCCCCAATCAGCTTCCAAACCTCTAGCAACGGTGTAACCGACACCGGACGCGTAAGGACAAAAAATGAAGATTCGCTACTGGTGAACGCGGACCAGAGCGTCTGGATCGTAGCCGATGGTATGGGAGGGCATCATGCGGGTGATTTTGCCAGTCAAACCATTACCAATAATTTGAGTCTGTTCAAACAGCATGCGTCATTGGATGACAGTATTTTATTGCTAGAGGAAAATATATTAAACTCGAACGCAATCATTCGCAAAAAGTCGTTTAAGCTCGGTCGAAATGCCACCATAGGCAGTACCGTAGTTTGCGTTTATAAATGGAGCAATCTCCTGTTCACATTCTGGGCGGGAGACAGTCGCCTGTATCGTTTCAGAGAGTCCAGACTGGAACGACTGACTGAGGACCATAGTTATGTTGAGGAGTTGGTCAGAATGGGGAAAATTGAAGCGAAAGATGCCGAGGATCACCCCGCCGCCAACGTGGTGCTGAAGGCGATAGGGATCGACGACCATCTTTGCATGGATTTCGAATATTTCGAATTGCAGGACAAGGATATATACCTCATTTGCTCCGATGGTCTCTATAAAGATCTGAATGAAGATAAAATCAAGCTTATAATCGAGTCTCACCCTGACAATATGAAGGAACTCTCGGAAACCCTGCTCGCCTCTTCACTGGATGCCGGTGGAACCGATAACACTTCCATAATCGCGATTAAAATGCACCAGAAGGAAAACTGATGTCTGAAGTTTGCGAATCGTTAATTAATGACTACATTGCCGGGGCGTTGAATATTGCCGACCTCGAGCAGGGTCTGGCCAGTATATTTAACGCTATGCCGGGCAGTCATTCCGATGCGCAAAGCTATCTGCAGGTGCTTTATACCGATGACAAAATTGACTCTGACGGTTTCACCCAGATATCCCAGGTCATTTCACAGGTCAATATAAACTCTACGCTGAAAAATACCCAGGAAACCGATATTTCCTATTTCGGCGAAGACAAGACCATGCATCTTACCGATATATCAGATGTCGATGTAGCTATGGATGACGAGGATTCCGGTGACAAAACCGTCATTGTCAGGGTTGGGCAGGACAATAATTCTCTGGAACCTTCGTATGACATCAAAGACGACGAGTCGCCACTAGGTCCCAGAATTATCGAAAAACCGCATAAATCGGCGCACTACGAAAACCTTGGCCCGGGCGTGACCCTCAAAGATCGCTTCGTGTTACTGGAAAAACTCGGACAAGGCGGCATGGGGATTGTGTTTAAGGCCAAAGATTTACTCAAAGTCGAAGCCCACGATAGAGATCCATATGTTGCGATCAAGGTTTTAACCGATGCGTTCAAGAAGTATTCCGGGTCGTTTATCGCCTTGCAGCGTGAGGCCAGCAAAGCGCAACGCCTGGCTCATCCGAATATAGCCACGGTTTACGATTTCGATCGCGATGGCAACACGGTTTTCATGACGATGGAGTATCTGCAGGGTAAGCCCCTGAATCAGTTGATCAAGGAAATCAATAAAAAGCCTCTCAAACTTAACCACGCCTTGCATATAATCGAAGAACTATGCAGTGGCCTCGCATACGCGCATGAAAAATTGCTGATTCACTCGGATTTCAAGCCCGGGAACTGTTTTTTATTAAACGATGGTCACGTCAAATTGCTCGACTTCGGTATCGCCCGCGCAAGCACCCAAACCGATGAGGAGCGAGAAAATACGATGTTCGATCCGGCCAAGTTAAGCGCGGTTACACCGGCTTACGCAACCCCGGAAATGTTTGCCGGCATGAATCCTGATCCAAGAGATGACATTTATGGCCTGGCCTGTGTTGCCTACCAGTTGCTTGCCGGGGGTAAACACCCCTACAACAAAGTGGCTTCACCAAAAATAAAAGAACTGGGGATTAAACCGAAACCGATCAAAGGGCTCAACCGACGCCAACAGAAGACCTTGTTGAAAGCGTTGACCGTGGTGCGCGAAGAACGGATCGACAACGTCGAGAAATTTGCCGAAGGGATGCGCTCTAAAAAGTCGCATACCAAGTCAATCATATTGGCGGCCTTGTTTATGCTTATCATTGGTGCCGGTATCAGTTATAAGCCTTTCCTCGAATTTCGGGCCGAACAGGCGCTCTTCGATACCATCCGGTTGATCAAGAACGGTGACAAGGCCCTGATGATCGAAACTATCTGGTCACTGGAACAATTAAATCCGGAGCAACAAAAGATAATATCGGTGAGTTTGCGTCGTGAAATTATTACTTTCTACCGGGATCGGATTCGTTCGGTATTCCGACCAAAGGAAGGCTTATACGATTATCCGCAGGCACAGAACCTGCTGGAACAGGCAAAAAAGCACTACCCTGATTCAGTCGCATTATCCACGATTGAGGATCAGGTCAAAGAGCAGCGTGACCGCTTAATGAATAGCCTGATTTCACTTTACAAACGCTATTTCAAGGCCAAAAAACTGGTTAAAACCACCAATGGCGAAGATTTGACTACGGTCATACCGCTGATCAAACGGGTCGACCCGAAGCACTATTTACTGAAAGACAAAGCTTTGTCAGAACTATATCTATCCCAGGCCGAAAAACTGATCACCAAACGCAAATACGCTGATGCCTCGAACTATATCGTGACCGGTCTGAAGTTATTTCCGGAAAACACACGCCTGCAAAGCCTCAACAAGCAAATTAACGCTCAGTTTCTAAATTGATGGACGTCAGGCAAGGCTCATCACCATTACGTCTGCTCGCTAAAACTTATGCGAATGACTTGATATCTCGCGAACAATACGTCGAAATTCGAGCCCAGTTGCTTAGACGGCTTGAAAACAATGGCAAAATAAACAGCTCCGATTTACAAAACTTTACCGCGTTATCACAAGGTGCCGAGCCGCCAAGAATTCAGAAATCGTATACCTCTTCGGATTGGATCATCATCACATTGGGGTTAGCGGCCTCTGCAGTGCTGGCATTCGTTCTCTACGGTTAACCCCAAATTTACTGTGGCAACATCATTCTAAAAGATTAAATAGGTCACTAAAGCCAGGCCAGGAACCTCGTGCAGGCCTATTTTTAGTTGAAACCAACCCAAAGTAGTTTATTATCATCAATAACTTAACTCGCATAGTTAATTTTGTTTGTTAATAATTTCAAGTTAAAGATTGAAACCAGATAAAGTGTTAGCCAGGTCTCCCTACAGGGTACCCACCGAAGTTATGCTCGTTAACTGTGTAAATTTTGGCTATCCGCTAAATTAATTGCGAAACCATAATTGGTATCCCTATGATCGCTACGACAGGCCATTGCCTATCATTGAAAACAATCCTCGCACGATTGCTCTTGCCAATGACATTCGCGGCGCCGGTAAGCGCGCTGGATATGTCGACAATGGTTATCGACTCGATCAGCGCTCATCCGGAAGTTAAAGAAAAGATTCACGTATATCGACAGGTTGTCAGCGATCGTGATATCGCCGAGAGTGGTTGGAGACCGAGTGTTGACTTGCAAGCTACGACCGGTTTGTATGACACCGAGTCACCGGTGACCGCAAATCAGTCGGTCGACTATGACAGCACTACGCTGGAACTGTCGGTGACTCAAAACCTGTTTAACGGATACGATACTACCTACGAGATCGAACAGGCCAAAGCGCGAACGGAGGCCGCACTTTATGATGTTTATGATACTGCCGACAACCTTGCGCTAAGAGCGATACAGGCCTACCTTGAAGTTATCAAGCAAAGACAACTGTATCGGCTGTCGACTGAAAACGTTGCGGCCCACGATAACATTCTGGTCCAGATCAGGGACCGTAATCTTTCCGGGGTAGGCCGGCGTTCACAGCTGCAACAAACCGAAGGACGCCTGGCACGCGCTCAGGCGAGCCAGATCGCCCAACAAAACAATCTTGCAGACGCAGCATCGCAATTGCATCAAATCCTGGGTCGATATGTCGACCCTGATAGATTATCCGAGCCCGATCTGCCTGCCATGCCCCGGGAAGATCTGGATCTGCTGATAGATCGAGCGCTGGCCAACCACCCGGCAATACGCGTGGCACAGAGCAATATCGAGGCGGCCCAGTCTGACCACCGACGTTCGCTTAAAACACGCTATCCAAACATTGATTTACGATTTTCGACTGAATATGGCGATGATATCGGTGGTCTGGACGGGAATACTGAGGAGACCAGTATCGTATTGAATCTCACCTATAATATTTACCGCGGTGGCAGAAACAGTGCTGAACAGCAAAAGAAAATCAGCGCTGTTTACGAACAGAAGGAATTTTCAGCCCGCGTAAGGCGCCAGGTAATCAATACCCTACGTCTTTCCTGGACCGCCGACGACCTATTACTGAAACAACTCGAATTTTTGAATGCCCACGTGATCAAGGCAGGGCAAACCGTCGCATCTTATAAAGAAGAGTTTTTCATCGGCCAGCGCGATCTGATCGATCTGCTCGATGCGGAAAACGAACACAACAGTGCCAAAAATCAATTCGCAGAAGCCAGGTACGACTCACTGGGCGCACGATACCGGGTTTACGAAGGCATCGGGAATTTGTTTGAAGCCGCCGCAATCGACTTCGAACTCAATGCGGGGAGATTAACGATTGCAAGGCTGAACACCGGCAAAGTCGATAAATTACCGCTGCCCGACGATGAAGACCTCGATCAGGAAACTGATCCCATGGATCACTGTGACAATTCCATTACCGATGCCGTGGTCAATCCTTTTGGATGCCAGGAGCCCGTAGTGAAGTCGAAAGTCGAACCCGCTATAACGAAACAGAACTCGGCCCCGCAACTAACCGACGATTTTTTTGAAATTGAAACCAATGGAATCTTGATAATTACCGCTGCCCAGCTGCTCGCAAATGATTCCGATGCAGATTCAGACCGATTGGAAATTGTTGATGTGAGTCAACCTGAAGTCGGGAAACTGGCGTTCAATCGAAGCAGTCACCTGGTGTATCGGCCGATAGAAGGATTTATCGGGCTTGATTCTTTCAAGTACACGGTTACCGACAATCAGGGTGCGGCCGTCACCGCAACAGCGACCGTTCAGATCAAAGTTCGTCAGGATAAGATCATCAGCCTGTCAAAAATGCAACTGGTCAACTTCATTTATGACGAGGCCGAACTAACCGAAATTTCAAAATCCAAGGTTGAAGCTATCATCGAACAGATAAAACTCGCCGAGAATATCACTATCGAGGTTTACACCTACACTGACAATATCGGCTCCGACGGCTATAACCTTGCGCTGTCAGCGAAAAGAGCCGATGCACTCAAAGGATTGCTGACCCGTAATGGGATCGCCAACGAAGATATTACCGCGATAGGGATGGGTGAAAAGAAACCCATTGCGGACAATGCTACCGAAGCCGGTCAGGCAATCAATCGTCGTGGCGAGTTCATTTTCAGGATAAAGAACCCGACCGAGTAAAGCCCGCTCATCGAAGCAGCACCAGTTACCACACATGGTCTACACTTGGAGGCAGTAAAGTGAGTTTGGAACCCTTCCCTGAATACCCGAACGCAATATATTAAAATATCTTACCGATCATCCTATTGTCATAGAAATTACGGTAATACCTATGCCCGATGCAGGAAGTTTTCGCGGTGAAAAAGGCAAGCATCTTTATTTATGCCGCGCTGTTGACCGGATTTTCCGGTCACCATCATGCAGCTCCATTGGTGAGCGAAGATATGCTGAATCATTTGAAAACCGGGTATTCCGATCAGGCCTACCGTCGAGGCCTCGCGCTCAATAAGTTACTGGATGAGCTCGATGATCAAGATATTGAAAAACAACTGCTCGAAGTGAACCGATTCTTTAATCAATTCGAGTATCGGGAAGATCACCTTCACTGGGGTGTACAGGATTACTGGGCCACACCAAACGAATTTATCGGAACCCAAAAAGGGGATTGTGAAGATTTTGTCATCGCCAAGTATTTTGCATTAAGAAATCTCGGAGTGCCGGATGAACGCCTGTTTTTAACCTATGTTAAGGCATTGAAGCAAAACGTCGCGCATATGGTGCTGAGTTACTTCCCTACCCCTTCCAGCATCCCGCGAATACTGGACAATTACGACCCTATGATTAAGAGCGCAGACAAACGCAAAGACTTACTACCGGTGTACAGTTTTAACGCAAAATCGCTATTTCTGAACAATGCATCCGCCGGTCTGGGGAAATCCCTACCCACCCATAAAATCAAAAACAGTAAATGGGAAAAGTTGCTGGCTGATATTCAAAAGGAAAATCAATGACTTTGTTTAAACAAATCGCCTTATTGGTATCGACGGTATATTTAATACTGCTGGTTATAATTGTGTCTAATGACCTTTCCCGCACCAGCAATTTTCAACAGGGACAACTCCAGACAACGGCCCAGGATATGGCGACGACCCTGGGAATCGCGATCAGTAACCTGCCCGACGGCGGTGATCAGGCTACCCTTGAAGTGTTGTTTAATGCGGTGTTTGATAGTGGCTACTACACCCGAATCGAGCTGGTAGCTGTCGAGGGCCAGATAATTCATTACAAAAGTCAGCAGCTCGACGTTGCCGGTGTACCGGGTTGGTTTATAAACCTGGTGCCGCTGGAACCGGCACGAGGCACCATTCAGGTAATGAAAGGCTGGACTCAGCTTGGTCAACTTAACCTGGAAGTGCATCCCGGTTTCGCCTATAGCAACATGTATCAGGCTCTGGTATCCGCTTTACGCTGGTTTGGATTGTTGTTCGTGGTTGCAATGATGATGCTATGGTTAGTGCTGCGATACCTACTCGAACCATTGCAACAGGTAAAGGAACAGGCTGACGCCATCCACAACAATAAATTTGTACAACAGGAAAAAATACCTTCTACCGTTGAATTGAAAAGAGTCGTCGAAGCGATGAATCTGATGGTGTCGAAAGTACAGGGTATATTCGACGATCAGGAGAAGACTCTAAGCCAGTATCAACAGCTTCTATACCGAGACAAGCTGACCAATCTCGGGAATCGCCGCTATCTCCTCGACCAGCTGCAACGATCATTGTCGGAGGACTCCGGACTTCACGGTTGCATGGTTATAATAAAAATTGTTGAATTCGAGCAACTACGTGATCGGTGCGGTTACGAAATATCTGACAATCTAATCAGGATTCTCGCGGATTCGCTACGCCAAACCCACGCCAACCACCAGGCCGAACGCATTTCTCGCTTCAATGAAGATGAATTTTCGTTCCTAAGTTCTGCAGACGATTCAACGGTTTCCGATTTTCTGCGCAATATGTTCGATAGTTTTCGAGACCTGATAGCAAAGGAACCCGATCTCGCCGAGGTAAAACTAATAGCCGGAATATGCGAGCTGGACGCAGGTGGTGAAATCGGCAATATTCTCTCCAGCATCGATTATTGCCTGTCGCAAGCCAGTACCAAAGGCCCCTTTTCAATCGAGCGCCGGTTGTCGACCAACCTGGATTTACCACAGGGAAAGATGCAATGGAGACACTGGCTCGAATCAGTCCTGGAGTCAAAGCGCTTATTCCTTGTTGGTCAACTGGTGATTCAAAATCGCATCCCGATTCAACGGGAACTGTTTGTCCGCGCCCACAATGCGAAGGATCAGATAGTACCGGCCTCTGCATTCATGCCGATGGCTTCCAGGCTCGGTATGGCGCTGGATATCGACAAGGAAGTGTTTACCCTGATTAGTTCGAACCGGACAATGGACCGCAAGATTCCGCTGGCAATCAACTTGAGCGCTGCATTTTTTGAACTGGCCGAAGCCCAGGAGGAATTTGATCGACTGCTAAGTGATTGCGAGCAGACCGGCACCCGGCTGTGCATCGAAGCCAGCCACCACGTACTCAATCAACATCCCGTCATGTGCGGTAAGGTTTCCGATCGTGTCAGAAAGCACCACCACCAGTTCGGGATCGACAATCTTGACCTGGGTTTGTCGCTGCAACTGCTGCAAACCGGGCAATTTGACTATGTCAAAGTCAATGCTAAAACCTTGCAGGACATGCGTCGTAATGACATGCCGGCCGGATTTCAGGCATTACGAACCATTACCGATACGCTGGATATTCAAATTATCGCGGTTGCGGTGGACTCGCAGGAAGTTTCCACCGAGCTGGAATCTCTGGGGATCAATATAATGCAAGGAAATTTTCTCGGCTCACCAGAGGCTATTTAACGTGAATCCCCATATTGAGACTAATAGCAGCTACAATTTAACGGTTCATCAGCCAAGCTTGATATCCCTGCAGCTACAGAATTCTATTCCTGCCTGTGGAGTTCAGACTGTACAGGTACCAGGGCGAATTACAGCATGATAACCACATGATCGATCCTCACCATCAGTATGACCCCCTGCTCGAGTGCCTGGTCATATTCGCCCGCATACACAATCGACCGATCAGTGTTGAGGCACTGATCTCCGGCCTGCCGATCGAACCTGGTGCGGACGGTCCCGAATTATTTAGCGTAGACAGCCCTAAGGGTTTGTTTTCGCGCGTGGCAGCACGCGCCGGATTTGCAAGTCGCCTTATTCATCGTGATCTCGATAAACTGTCACGCCTGCTGTTGCCCTGCATCCTGGTGTTAAAAAACGGCAATGCCTGCATCCTGGAAAGCATCGACCGCAAAAACAGGCGCGCCAAGGTTATATTTCCTGAAATCGGCGAAGGCGAAGAGTGGCTGGAGTTTGATCGCCTGAATCGGGAGTTTCTCGGATACGCATTCCTGCTTAAAAAGGAGCTTCACAAAGAAACGACTCAACACCAGGCAGCTGGCAAGGATTCGGGCCACTGGTTCTGGGGAACTCTGGCAAAATCGAGGGACATTTTCGCCAGTGTATTGCTTTCATCGATCCTGATTAATTTATTTGTTCTCGCAACTCCGATATTCACAATGAATGTCTATGACAAGGTTGTTCCCAATGACGCAATCGCAACCCTGTGGGTATTGGCGATCGGTATTGTTACGGTTTATCTGTTCGACACCCTGCTACGTTTTGTACGTACCTATCTGCTCGAGATCGCCGCTAAGAAAAGCGACATTATCATGTCATCTATAATCTTTTCCCAGGTGCTCAACCTGAAAATGGATCAATGGCCAGTGAGCATTGGTGCTTTTGCAAGCCAGCTCCGTGAATTTGAAAGCATTCGTAATTTTTTTACCGCGTCAACCATTGCGACCCTGGTTGATCTGCCCTTCGCTGTCATATTCTTGTGGGTTATCTACTACATCGGAGGACCGATGATTGCAGTACCCCTGATAATCATTGCGTTGCTGATGTTATACAGTCTTATTTTGGTAAAACCCCTTAAAGCCAGTGTCGAAGCTACCTACGAAGCAAGCGCAAACAAAAATGCACATTTGATCGAAACCTTGCGAACCATAAAAACCGTGAAAACGCTGGGCGCATCAAACTACTCGCAATGGGTTTGGGAAGAGTCTTCGGGTACCATCGCCAACCGGTCGATGCGGGCGCGCATACTGTCATCGTCAATTACCGTAGTCACCAACCTGATGGTTCAAATCAATACGATTGCATTGATCGTATTTGGCGTATATCGCATCAGCGATCTCGAACTCAGCCTTGGAGGACTGATCGCTATCGTGATGCTTTCATCACGGGCAGTGGGACCGATGGGTCAGATCGCCGCGCTGATCACCAGTTTCGAGCAAACCAGAACATCGTACCGCGCGCTTGACGAATTAATGCAGAAATCAATCGAAAGACCCGAGGGAAAATCTTATGTCCGCCGTCCCGATTTCGAAGGTGCCATTAGCTTCAGGGATGTGAATTTCTCATACCCCGAGTCGTCCAAAAAATCTCTATCCGGAATCTCTTTCAAAATCGAGGCCGGAGAACATGTCGGTGTAATCGGCAAAGTGGGTTCGGGCAAAACCACTTTGATGAAGTTGATTATTGGCCTCTACCAGGCAGAAAGTGGGTCTATTGCAATCGATAACATTGATATCAACCAGATAGACCCGGCAGATCTACGCCGCAATATCGGGTATTTGTCGCAGGATATAGAACTATTACGCGGCACTATTCGTGAAAATATAGCCTATAAGGACTTGCATGTTAATGACGAAAAGCTGCTTCAGGCAGCCACTATCAGCGGCGTGAACCTGTTTGTTAATCAATTGGCACAAGGATTTGATACCCAGGTCGGCGAAGATGGTTCATTCTTATCCGGAGGACAAAAGCAGGCCATCGCGCTCGGGCGGGCAGTACTGCTAAACGAACCTGTTTTGATACTGGACGAACCAACCAACAGTTTTGACAACACCACCGAGTCAATCATCAAAAATCGCCTTTATGAATACACTCGCGACCGAACCCTGTTGCTGGTTACCCACAAGGCGCCGATGCTGGATCTGGTAGAAAGACTGGTTGTGATCGATGAAGGTCGAATCTTGATGGATGGGCCCAAGGATGACGTTTTGAATGCCCTGAAAGGGACACAGAATGGTTAATGACGATAAGACTGATTTTGAAGATTCAACCCAGATGGGGGTTCACGGGAAACAGGATCTGGTGTATATGCGCAGCCTTTCAGCGGCCGTTGTTCACCGGACACCCCGATACCTGATTGCGGTTGTCATGATCTTTGCCTTATTTGTTATCGCTGCAATTACATGGATGAACTGGGCTAAAATCGATGTCGTAATTCGTGGCGCGGGCAAGGTTTCCCCAGCGAGTCAGGTGCAAAATATTCAAAGCCTTGAAGGCGGTATTATCTCGGAAATTCTGGTCGCTGAGGGCCAGTCGGTGAAAGCGGGCCAATCGTTGATAAAAATCAGTGATGTTGCGTTTTCGAGTTCATTCGAAGAAAACCGACTGCTTTATCTTGAACTTCTGGCCAGGTCAAGCCGCTTGAACGCGGAAGCCTTTGATCGTGCTTTTAAATCGGAGCAAGAGGTCAAAGCGGAAGCACCTAAATTGGTGAAATCGGAGAAAAGTCTGTTCGATTCAAACCGGGCGCAGCTCAAGGAGACCCTGAATAGCCTCGAAGAAAAAATCAGCCAGCAAAAGAGTTCCTTACTCGAGGCGCAATCAAGACAACGCCAGTTAAAAAAATCACTCAACCTGGTCACCAAAGAAATCACAATCAAGAAACCACTAAAAGATCGCGGAATCATCAGCGAAGTCGAATTTTTGCAATTGCAGCAGCGTGAAGCGGAAATTGAAGGTGAAATTGAAGCGGCGCGACTATCGATACCGCGAATCGAGTCTACGATCGAGGAAGCCCGGTTTAACAAGCAGAAAGAAAAGCTCAATTTTCAAAATAAAGCCAAAAAAGAACTGAACGAGGTGAACGCAGAGATCGGTCGCATCAAGGAAACCCAAACCGCTTTGCAGGATCGGGTCAAGCGCACTACCTTGCGCTCGCCCGTCAACGGAATTGTTCAACGACTTTACATCAATACCATTGGTGGCGTAATCAGCCCCGGTATCAGTATTCTCGAAATTGTTCCCCAGGAAGATTCACTTTTGGTCGAGCTAAGGATCAAACCGGCAGATATCGCTTACGTCAATGTGGGGCAATTCGCCAGGTTAAAATTTTCTGCATACGACTTTGCCATTCACGGTAGTTTGCAGGGAATAGTCACCTTTGTCAGTGCGGATACCATTACTAGCGAAGAAGGCGAAACCTATTTTCTGGTCAGAGTCAAACCCGGCAAGTCGTTTCTGGGTGTGAAGAGTGGTGAATTGCCGATTAAAATTGGCATGACTGCGGAGGCCGACATCATAACCGACAAGAAAACGATTTTATCGTATCTGACTGAACCGGTTCATCGCGGTATCAACAAAGCGCTGAGAGAGCGTTGATGAAACTACTAGTGTATTCAGCATCGCGTTCATTTGAGCGGTTTTTAAACCACCATTTAGAGACTTCGTTTGACTGCTATTCTCAGTTGAGGACGCCTTCGGAGGATCCGGAGCAACTGTATTTGCTGCATATAACGGGTATGGAACTGGCCTGCTACGAATGGCTGCTAAAACATGTTTCCGGAAAACCGATTAGGGTCGGGGTATGCTCCGATCTACCCAATATCCGCGAAATGCTCGAATGTGTGCGCCTGGGGGCCAAGGCGTACTGCAACAGCCATATGGCCACGCTTCACTATCACCAGATGTTGCAATTACTCGCGAATGGCCAAAGCTGGTTCCCACCACAAATGCTGGATGAAACCTTTAGACTCGCCCATCAGGCAACAAGTCCGGCCCCGGGGTCAGGGCAACTGGAGGCTTTAACCACCCGGGAAAAAGATATTGCCCTGGCGGTTGCCGAGGGTCGGTCAAATCGACAAATTGCTAATTTATATGACATTTCCGAGCCCACCGTGAAGACGCATCTGACCCATATCTTTAAGAAACTTGAACTCAAAGATCGGGTCGGCCTGGTCCTTTTCCTCAAGCAGGCCTAGTTTTCCCTTCCATATAGCACCTAAACTATGTGACCCAATTCTCAAAATGGTGCATTTACGGCGTTGGTCTACGACCTTCGTATGACACACACCTTCGAAATCTCTCCTATATTTACTTCTCGAATCAATTATTTTGAAGAAATATGGCTACCAAAAGTATCGGTTATGTCGCGGAGTTAGTCGGCGACGCACAAGTTCGCAATGTAGATGGCGTTATCAGGGTCCTCAGTATTGGTGATCAAATACACGAGGGAGATGTCCTTACTACAGGCCAGAATACTCGAATTATGCTTGAGTTGTATGATGGGCAAAAGCTGCAGATTGGTGAAAATACCGAAATACTGCTGGACGAGTCAGTGTTTGCAAACCTCAATGCTTATACCGATGAACGTGCCGACCAACTGGCCGAACTGCAAAGCCTGATCGTAGAAGGCGTCGATCTCGGCGAGCTGGAAGCAACTGCCGCCGGGACAACGGCAGATGGCGCGAATGCACTTCACCAGGCCTCAACCTATTCGAGAGACGGTGAACAGGGAATCGTCGAAACCCGCGTTACTCCAATCAGCAATGATAATTCAGGTTTTAATAACCAGTCTCCCCTGGGGGATGATTCAGTCCTGGTTCCTGTAGATTCCACCGAAGAAAACCCTACATCTGCTTCAACCGCTACCTCGCCTGTCGCGTTTATCACTGTTAACAATATTACCGCAGATGATGTCGTCAATGCGGCCGAAGCGGGTGGTACAGTCGATGTAACCGGTACAGTGAGCGGTGATGCAACTGTGGGGGACACAGTCAGCTTTAGTCTCAATGGCACTTCCTATAGTGGCAACGTTACCGCAGGCAATTCTTTTAGTATCGCCGTTGCCGGTAGCGACCTTGTCGCCGACAACAATTTTGTTGTTAGTGTAACCGGCACCGATACTACGGGTATTCCGTACAGCGCATCCACATCCTCGACACATAGTGTCGATACAATCGTCAGTGCGACTATTTCGGTTGATCCGGTCACCACTGACGATGTGGTAAATGCCGCTGAATCCGGCGGGTCGATCAACGTCAGTGGTAATGTCGGTGGCGATGCAGCGCCAGGCGATAACGTCAGCTTTGACGTTAACGGCACTACTTACTCCGGTATCGTCAACGCAGGTAATACCTTCTCGATTGCTGTTGCCGGTGCAGACCTCGCCGCTGATACCAGTTTTGATGTAACCGTTACTGGCACTGATGCTGCCGGAAATCCGTTCAGTGCTACTGCCACTTCAACGCACAGCGTTA
>CAZAVY010000017.1:0-39269 GCA_964488685.1 uncultured Gammaproteobacteria bacterium
GACAAGAGCAACTGGAATTGTTCGGCTGAACTTGCCCGATAGGAATGTCATCACCGATATGGCCAAGCCGCAAAGATTAGCTGGAATTGTTATTTTGATAACCTTAATTAGTCAGGTAGTTTTGCATCGAGAAAAAGTACAATACTGACTAATTCTCGAAATTGCTAGATTTATGAGATTTAATAAAATCACAAAATTTGGAGTCACCGCTGGCAATGCTCTGGCAAATGCCTGCCATTACTTGCGCATTCTATTGCGAGCCGATACGTTGGCGGCGGCTCTCACACTGCTGTCATTTGTAGGTCCTGCGGCTTTAGCCAGCAATCTATACTTCAACGATGGAACCGTCATGGATTTACAATCTGTAATTTTTGATGGGACTTATGGTTGTAGTGGCTGTCATAGCGGTTCTACATCTTGCACCGGGACCGCTGTGCAAACTAATTTCGGTAGCTACAATACGGTTGCCGCCTGTATCGGTAATATCCGTGACAAAGTCAGTTCGAGTCCCTCCTATGGGGTACGTATGCCACAGGGTTGTTCCGGTGGCAGTTGCGTAAGTGGAACACATGTAGGTTATTTGAGTACTTGGGATGGTAACGGTGAACCCCTGTCAGCGCCGACCGTCGTTAGCCCTAACGCGACTGGCGTATCCAAAACCGGGGCATCCTTGAGGGCAACTTTCGATCCGAATGTCTGGTCCGGGACATCGGTGCCGGGTACCTATCGATTTAATTATGGACCGACGACGTCATATGGAACCACCACGGGCGCGGTTAATATTACCGGCACGACGGGCGTGCTGCGTTCCACGCCGATTAGCGGTTTGTTATGTGGCACCACCTACCATTTTCGCGGCAGGGTCACCAACGGCGCTGCGACCGTAGTGGGTGGAAACCAGAGTTTTTCTACCAGCGCCTGTACCAACCCGGTTATTAGCGGTGGTACTACGGCGGTAATGTCGGAAGATGGTGCTCCAACCCCGTTTACCCCACCTAATCTTTCAGTTTTTGATAATGACCCCGGGACTTTGAGTTGGAGTCTTGCCCCCGGCGGCCAGGCAGGCAACGGTACTGCTGCTGTATCAGGGTCCGGAAATTTTGAGGTAATGACTTATTCACCCGATCTCAATTACACCGGTCCGGACAGTTTCACGGTGCGGGTTCGAAACCTGTCAACCAATTTGACGGATGATCATACGATTAACGTTACCATTAATCCGGTTGACGACCCTCCGGTTATCACTGAGGGTGCGGGACCGTTGGCGCAAACCATTGACGAAGACAATAACCCGACCGCATTTAGCCTGACGTTGAACGCGACCGATAACGATACTGCGGCGGGAAATCTTTTCTGGAGCATTTCGGGTCCGGCGGGTAATGGTACTGCAGCGGCTACCGGAACCGGGCTTTCGAAGGCGGTAACCTATACCCCGAACCTGAATTTCAACGGTACTGACAGCTTTACCGTACAGGTGTTCGATGGCGCTACGGCGGATACGATTACAATTGATGTAACAATCGATCCCCGTAACGACGCGCCGTTAATAAATGCAATCGGAGCCCAGACCGGCACCGAGGGCAGCCTGGTCACGATCACACCGACCGTGGTCGACCCGGATGACCCGAACAACGGCACTGGCGCTTTAATCTGGACATTTGTCAGCGGTCAGCAAGCCGGAATGAATTTATCCAATACCGGCGTGATTACCTGGACTCCGCCACTCGGGCCGCCCGCTGTTTTTGACCAGATGTATCCGATAACAATCCGGGTCGCCGATGGCGGCGAACATGGTTCAATACCCGATACCGATGCCTTCACGCTCGAAATAGACCCACCGGATATGGATACGGATCTGGTTGCCGATTATGATGATTTTTGCCTGTCAGTGGCGGATCCGACCAATGCCGACTTTGACGGTGATGGTGTGGCCGGGACCGATGGTGGCGTCAATTCAGGCGGTGATGTCTGTGATCTGGACGACGACAACGATACCATTCCGGATGCCTACGAACTGGCGAACATGATGGATCCCTTCGACCCCAGCGATGCTGCGCAGGACAATGACAATGACGGCATCACCAATCTTCAGGAATTTCTGGACGGTACCAATCCGAATTTTGCCAACCTCGTTATCGACGCTACCGGTTACCTGACGCCTTTCGATTTACCGATTCCCGATCCGACCACGGTTCATCCGATGGCGACCTCGGCCACGGCCAGCGATAACGGCCCCTATCGTCCCGGTCGAAATACGATCATCTGGACCGGCGCCAATGGCGCCAATCCGAACCTCGGCACCAGCGACCAGACGCTCGATATCCGCCCATTGGTCAGTTTCGCGGCGAATCAGCAGGTCGAAGAGGGTGCGGCGGTCAATGTCGCGATTACCCTGAACGGAAATCCACCGGCCTACCCGGTCACGGTCAATTACTCGGTATCCGGCATCGCCAACAATCCGGCCGATCACGATGCGATTGCCGGCGTGGTCACGTTTACCATGCCGAGTGTTGCCGAAACCATCAGCTTCAATGTTGCCGCCGATGCGATCACGGACCCAAGCGAAACCGTGCTGTTCTCGATCGACAGTGTCACCAACGCCGCGATCGGCAGCAGTAATTCCCACCAGGTCACGATCGTCGAAGCCAATGTCGCGCCGCAGGTTGAAATCCGCTTCACCCAGGGTGCGAATGTGCTCGCAACCACCTATGCCGGCGACGGCGCCATCGATATTGATGCCGTGGCAATCGACATCAATGCCGGGCAGGCACTCAGTTACGACTGGTCGGGCACCGATAACGTGTTACTGCCGCCTGGAAATGTTGCCACCTGGCAGATGGCGGCCCCGGTCGCGGGTAACTATCTGGTCGATGTGGTGGTGACCGATGATGGTGTGCCGGCCCTGTCGACACGGATTTCGCGAATATTAAATGTGGTAGCCGGTAACGCCCCGCCACTAGGCGGCACCGACACTGACGGCGACGGCCTGAATGACAACGATCCTATGGAAGGTCATGCCGATGATGACGGCGATGGTATTCCCAACTACCTCGATGCCAACAGCAGCGGCAGTAGTGATTCCAACCTGGTGCCGGACCAGACCGTCGATATCGCTGCCAGTTTCCTGCTTCAAACCGATCCCGGGCTGGTGATTACCCGTGGTAATACCGCGCAGGCGGCGAGTAGTTTCGGCGCGCTGCTGACCGATACCGAAATCGCCCAGTTCGGCAGTGTCAA
This sequence comes from uncultured Gammaproteobacteria bacterium, assembly GCA_964488685.1. GTDB lineage: Bacteria > Pseudomonadota > Gammaproteobacteria. Next base: position 3,238 of record CAZAVY010000017.1, read on the forward strand.
CGGCACTGCGCCGACCAACCCGGATGACTTATTCGAACATGTCGGCGGTATTTACGATTTCGAAGTGCGCGGGCTGATTTCCGGTGCCAGCGCGAGGGTCGTGATTCCGTTGTTGAGCGCGGTGCCGAGAAATGCCGAGTACCGTAAATTTAACCCGGCGACCGGCTGGGGCGGATTTGTCGTCAATGGCAATAACCGTGTCGCGAGTGCACAGGGCGCGCCGGGGGCCTGTCCGGAACCGGGCAGCAGTGAGTACCGCGACGGCTTGAACTTCCTGGACAATTGCATTCAATTGACGATTCAGGATGGCGGCCCGAACGACACCGATAATGCGTTGAACGCGGTGGCCACCGACCCGGGGACCGTAGGCGTCAGGCTTACCGATCCGGAAATTGAAGCAGTGGAAGACGGGGGAGGGCGCATCTCGCCACTGATGCTGGCAGTATTGCTGGTACTTGGCCTTTTTGCGCTACGGCGCCGGCAGGTTGGAGTCAGGGCTGACTAAGTGAACAGCCCCGGCGTGTAATAACAAAAACTACATTCCAATGAAACATGCGATCCTGGTATTGTGTATTACGATTAGCTGTGTCGCGGCTCGGGGCAACGCGGCTGAAGCCGTCGGTGCAAGCTATGGCCCGGTAACGAAAAATGAAACCCTGTATCGAATTGCACTCAAACATCGACCCAAAGGTGTCACCATATCGCAGATGATGATGTCGATTTTTCAGACTAATCCGGAAGCCTTTTACGCGGGCAATATCAATAGCCTCAAGGTCGGGGCCATGCTCAAAATTCCAAACCAGGCTTCAATCGAAAATATTGATCGCCGGCAGGCTTACAGCGAAGCCAGTTCGCAGATCGACACCTTTGAAAAAGAAGTCCGCGCGGAGAAAGTAAAACGCGGGGAACTGGCGCCGCTATCCGTGGATCCCCGCGACCCGGAACTGGTGACGGGCATCACGGTTTTAGTCGAGATCGAAACCATCAAGCAGGGGCTTGCCGCCGATGAGCAACGGTTTGCCCAGCTTGATTTACCTGAACCCAAACCCGCCAAACGTAAGAACAAGAGCAAATCCAGCCAACCCCTGTTTCGATACAGTTACGATATCTCGATTATTGACGATGACAATGTTCGACTGGCGCAGGACAATGACGATATCCGCTCGGATTTAATTGTCAGTTCCACCCTAAAGGCAAAGGGTGGAAAATCGATAGATAGTTTCACCCTGTGGAATTACGGCGCCAGCGTTACCTATAACGTTTTTGACAGCTTTGATGAATTGAATAACCTCGAGTTCGAGATCAACGCGCGTTATCGATTTGCATTGAACTCTTCATTTACTGCCCCCATTTATTCGCTCGGAGTAAAACTTGGCGGTGTGGAATTTGATTCGGAAATGCGCGATTCAACCCTGTTGTCGCTGTCGGCGGAAATGAACAAGTGGTTGACCAACACGATCAATATGACGCTCGGGATTGGTTTCAAACAACGCGAATCCGTGAGCGAAGTGTACGATCTCAGCGAAGCCAGGATTTTCGTCAACTTCGATACCGAGCTCAGTAAAGCTGATCTGGTATATACCACGCTTACCCTGATTACCGGCGACACGGTTTCAAGTGCGACGCCAACCCTGGAATTTATTAACGTGTCTGATGCGATCGAGCCCGATGACGCGTTTGGCGGTGTCGCTGCCAACCAGTTCGCTTATCGCATCGATGCCGACACCACGGTGATCACGCTCGGCTACAACCGAATCCTGACGCCTGATATATCGTTCGACCTGTCGGCGCGTCTGGTCGATTCACAGGCCAGGGATGATAGCAGTATCGGTTACGATCGAACCATATTTAGAGCAAGCTTGCTCGGGAGATTCTGAATGTGAAAAAGCTCGCGCATGGTCTGCAAACCTGGGTCGTCATTCTGCTTGCCGTCAATCTTGTCGGTTGTGGGAGTGGCGATGAATACGAAGGTTTCGATGCCGCTGTCAGTTCGTCGACTCCGAATCGTTATCTCACTTTCTTCAATCGACAGGGAGACCTTGCCGCCGGTGACTACATCCTGGTGGTGGCAACCGTGGCAGCCCAGTCCGGCACATTCAGTGTTTCGATTGCGAGGAACGACGGCAGCACTACCCAGGTGATCAACGGCAGTTGGCTCAGTGCCGGTGGTCTGCTTGATTCGGACCCCAGCTGCGCCGGAGGCAACCGCTGCTTCGGCATCAGCCTCGACGATGCCAGTGGCGTTACCATTACCTTGACCACTGCGCTCGATGGCGCGCTATATCTGGTCGATGACAGCGGAACCCCGGTCGTAGTGGCCAGTGCCAACGCCAATGGCGCCGGGGCGAGCGAGACGCTGGTATTTTCCGAGTCTGAAATTGATGAAACCGGTTATGCTGCTACCTATTATGGTGCCATCGATCCCGGCGCCAGCCGCGATACCTTGCAGAAATTCATTGCGCTACATGGACTTGACAACCCCGATGAGCACGTCATATTTCGTGATTCCAAGGATCTGGGATATGGCCGTGATATGTTTATGGTCAGTTATCCCAATAGCGAATGCGGGGGCCAGGTTATCGCATTCCTGGTACGCAACTTTTCAGTCAGAATCGTTGAAGGATTCGCTTATGGTCCGGTGAATCTGGAGGCCGCTGTCGAGGACGATTTACAACATCACTTCGGTAGTAACGCGATCGAGTTTTCACGGGGATTGACCACCTCTACCGGGGATGTTGTTTGTTCTGCAGAGCCTTTTACCAAGTTTTTTACCTATCGCTCCGACTACAGTGCACCCAATGCGCCACACCCGCGGATTACACGAGTCGATCTCGATGATCGCGGTGAAAAGGCGATGCCGCAACCCTGCATCAGTTGCCATGGTGGTAGATTACGCCCGTTGGACCGCAATGGTGACCAGGTGACATTGCATGCCGGTGACGCGGCGGCCGGGATCGGCGATACCAAATCCCATTTTCAGGCCTTCGAGGTCGACAGTTTTGGTTTCTCCGACAAGCCGGGTTACCGGCGTGCGGATATCGAGGAAGGTTTGCGTCGCATGAATGCCGCGGTGTATTGCAGCTATCCCGGCAGCAGCGGCCATCCCGCCTGCGGGGTTCACGGCGGGGGAGTCCCTATCCAAACCGATGCAGGTGAATGGAGCGGTGATATCGCGCGTGAATTATTGCTCGGCTGGTATGGTGATGTAGGCGGTAACAATGCCCTGAATAATGTCGGTGCGAGCTTCGACGACAGCTATATACCTATGGGCTGGAGACCGATGGTGGGTGGCCCGCCGGTTGGCGCCGATACCCTGTTTACCAAGGTTGTAGGACCCAACTGTTTTGTCTGCCACGGTAAACAGGGCACCCGGCTGGGAAGTGAATTCAACATTGCCGGCGATGGCCAGGCGATCGATTTCAGCAGTTGGGACAAGTTTATATCGCATGCGGATGAGATCGAGCGACTGGTATTCGTTGAGGGGAGAATGCCTCTCGGTTTGTTGAATTACAGTAATTTCTGGGACGATCCGCAAAAAGCCGAGTTGCTGGCCAGCTTTATCGCGCCCAGGGTGACGGATCCATCCGGATTTGAGGCCCGACGAACCGATGGTAACGGCAATATCATTCTTCCAGGACGGGTTGCGGCCCGTGCCGGACCCGATCGCGTTACGCGTCAAAATGCCGCGATTACTTTAAACGCGCAGGCGAGCCTTTTCGCCGACTCGTATCAATGGCAAGTCATTTCGACGCCCGCCGGGGCGCTGGCCAACCTGTCCAGACCCGGTGCAATGCGCACCGACTTTAGCGCCTCTACCGACGGTGAATACGTCGTAGGCCTGGTGGCAAGTTTATCCTCAAATGGCGCCAGTGGCAGTGATACGGTTTCGATTCGGGTAGACAATACCCTGGCCACGGCGCCCAGGGAGCTGAGTTTTTATACCGATATCAGCGCGCGACTGGCGACCTGCGCCACCACCTGTCATTCGATCGGAGGCGGTACCGTCGGAGGTGGGGGTGGTGGCGCAAATCCGGAAGTCGTCAGTGTTCCTGTCTGGTGGAGCGATGACAATAACCAGCCGTTCCCGGTCCCGCCCGGTGCTACTCCGTCGCTGGGGTTGTACGAACAGGCCAGAGTGCGGGTAAATCTCGAACAGATCGAGGAAAGTCGGTTGCTGAGAAAACCGTCAGGTCACCAGCACTACGGCGGGGAACGTGGTGGCTTTGATATTTCAACCGTGGTTGGCGCGGCCGGCAGGAGCGATTACGACATGTTCGTCAACTGGATCGCCGAGGGCGCGGCCTGTGGTGGTAACGCGGTTCAGTGTGTTCAATAGGGAAACGTGCCCGTCGATATAAATCCCGGCGTGTTGAAACGTCTGTTCAAGTATTGTGTCCTGCTTATGTTGGCGGCAGTCGCATATGTGCTCTTCGATTTTGCAATCGATATTCGACCACCGCAAATCCACGCATCCTATCGCTTTAATATCGGCGAGCTTACCAAAGACAGAGCCAGAATATTACGCCAGGATAATTTGTCGATACTGGTGATCAGGCGCTCCCCTGATACCATTGAAGCATTGAGGCAGGTCATTGGCAACTTGCAGGACCCTGAATCGAGAAATAGCAGGCAACCCGAATTTGCAGAAAATTTGCTACGCTCAAGGCACCCGGAATACTTTGTGAGTTACGCTATCGGCACGGATTTCGGTTGTGTTATCGAAACGATCGAATCCGGATTCAAGGAAATTTGTGGCAATGCACGTTATGATTTTGCCGGTAGAGCCCTGAAGGGAGATAATAAATTTCACAACCTGGCGATACCGGATTATAATTTCTCTAATAATTTCAATGTGTTAACTATTCGTCCCTGACCAGGAGTAATACTCATGCCTTCATTCGACGTTGTTTCAGAAATAGATCACCACGAGCTCAAAAATGCGCTGGATCAGGCCAACCGTGAAATCGGTACTCGATACGACTTCAAGGGTTCGAATTCAAAGATCGATCAATCCGGAAACGAACTGACGCTCGAGGCCGAATCCGAATTTCAGATCAAGCAAATGATCCCCATCCTGAAACAGAAAATGTCGAAACGCGGTATCGATGTCGATTGCCTCGAATTTGCCGATATCGTCGAAATGAACAAACGCGCGCGTCAGCAGGTCAAAGTCAGGGAGGGGTTAGATCAGGAACTGGCTCGCAAAATGGTTAAGATTATCAAGGCGGGCAAGCTCAAGGTCCAGGCCGCAATACAGGGCGAGCAACTCAGGGTAACGGCAAAGAAACGCGATGACCTGCAGCAGGTGATGCAAACCCTGCGTGAAGCGGAGCTTGGAATTCCGCTACAGTTCAACAACTTTCGCGATTAGGACACAGGATCTGCCTCCTATTTCCTGAGGTAAACATCGAATCGTATGGTTTTCTCGCGGTAGACCAGGTCGGGTTTTCGGCTACTGAAATTGGCTGCCCTGGCCGGACGTTTAACCACAACCCGATTGTGTGCTCTTAAAAGCGCCAGCTCAAAACAAGCGTCGATTTCGATATTTTCGGTTAAAGCCTGCAGAATCTGCATTTCCTTAACCGGTTTGGCAGTCGTTTTGTGGGCCGGGAACATGGGATCGAGGTAGATGCAGCCAAACCCGTGGTTTTCGCCGATCTGCTGTAAGTAATTGAGTGCATTGAAGTTTTCAATTAATACACGACTTGAAATCGAGCTATTGGAAGAATTTGGTTCCAGCAGGGCCAGGGAATAGGCGACGATAGCGTAAACCAGGGTATTCTGTTCCAGCATGGTAACCGACTGGCCGTGGCTGGCGAGTGTCAGGCTGTCCACACCCCATCCGGCGGTAAGATCCAAAACCGTGGTAATGTTACGCTGCTTATTGTTGCAGGCCCTGATGACAGCCTGCGATGATTGGCGGGTACGGCGTGCCAGCGGGCCCGAAACAAAACTGTGATGAAAGCGGAGTTTCGATTCGGTCAGATTGACTTCGACACCTTCAGCGTCGGCTTCGATCAGCATCCCTGATTCGTCCGAGCAGGCAACGGATTGCAGGTACTGTCGTGCCAGGCGTTGGGACGCGTTCATCAATAGTGCGGGGGTTTTTCATAATTAGAACCCATATCAGCGGAAGAATCTGTTTTTAGCATCAGCATTTCAGTCTTGAGATGCTCGATACTGGTGTTCAACCGGAAAATTTCCAGATTCTGTCGAGCAACCATATCATTGAGGGCCTGGATCGTGTGATCCTGTTCGCTGTAAAGCATCTCAAGCTGGTTCAGCCTGGCCTGCAGTGTGTCACTCACGGAGTCCACCTTGTCGTAAAGCAGACGAGTTTAACAAAATTTTCCCTGGCAAAGCATATAATGGTGGTTTACCCATGATGAATTCAGCCGCATAATATACCCATCGCAGCCTGTATCAGTTTCACAGGGCAGTCGTACCAATGAGGTAATCCGTGAGCGACTCACAAATTGAAAAAATAGCCCAGATAGCCGAGAGAATTTCGGCTGAAGAAAACAGACGCAGCCGGCAGTCCCACACTATCGATACCTTGTTGCGGGAAAGGCAACAGGTGCTGGTTTCAATGTGCGAGTTGGCCGAACTCGAGTCAGGTGATCTACCGCCTGACACGGTGATTCACAATCTTCGCAACTTCAATCAGAAACTGGTCGATTACACCGCTTTGGGTCATTTCGAGATTTACGAAAGAATAATCGACGGCAAGGAGCGCCGCGGTAACATAAAAATGGTTGCCGATCGCGTCTATCCCTTAATATCCGGTACCACGGAATTGTTTGTCGATTTCAACGATAAGTACGATGGCATCGAAGAATCTGAAAGCCTGACCAACTTGTACAACGATCTGTCTTTGATTGGTGAAGCAATGGCCGAACGCATCGAGTCTGAAGATATGCTGTTGCGCGAAATCAGCGATACGCTCGAAAGCCCAAGCAAACAACTTTGATCCTAAGGCAAGACCTTTTTGAAAGGTTTTACACTCACTGATGCGTATGCCCCGGACTTGATGTAAGGGTCTTCGTCGGCCCATGCACTAGCAGCCTGTAGCGAATCGAACTCGGCGATGATAATGCTTCCCGAAAATCCGGCCTCGCCCGGATCTTCGCTGTCGATTGCTGGATTGGGCCCCGCGATGATCAGCCTGCCGGCGTCGCGCAAGACATTCAGTCGTTCGATGTGTTCGGCGCGCACCGACAGGCGTGCTTCGAGGCTGTTTTCGTTGTCGATTCCGACAATGCTGTACAACATTAGCCGGTTTCCTCATCAGTGTCGGGCATATATCGGGCGAGATACATTGCCTGTGCGATTACAAAGGCGATGGTCATGCCCATCAGGCCGAACAGCTTGAAGTCGACCCAGGTGTCTTCGCTCAATTTCAGGCCAAAGGGATCGATCTCGGGCGCTACGATCAGGTTGGCAATCCCGGCGACTATAAAAAACCCGACCCAGGCCAGATTCAGTTGCACCCAGATTCGCTGTTCTGCAATTTCAATGGCATGTCCCATCATGCGCTGAATTAGAGGTTTCTTGCCTACCAGGTGGCTGCCGAGAAAAACCAGCGCAAACAGCCAGTTGATAGCGGTGGGTTTCCACTGAATAAACAGCGGGTCCTTGAGCGCCAGTGTTGCGCCGCCAAATACCAGCAGCAACGCCAAGGTAATGACCGGCATCTTTTCCACTCTTTTGACAATTATCACGGCGAGCACAACCTGGACCAGGGTCACGACAATCGCAGTCAGGGTCGCCAGGTAGATGGCGTCGCCGGCATCACCGGGCGTCAGGTTCATCAGTGGCACCCAGGCGTTGATACCCAGAATCAAATCATCGGGCAGGTCGAGGTAAAACTTGTAAAGGATAAAAAAGAGCAGTATCGGCAGAAAATCAAAAAGCTGTTTCATTAATTCGGTATCTGTATGGAGCCCGGCAGATTCTAACTTATTGAGCCGGGCTGTGGTGACTATTTTAAGACTCGATGATATGCTCAAGGTTCGTTTTACAGCCCCTCGAAGTTAAAAGTGAAAGCGAAAAATTTTTTCTACCTGGCCGGTTTACCGCGCACCGGCAGCACCTTGCTGGGTGAAATTTTAAATCAGAATGAACACATCCATGTCACCCCGGCATCTCCGCTGAGTGAGGTCGTCGGCGATGTTCTCAACAAGTGGCGTGCCAACGCGGTAACGCTCAAGGCATACAAGCACCCCGACCAGCTCGCCAATGTCTGGCGTGGCATTCGCGAGGGCATGTACCGGCACCGCAAGGAACCCGTCATCATCGACAAGTCCTGGGCCTGGCATATGAACGACCCCATCGATTCGGCTCGTAAGGTGCTGGGGGAAGAAATGAAGATTATCTGCACGGTCGACAATGTCGCCGATTGTCTGGCTTCGTTTATCATGCTGATTCGATCCAACCCCGACTATGTTTCCTATATCGATGACTACCTGCATAGCCGAAGCCTGGAATTAACCGATGACAATCGATGTGTTGCGATGATGGATCCGGATATTGCGACCAGTGTCGGCTGGTGTTACCAGAATTTAAAGCAAACCTGGCAGGGCAAGAATCGGGAAAATCTGTTGCTGATCGAACGCGCCGAGCTGGTAGGCGGTCCTGAGAAAACACTCGATAAAATTTATGATTTCCTGGGTTGCCAGTCGATCTCAACCTGGGGTGACAACCAGGGTCATTTTTTCGATCGGATCGAAAAAGAAATCACCGAAGACGATGGTGCGGCCTATGGCATTCCCGACCTGCACAAGCTGGGGCCGAAATTGCGCGATCGCAACTGGAAGGCAAAACTGGTGCTTGGCAACTCGTTGTTCTTCAAGTACAAGCGACTGGAATTCTGGCGCCCCAAAAAACGCAACTTTTAGGTCGTAGACTCGGATTCGTATCAACTGTATCGGCGCTCCCTCTCGTCAATCCCGCATCCCATCGTCACCCCCGACCCCAACGTCATCCCGATACGTCGGACCACCGCGAAAGCGGGGAACTCCCAACGATCTAATTCCGCAAAGGAAAGCCCCAATACAATAGATCGAAACGAAAGATTGTAATTACGCGTGAGGAAAACATTTTTGACGGGTAAAAATGTTTTCCTCACACTGCAACTATTGTCTAAACCTTGGCAGGGTTAGGACAGCTTGAAGTCAATTTCCAACAAGAGCAGGCTTTTGAAAGTGGCCTGCGCGAGCAAAGTGCAGCGGGCAATAAAAAAGGACTCCCGAAGGCGCCCTTTAGATACTACTTTACGAATCGTCCGGATTAGATGATGTCGTATTTCAGTACTGCCATTAGCGCGGTGCGATCGGTATCGGAATCACCTGAATCGTCGTCAACGGTGTTGATCTCGTAGTACGCGGTGGTCTTGCGACCCAGGCTTTGCGTGTAACCGAGGGTTATGCTGGTGCGATCCTGGTCAGTAGCATCGATGCTCTCAGTTTCAAAATGGAGGTATGCGCTACCGAAGACCCAGTCAACAGTAATACCAGTGTCGTCGTCCTGAGACTGGAAGCTCACACCCAAACTGGTGTCGCCCAGAGCGATACCGGACCATGCAACACCGAGTAGGTTTTCATCAGTCCCGTTACCAATTGGAGCGGCTTCGGTAGTAACCACTGCGATACCCAGAGTGGTATCACCGATCGGGAAGCTGACACCCAGTTCGGTCTGATCAGGTGCATCTTCTCCAGCTTCACGAGTGAAGTAAAGAGAAGCGCCAAAGCTAATCGCGCCGGTTCCACCGGAATAGGTAATCGCATCGTCTGTACGACCGCGATAGTCAATCATGGCGTAACCGGAGTGCCACCAGGGAGTATCCAGAGGACCAACCACGGTGTTGTAAAAAGTGTGGTAAGTATGGCCCAGCAGAACGCTGCCGAAGTCGCCTTTCAGACCGACATAGCGATGACGGACACTGATTTCGTCTCCACTGTTGAAGTCGACGTCCCATTCGTAACGACCGAAACCAGTCATGCCGTTGCCGAGATCGGTTTCACCTTTGGCGCCGAAGCGAGAAGAAAAGCTAAGAACCTCGAGGTCGTTAATGCCATCTGTGTCGACATTCCACAGACCAATGCGAGCGGATGCGTAAAGCTCGTCCGCGCCAGCTTGTACAGCGACGGGAGCGGCGACAGAGCCGGCTACAGCCATTGCAATTGCAGTTGTTTTAAATTTCATGAGTAATTACCCTTAAGTCAGTTATATTTTATGCTTAGGAATAAACCATCGTGATTCGGGATTTGCATGCTTGTCAAGCCCGGTTCGGATGACTTATGGGCTAGCATGATAGCCATTTTCGACTTAATAGCAACTCATTATTTTAGAAAAAAACAACAAAATTCAACTTGTGTTGTAAAAATACCACAAAAACGATAAAAACCTTCTCCTCCAATTTACAAAACCCGGCTAATTCGTTGATTTGAAGATATTTTTAATCGTTGTTTTCATCCCGGCAATTTCCTGTATCATCGCCAGCCTTACCATTCAGATTGGGTTATGGCGCAGTTCTTTGAAATTCATCCGGATAATCCGCAACGGCGGTTGATCCAGCAGGCAGTCTCGATTATCGATCGGGGAGGCCTCGTTATTTATCCAACCGATTCGAGTTACGCGCTCGGTTGCCACATCGGTGACAAGACCGCAATGGAGCGTATCCAGCGTATCCGTCGCACCGACAGTAAACATCATTTTACCCTGGTTTGTAGCGATCTGTCGGAAATCGGCACCTATGCCAAGGTCAGTAATTCCGACTACCGCCTGATGAAAATGCTATCCCCGGGGCCCTATACATTTTTACTCAAGGCGACTTCGGAGGTACCACGTCGCTTGATGAATCCAAAGCGCAAAACCATCGGCGTGCGGGTGCCCGCCAACCCTATCGTCCATGCGATGCTACTGGAACTCGGGCAACCGATAATGAGTAGTACCCTGATTCCACCGGGATGCGAACAGGCCCTGGATGATGCTTTTGAAATTCGTGAGCGTTTCCAGCATGAAGTCGATCTCGTCATCGACGGTGGCTTTTGTGGAATGGAACCGACCACGGTCGTCAGCCTGATCGACGGGTTTCCCGAAATACGACGCCATGGAAAAGGGGATGTGTCATTTCTTGAATGACTTGTTAAAACCATGGTCGGCGGCTTTGCTTCTTAGTATAATTCGCCCAGGGCCTATATCATTGGATCATCATTATTGAACACCATTAGTCAAAACAACCGCGTACTGTCGGGCATGCGGCCCACCGGTATGTTGCATCTGGGCCACTATCACGGCGTATTGAAAAACTGGATCGAACTACAACACAGCTACGAGTGTTTTTATTTTGTCGCGGACTGGCACGCGCTCACCACCCATTACGAAGATCCATCAATCATCGCCGAAACCACGCGCGACATGGTGATCGACTGGTTGGCAAGCGGTGTCAATCCGGGTAATTCAACCCTGTTTATTCAGTCCCGGATTCCCGAACACGCCGAGCTACACACGCTGTTGTCGATGATTACCCCGTTGGGCTGGCTGGAACGGGTGCCGAGCTTCAAGGATCAGCAGGAGAAAATCAAGGATCGGGATTTATCGACCTATGGTTTTCTCGGATATCCGTTGCTGCAAAGTGCGGATATCCTGATGTACAAGGCCGGGTTCGTGCCGGTGGGTGAGGACCAGGTTGCCCACGTCGAATTGACCCGCGAAGTGGCACGCCGGTTTAATCACTTCTATGGTCGAGAGCCTGATTTCGAAAACAAGGTTGCGATTGCGATCAGGAAAATGGGCAAGAAGAACGCCAGGCTGTATCAGGATGCGCGCAAGCGTTACCAGGAACGGGGTGACACCGAAGCCCTGTCAATCGGGCGTGCCCTGCTCGAGTCACAGCAAAACATCAAGTTGAGCGACCGTGAAAGACTGCTCGGGAACCTCGATGGCGAGGGACTGATTATTTTACCCGAGCCACAGTCCCTGCTCACGGTATCTTCGAAAATGCCCGGGGTCGACGGGCAGAAAATGTCGAAATCGTATAACAATACCATCGCCTTGCGCGAGGATGCGGAGAGCATTGCCAAAAAAATAAAAACCATGCCGACCGATCCGGCACGCGTTCGTCGTACCGACCCGGGAGACCCGGACAAGTGCCCGGTATGGGAGTTTCACCGGGTATATACCGATGAAAATACCCAAAAAATGTTAGCCGAAGGCTGCAGGACCGCCGGGATCGGCTGCATCGACTGCAAGCAATATGTCGTCGATTCCATTATTGAAGAATTAAAACCGATCCAGCAACGCGTCAAGGAATATCTGAAAGACCTTTCAGGTGTAGACAGCATCATCAACGAAGGTTGTGAGTATGCGCGCGACGTGGCGCAGGATACGATTGAAGAAGTTCGTAAGGTAATGGGGTTAACCCGGCGTTAACGATGAAACCAGGCTTCGCCCACTCCGCTTCGAACCAGTCTGAAATGCCATTCGCCCTGGTGCAGGGCGAACCCCTCACTGTGATCCCGCAGGATTTGTATATACCGCCGGACGCCCTGCTGGTTTTCCTCGAGGCCTTCGAAGGACCGCTCGACCTGCTGCTATACCTGATCAAGCGCCAGAATCTCGATGTTCTGAATATCCCGATCGCTGCGATCACCAGACAGTACATGGAATACATCGAACTGATGGACCAGTTCGAACTCGAGCTGGCCGCTGAATACCTGGTGATGGCGTCGATGCTGGCGGAAATCAAGTCACGTATGCTGTTGCCCCGACCCACACAATCGCAGGACGAGGATGATCCGCGCGCCGAACTGGTACGCCGCCTGCAGGAGTACGAACAGTTTAAACAGGCCGCGGAAGACCTCGATGCACTGGATCGACTGGAGCGTGAAATTCACCTCACCAGTATCGATATTCCGAAATTTGAAATCGATGTGCCGCTACCCGAGGTGAATTTGAATGACTTGATGAGCGCGTTTCGTGACGTCGTCAATCGAGCCGAGCAGTTTGCCAGTCATCACGTTGAACGCGAACCGCTATCGGTGCGCGAACGCATGATCATCGTGCTGGAGCGCATTTCAGCCGAAGAATTTAGCAGCTTCAGCGATTTTTTCGATCCCGGGGAAGGACGTATGGGCGTCGTCGTCAGTTTTATTGCGATCCTCGAATTGCTCAAGGAATCGCTGATCGAACTGGTACAGAGTAAGCCTTATGCGCCAATTTACGTCAAAGCGAAGTCTTAAGAAACCTTTGATCAAGTCCAATCATTTCATGCTGGTTAAAAGTGTCGTTCTTTTCCCCGAAGATCGCCGCAATAGATGGACTATTACGGCTCACTTCGTGAAATATAACGACGCTTTTTCCTGCGCATGAATATGATCAACTTAATCAAAGGTTCCCTTAAATGGATAACGAAAAACTAAAGCCTATTCTCGAAGCCCTGTTTGCCGCCAGCGATAAACCGCTTTCGGTAAACCAGATATTCGAACTATTGGCGGGTGATATCGATCAGCCCGGCAAAGACGAAATCCGCAAGGCGATTCAGGAACTGGTGGAAAAGTATCAGCATAGCGGGTTCGAATTGAAACAGGTTGCATCGGGATTTCGGTTTCAGGTAAAAACGGATTTCGAAACCTGGATTGCGCGACTGTGGGAGCAAAAGCCCCCGCGCTACTCGCGGGCGCTGATGGAAACACTGGCCCTGATCGCTTATCGCCAACCGATTACGCGCGGTGAAATTGAAGATATTCGGGGCGTTAGTGTCAGCACCAACATGGTCAAGACCCTGCAGGAACGGGATTGGGTTAAGTCGCTGGGGCATAAAGAAGTGCCCGGCAGGCCGACCCTGTATGGCACCACGCGGGAGTTCCTCGATTACTTCAATTTGAAATCGCTCAACGAGCTTCCCACCCTGGCCGAAATTCGCGACCTGGATCAGTTTAATCCGGAATTTTCGTTCGAACAAAAAAATGAGGCGGCCGCGAACTAATGTCAATCACCCGACCGGCAATCCGGTAATTTTCCGTCATTCCGGCCCGGGGGCCGAAATGACGATATACGGTGTTTCTGGACGGAGCCTGAATTGCATCTATACTCGGGTAGATGCGATGTCTAGTTAAACTGATAGTTGTCTGTGCCTTGCTCGCGGCCTGTAGCGAACCGAAACAGGCGCTCGATACCTGGATCCATGCCGACACCGGTTCCTACGGCGCCGCCATCAGTCCCGATGGCAGGCACCTGCTGACCGGTGAAATCGGTGGCTTCGCGCGGGTCTGGGACTTGCAAAGCAACCAGGTCAAGTACAGCCTACAGCACGAAGAAGGCAGTGCAGGCGGAATAATATCAGCCGCTTTTTCCGCGACCGGAAATGTGCTGGTGACGGTCGAGCAAAACTCGATTGCGCGCTGGTCGGTTGAATCGGGTCGACTCACGGGTTACTGGTTGTGGCCTAATCTGACCGATGTCGCGGTTTCTGCGAATGGACGCTACGCACTTATCGGCAGCAAGGACAACCAGGCGGTGTATTTTGATATGGTTCAGGGTCAGATGCGTTACGTATTTCCCCATCACGAAAAAGTCACCAGCGTGGCGCTTTCGAAAGACGGGCGTTTCGCGTTAACCGGCGCCGACGACTGGCATGCCAGCCTGTGGGAATTGAGTAGCGGTGAACATCGCTGGTCGAAAAACCTGAAGTATAAAATTTCTCTGGTGGCGCTTTCCGACGACGGAGAGTTCGCCCTGGCGAACGCCCATATCGGAGACGCGCATATTTTTGCGACTCGCGGCAAAGGCAGCCTGGTTTCGCGTCTCGATGAAATCAAGATGACGCTGGTGTCGGCCGATTTTTCCGATGACAACCGTATTCTCGCCACTGGTAGAGCCGCCAAGGCAATCGATATCTGGGAAGTCGCCAGCGGCAAGCGTCGCGAAACCTGGCAGCCGAAGGTCAAGCACAGGGTACAACCGGACTCCGCCACCATCCTCGACCTGAAACTCGATGCCAACGCCAAAACCCTGATATCCGAATCCTCGGCCGGCATCGGCCAACGCTGGGCCATCAACTGACAAAGCAACCGGCATCCCGGCCCCCGAGCCGGGATCTTGCAAAGGCGGCGCGCTATAAAGTTTCCCGCTAAAACAAACCCGGCTCCGGTATAATCTCCCAAATGGAGCGAATACAGAAATATCTGGCCAACCAGGGTACCGGATCGAGACGCCAGATCGACGCGATGCTGCAACAGGGGCGCATCAGCGTCAACGGCAGGACCGCAAAACCGGGTGATCAGATCGATGGCCGGGAAAAAGTTGCCATCGATGGCAAACTGCTGCGCCTGCAGCGGCACCCGGCCAAGCCAAAGATACTGATGTACCACAAGCCGATCGGTGAAGTCTGCACGCGCTCGGACCCGCAAGGTCGCGAAGAGGTCTATCAAAACCTGCCGCGATTGAACCAGGGACGCTGGGTCGGTATCGGGCGGCTCGATATTAATACCAGTGGCTTGCTGTTGTTTACCAGTGACGGTGAACTGGCAAACCGGCTGATGCACCCCTGTTACCAGGTGGAACGCGAATACGCGGTGCGAGTGCATGGCGCGGTGACCAACGAAATGTTGCAGCAACTGCGCGCCGGGGTCGAACTCGAAGATGGCCCCGCGCATTTCGATGATATCCTCGACTCGGGCGGTTCCGGCAGCAATCACTGGTATCACGTGGTATTGAAAGAAGGTCGTAATCGTGAAGTGCGGCGTCTCTGGGAAGCGGTCGGGGTCGTAGTCAGCCGTCTGGTGCGGGTGCGCTACGATCACTTCAAGTTGCCGAAATGGTTAAAACCCGGTAAATCCCGATTTCTGGATGAGGACGTGGTAACCCGGGTTTATCAACGGCTCGGTCTGAATAAGCAAAACATCGCGCCTGGCAGGGAAAGACGCCTGCGTCGGGGAAATTGATGGCTTCGAAGCGTATCTCCGGACTTTGCCAGTCGTTTCTTCCCGCTGAATTTGAGCTGGTAAAGCGTATGGCGCCCGGCATTCAGAGATTTCTTGAACAGAATCTACCCGAAGGGGTTAATAAATGTGTCACCTTGCTTACTTTGAACCAACATGAAATCGTGATTGCGGCGAATAGTCCGATGGTGGCAAATTACCTGCGTTTGCACGGCAAGGAGATTCGCCAGCAATTACGTGAAACCTTTAATCTCGAACAATCGTTGCGATTCCGCACCATTCCGGATTCACTTTTAAAACTTGAAAAGCAAACTGCGTTGCGCCAACCGGAGCCGGTTGGCACGCACTCGATCGAGGCGCTCGAAGCTAACGCGAAATGGATCGAGGATGAAGATTTGAAAGCGGCGATGCTATCCCTGGCGGAGAGCCTTAAATCGAACTAGGCGTCTGTCGGACTTAGGGTGTCGTAGCGAGGGGAAGGCATTTTTAGTCAGTTTTTTCTATCGAATGAGGCGAATAGCCACTCATATTCAACGAATTGGATAGGGAAATCTGGCCAAAAAGCCTTTTCCGCAGTAGATTTATCCTAAGTCCGACAGACTCCTAGGCCGTTGATTTTCGGCTTGCGTTGAGGATGTCGGCATACAGGTTGTTGTAAACGATTTTACCTGCCGCGATCGCCGGGATCGCGAGAATGACCCCCAGGGTGCCAAACAGGCTTCCGATAACCAAAATGCCGAGAATAACCGATACCGGATGCAAGTTGACGGCATTAGCGATTATTCTGGGTATTACGATGACATTGTCAATGATCTGCGCGACTATGATAACCAGTACGCTGAGGTACAGGATCGACGGATCGAAAGGTGACATTGCCGCGCCCACGAGCATGCTCAGTACCATTGAAATAATCGGCCCGAGGTAAGGCGCCAGGTTCAGAACCCCGCTAATACAGGCCATTAGTATCGGTATATCGAGTCCGATAAAACTAAACCCGATTGCGCATACCGTCGCCATCACCAGCGACTGCAACATGACGCCGCGCGTGTAGGCTTGTAGCTGCGTAGTGACGTTGTGATAGATAAGCCAGCCAAGCTCGAAACGGGAGTTCGGTAACCAGTCCATCAAGTTGTTACCTACCCGCTTGAAATCCTTGAGCAGGTAGTAAGTCAAGAATGGCACCAGTATGAAAACAACGAGTATATTGATCAGGCTGTTGGAGGCACCGATCAAGGCGCTGCGTCCTACCGAAGAGAATTGCGCCAGTACCGATTGCATGATTTCTGAAAAGTCGAGATCAACGCCTATATCCGCGGAGAGTTTAGTGCCGAAAGGGGATAGAAACTGTTCCAACTGAGCCGCCATTCGAGCGCTGCCGACAGGTTCATCAGGAATCGTGCGCCGAGGCGAGGCTGTTGTTCGATCCATTCCTCGAGGTCCTGTTTCAGAAAGTAAACCAGCCGCGACGTGGAGACCGCGATCGCGCGCGAATAGCACAAGGTCTATCCGAAGCGACTCTGACGGGTCGTATCAGAATTTTCTGGTGATAAAATGAAGAAGCGGTTTCGGCCCGGAGTCAAAATTAAAGTTAAGTTTTGTATTCAAGAACTATTCAGTTGTTTGAATTGAGAGACACCCCTGATTATTTCGATGGGAGCGAATGTTAATTCGATTTACTGCCCGTTGGTGGACTAAGTTCGGTACTTGTTTTACCTTACCAATTCAAAAAAGAAGCGATTGGCAATATGAGTACCCCATCCTCCCGGGGAGCTTGCATTGCCGGAAATATATTAAACACCTGGTGCCGGGGCGCACTCCTTAAATTCTAAATACGTGCTTAACTTGGCAAGACATGGTTTTAAATTGCGGATAGGGTATTGTGAGTTCTCCTGTTTCAAGAACTTCGAGCATCGGTGCAACCAGCTGTGCCCGCAATCCGTAGACTACGGTTGCTTGTATCGCAGACAGGGGAAGCCGACACAATCACACTGGAACTCGATTCCATTGGCCCGGTGATTACGCGCATATGCCCTGTTTTGACCTATGTCTTTGATCCCCGGACTGAGTAAAGCCATCGTTTTTTTCCGAAAATGCCTGCATCACGCATGGGTCGGCGGCCTGGTTTTAGTGTTTCTGGCAGTACCGGAATATTTATCGGCGCAAGAATGTGGCGACGATGGCCCAACTTTCGAAGGGATGAGAATCTTCGAGATTTCCATCGACAACGGCGACATTTTCGACCGGGAGCAGGAACAACAGAATTTATTGATTCACAGGTGGGCCAACAAACTACACATAAAGACCCGGCGGAAAACAATAGAAGATCAACTCCTGTTCGAATTGCAGGATGAGTATAACGAGCCATTGGTGAAGGAAGCAGAGCGCCTGTTACGTTCTCGAAATTATATCCATGAGGCCAAAATTACGACAGAAATAGTATGCGGGAAAGGCGTGAGACTAACCGTTGCAACTACCGATAACTGGACCTTGACGCCCGGTATAACGGTCAGCCGTTCCGGAGGGGAGACGCGCACTGCCTTCGAAATCGAAGAGTCAAACCTGATGGGTCTGGGATCCGAGCTGAAGATCTTGTCAGAGTCCGACGAAGACAGGGACTCAGCCGCGATCGTCTTCAGGGATCCCAATTGGTTCGGGGATTTCAAGATCCTGAAACTGGAGATTGCCGACAACAGTGACGGGCACCTCTACCAGGCCAGCCTGGTGCGCCCGTTTGTTCAACTGGATTCAAACTACGCCTGGCTGGTAAAGCTGTCTTCGCTTGAGCGCGAAAATCCGATTTACGAACAGGGTGACGTGGTTGGCGAAGTGGGCGAGGAAAGCGAATCGATACAGCTCGCATACGGATGGTCAGAAGGTCTGGTCGACAATTCGGTTTCGAGATACAGCCTGGGGTGGATTGCCAACAAGCTGAGGTTTACTACGGTTGACGACCCGAGTATCGAATTACCGGAATCGGTCGATAAATACTACCCTTATTTCGAATACGAGTTTTTACAGGTTAAGTATGCAGAAAAAATAAACTTCCTGGTGATGGGGGTGACCGAGGACATCAAGCTTGGCAACAGCTGGAAATACAGGATCGGATGGAAGGACGACGCTTATGGCCCGACCCAGGAAGGGTATATATTTGCGTTTGAATATAACTTTGGTAGTTTCATTTCAACGAATACCCTGGCACTTTTTGACCTGCGGATGGAACAGGAATCCAATAGCACAATAGATGATACCGGTTTCCTTGAAGTCGATGGCAGGCTATACAACTATCGCGATGAAAATAACAGTTATCTGTTTGGGGCCAGGCTAGAAGCAGCGCAAAACCCCGAGCTGTTTGATCGAATAGAAATCGGTGGAGATTCTGGGTTAAAGGGATATCCAGTCCGGTTTCAAAATGGGAACCGGGCCTTGACGCTTTCAGCGGAGCGGCGGGTTTATTTCAATGCCTACCTCTGGCAACTGCTAAAATTCGGTTTTGCGGTTTTTGCCGAAGTGGGCTCGGCCTGGGATAGTGGTGATAACCCTGTCTGGCTTAGCGATGTTGGCGCCGGTGTTCGACTGGTATCGACCCGTCAATCCAATGCCAAGGTGCTGAATATCGATATTGCATTTCCTCTCAGCGAGCGTGATCAGATCGATGACTACCAGTTATTTATCAAGGCAAAGAGCCAGTTTTAACGACAGACTATGTCGGTTAGACCAGCCTGTCGATCCTGGTCACAGGTATCTTGTTCCAACAAAGATAACACCCGTTAGCTGGCCCCGGTCAATAGCCAAAACGACTCCGCACCGGAAATGGCAAAAGTATTTTGCAGGATATCCAGGATTCAAATTCGGTGCCGATGTATTGCACCTTAGTTGCGGTTTAGTGGACTAACTTGTATGGGGAAATAAGTTACTTCCATGTAACTCATTGTTTTATATGGCTCCCCGGCCCGGGCTCGAACCAGGGACCCAATGATTAACAGTCATTTGCTCTACCAACTGAGCTACCGGGGAACAGAGGTTGCGTATACTAAATGAATAAAAATAATACAGCAACCATTGTGTCAAGCTCGATTTTTGAGTCGGAGCGGCTCAATTGCGCTGTTGATCGAGCGGGTCATACTCCTTGCCGCAGGTACGCGCGCAGATCGCCAGTTTGCCTTCGGCGATTGAGTCATGGTTCCAGCTCTGCGGGATCGCCTGCTGAAACAGGGGACCTTCTATGACGGTTTTAAGTCCATTACTTTTGGCATCCAGTGCCGGGCTGCCGCCATACTGATTTACCAGGTCTGCAAATTGCCGACGCTCCGAAGTGCTGGCCTCGCTAAACACGGCTCCGAGCCAGCAACAGGGCAGCGCATAGCCTTGCGCGGACAGGTATATCTTGCGTTTGCGACCGGCCACCTTGCAGCGGATCTCCACCTTGTCAAGGTAGGTCTGGTATTCGCCGTAGCGTTGTTTGACTCGTTCGAGACTGCCGAAAGCGGGGTTCAGGTAATCCGGATTGGTCGGTTGTTCCAGCCAGTATTCAAAGCGACCTTTTTTATCCTGCACCTCGAAGCGATCCGAAGTTTCCAACTCCCCGTTGCTTAGAAAGCGCCCGGTCTTGCGCACGAAAAATTCTTCGAACCCCATATCCTGCGCCAGCTTTCGAGCAGTTTCGACCTGGTGTTCGTTGTGTTTGAAAACAAGGAAGTCCCACTCTGCACGCCCTCCAGCTTCGATAAATGCGGCGGCACTACGCAGGATGGTTTTCCAGTCGGTGCCCCGGCGATAGAGATGATTGGTATCTTCAAGCCCGTCGATACCAAAACGCAGGTAGTGGGGGCCCTGTTTCATGACCCGGGCCAGCTCGCGCCACCATTGCGGTCGCCTGGCCGAACCATTGGTATGCAGGCACAGGTTGAGTTCCGGTCCATTTTCGCGCAGGTAGCGGAAAACGTCGATGCAGTCTTTAGCGACGATAGGGTCGCCATAATTGCCGCAGGCATAAATGCGCTTCAACTGGCGGATGAAATCCGGTTGCAGTATGGCCTTGATATCGGCAAGCGACATTTCACTTAACGGCATATCGGGATTGAGTGCGCCACCATGGATATTGCGCGCGCACATCGGGCAGGCCGCATTACAGCGGTGGGTTAGCTCCAGGTGAACGATTCGCACTTGTTCGTAATGGTAGAGCGGTGATGGCCTGACGGCGATCGATTCTGCGGTAGAACTCATGGGTCCAGGGTCGGAAGATTGATTACTTGAAGTTGGACCCGGTAGCCTAAAACGAGTTCGACTTAATTGAAAGCTCGATCGGTTAACCCGGCGACAATATATGTCGGCGGGTTAACAAGCTTCGAACACCTGGCGAATGCGATCCACCGCCTGTTCCAGTGTTTCCATGCTGGTAGCGAAGGAGATCCGCAGGTAACCCTCCGCGCCAAAGGCGGATCCGGGGACCAGTGCGACCCCGGCCTTTTCGAGCAACAGGTTGGCGACATCGACGTCGTTGCCAAGGTCGTCACGAGCGTCAATGAAAGACTGAATATTCGGGAAGCTGTAAAAAGTGCCCTGTGATTCAAGGCACTGAATATGTCTGATCGAATTCAACGCCGCGACCAGGTAATCATGACGACGTTTGAATTCCGTCACCATGGCCTTTACCGGTGCATGGACACCATTGAGAGCGGCCACCGATGCCGCTTGAGAAATGGAAGTCGGGTTCGAGGTGCTTTGCGACTGAATCTTCTTCATCGCCTTGATGATGCCGGCATCGCCGGCCGCGTAACCGATGCGCCATCCGGTCATCGCGTAAGCCTTGGAAACGCCGTTTAACACCAGGGTACGGGGATACAGTTCCGGGCAGGCGTTCAGAATGTTGCAAAACCTGTAATCACCCCAGACTATATGCTCGTACATGTCATCGGTCATGATCAATATCTCGGGATGGCGCAGTAAAACTTCACCGAGCGCGCTCAGTTCCTGCATCGAATAGGCAACCCCGGTTGGATTGGACGGGCTGTTGAGTACCAGCATGCGTGTCTTGTCTGATATCGCTTCCTCGAACATCGCCGGGGAAATCTTGAACGCGCTATCGATTGCCGCTTCGACCACCACCGGGGTGGCCTCGGCGAGAATGACGATGTCGGGATAGGATACCCAGTAGGGGGCCGGGATAATGACTTCATCACCCGCGTCGAGCAGTGCCTGACACAGATTGAAAAAGCTCTGTTTGCCGCCACAAGAAACCAGTATCTGATCGACGTCGTAGGAAAGCCCGTTGTCGCGCTCGAACTTGTCGACTATGGCCTGTTTCAGGGCCACGGTCCCGTCTACCGCGGTGTAATGCGTATCGCCGTTTTCAATCGCCTCGATTGCCGCTGCACGAATATGGTCCGGGGTATCAAAATCAGGTTCTCCGGCACCCAGCCCGATGACATCGCGTCCCTGGGCGCGAAGCTGGCTAGCCAAATTTGAAACTGCTAAAGTGGGGGATGGTTTTATCGCGCATACACGCTTCGACAAATCGTTGAACACAGCTGACTCGGATGTAAATTGCAAGTGGGATACAGGCGAAGTATACGAAGCCGTGACAGGCTGTAAAGAACAGTCTGTCTATCGTTATCCAAATTATTTTTATGGCCAAGAAATTTCAACTCGTGACCCAGTTCGAGCCTGCCGGTGATCAGCCTCAGGCAATCGATGCACTGATACAGGGCATCGAGGACGGCTTGACGCATCAGACCCTGCTCGGGGTGACCGGTTCGGGTAAAACCTTTACCGCGGCCAATGTAATCCAGCGGCTGAATCGTCCGGCGATCATCATGGCGCACAACAAAACGCTTGCGGCGCAGCTGTACGGTGAAATGAAGGAGTTTTTCCCGAAGAACTCGGTCGAGTACTTCGTCTCTTACTATGACTATTATCAGCCCGAAGCTTATGTTCCGGCCTCGGATACCTTCATCGAAAAAGATGCCTCGATCAACGAACATATCGAGCAAATGCGACTGTCGGCGACCAAAGCGCTGATGGAGCGGCGCGATACCATAATCGTAGCATCGGTTTCCGCAATTTACGGCCTTGGCGATCCTGACTCGTATCTGAAGATGTTGTTGCACCTGGTGGTCGGCGATGAAATCGATCAGCGCAGTATTTTGCGTCGCCTGGCGGAATTGCAGTACCGCCGCAATGACATCGAACTCAAACGCGGTACCTATCGCGTGCGCGGTGAGGTGATTGATGTGCATCCGGCGGATTCGGACCGCGAGGCGGTACGGATCGAGTTGTTCGATACCGAGGTTGAAAAGATCAGCCTGTTCGATCCCTTAACGGGCGAAGTCAACAACAACGTCAAGCGCGTCACGATTTATCCAAAGACGCACTACGCGACACCGCGCGAAGTCATTCTCGGTTCGATACCCGAGATTAAAGAGGAACTGAAAGTTCGGCTCGCTGAACTAAAACAAAGCGAAAAACTGGTAGAGGTCCAACGGCTTGAGCAACGCGTTAATTACGACATCGAAATGATGCGCGAGCTGGGATATTGCAGCGGTATCGAAAATTACTCGCGCTTTCTGTCCGGGCGCCGGGTAGGCGAACCACCGCCAACGCTGTTTGACTATCTGCCCGAGGATTGCCTGCTGTTTATCGACGAGAGCCATGTCTCGGTGCCGCAAATCGGGGGTATGTATCGGGGAGATCGTTCGCGCAAGGAAACGCTGGTTGAATATGGTTTTCGGCTGCCATCGGCGTTAGATAATCGGCCGCTGCGATTCGATGAATTCGAACGCATGTCGCCGCAGACCATTTTTGTTTCGGCCACGCCGGGAGACTATGAGAAGAAATGCAGCGGTGCCGTGGTCGAACAGGTTGTACGTCCCACCGGGCTGGTCGACCCGATGGTCGAAGTTCGACCGGCGACAACCCAGGTTGATGACGTATTATCCGAAATCAACCGGCGGGTCGAGGTATCGGAACGGGTTTTGATCACCACTTTGACCAAGCGTATGGCCGAGGATTTGACCGATTATCTCGCTGAGCACGGGGTGCGTGTGCGTTACCTGCACTCTGATATCGATACGGTCGAGCGCATGGAGATCATCCGCGATCTGCGCCTGGGTGAATTCGATGTGCTGGTCGGGATTAACCTGCTGCGAGAGGGCCTCGATATGCCGGAGGTATCGCTGGTGGCGATACTCGATGCCGACAAGGAAGGCTTTCTGCGCTCGGACCGTGCGTTGATTCAGACTATCGGTCGCGCCGCGCGCAATATCAACGGCAGGTCGATTCTATACGCCGAACGCATCACCGGTTCGATGGAGCGCGCCATCGCAGAAACCAATCGACGCCGTGAAAAGCAACTGGACTTCAACCGGGAAAACAATATAACCCCCAGGGGCATCGTCAAGCGAGTTACCGACGTCATGGATCTCGGCGATGCGGTCAAGTCAGGGCGCGGGCGTTGGAAAGGGCGCCTGGATCGGGTGGCTGAACCCGCGCAGGACTATGCCAGGCTCAGCGCCAGTCAGTTGAATGCGAAGCTCAAGCAGATGGAAAATCGCATGTATGATCATGCCCGTGATCTTGAATTCGAGGACGCGGCGCGGGTGCGTGATGAAATTGCCGACATCAAGGAAAGTTACTTCAAGTCCTCGGAACTCGAAGTTGTTGGGTAGTCTGGCGGATAAATCCCAACCGGGGTGCGGCCATGGGGAACTCTTTGCGGGATCGCCGTAGATACGTCCGTGTAGGCTTGCGCGCAACATCCATGTTGCGCAGCATCCCGCAAAGAGTTCCCCATGCCCACACCCCTCTTAATCAATGTTCCGGGCTTGCCCAGGCGAAAAGGAATTTATTTACCGGCAGGGAAATCAGGGATGGATTGAGTTGACCAGGGAGCGCATGTGGTTGATTGCCGGGGTGTTCGGCCCCTGGCGCCCATACTTGATGCGATTGTAAAGTTCGATGATGCTGGCCAACTGCTCGAGCTGGGGGAAATCCAGTTGCGCTACGCGCTTTAGAAAGGCACGCGTATCTTCCGCAGGAGATTTTTGAATTCCGCGCTTTGACAATTTTTTTAGTAAGCGTTTAAAGAGAATCTCGTAGGATGCCGATTTCGGCGGGCGTTCCCGGTACCACCCGATAAACCAGAACAAAGCGGTAACGCCGACCAGTAAAATAACGATCGTGAAAACCATGTCCGACCAGTTTTCGATGCCAATATCGAGTTTACTGAGGAAATTCATCTGCTTGCGCTGATCGTAATTCAGGACCCAGTCATTCCAGCTATGCTGCAGATTGTCCCAGCTGTAAAGCAGGTTGCCAAAGATCGGGTTACGGTTCTGAATCCGAAAACTGGATAGTTCGTCGGCCAGAGCGTCGTCGAGTCCCTGTTCGATGCGACTCGGTGATACCGCCGCGGTCGGATCGATTCGAACCCATCCCCGGTTCCTGATCCAGACTTCGGTCCAGGCATGTGCGTCTGATTGACGTACCATCAAGTAGTTGCCGACACGATTGTACTCGCCGCCCTGGTAGCCGGTGACGACTCTTGTTGGAATACCCGCCGCTCGCATCAACAAGGCGAAACTGCCGGCGTAGTGCTCGCAGAAACCACGCCGGGTGCCAAATAGAAAATCGTCTACTGCGTTGCTGCCAAGCACAGGCGGTTGCAGCGTATAGAAAAAGTCCTGTTCCCGGAACAGACCCAAAACCTCGTTGACGATGTCCTCGCTACGTTCAAATCGGTTTGCCAGGGATTTGCCAAGGGCAATCGTTTTCGGATTGAGTTTTTCAGGATATTCGAGGTTTAGTTCGAGATAACTGCGAGATTCATTCGGGGCGACCTGGAATACCAGTCGCGACTCCATCGAATAGCGCAACAAATCATTGATTTTCCGGGTACTGATGAGTTGAAAGTCCTCGGTCATGATGCTGTCCGGGATCAATTTCGTCGGTATATCCAGTGCCAGCAACCAGCGTTCCCCGTTGGGCTCCAATGTAACGGTGTAGCGGACGGCAGGCTCTGTTACGGTCAGATTCAACCGGTTAAGCGCATTTCGTCGTGATTGTGACCAGCGATATCCGTTGTATTTTGCCATCACCGGCCCGCGCCAATAGAGTTTGCTTTGTTCGGGAATCGAATCTTCGAAATCGACTCTGAAGGCAACTTCGTTGTTGCGTATCAGGTTACTGATTTTCCCGGGCGACATGTGATCGCTTAGACCTGTAATTCCACCGCGTTGCTCATCGGTCAGGCCCCAAAGCGGGCCGGGCACGCGCGGTACCAGCACGAACAGGATCAGCATCAACGGAACCGACAGGGTTACCAGGCGGGCGCCGATTTTTCCGGTTTCCCATATTGATATTTTTTCATCCCGCTGGTTGATCGTAACCAGGGTCGAGGTTATGACGATCAGGGTCACTAACATCAGGGATGCGGTGAAGATGCTTTGCGAAAACAGGAAGTGGGTTGCGATCAGGAAGTAGCAAAGAAAAATCAGAATTAACATGTCGCGATGACGATGGCTTTCCAGAAACTTGAAAGCAGCCATGACTGTCAGTAAGGCCAGGCCGGCATCGCGCCCGACGATGGTCCAGTATTCTGCGAACACACCGACACCCCCGAACAGAACAAGCGGGATCAGTAGCCATTTCGGCAAGGTTCCGATCTTGCCAATGTTTTGCAGACAGCGCCAGCTCAATGCCACCAGAACGATTATGGTGACCCAGATCGGCAGGTTTCGGAAGTGAGGCGCGATCGAGAATAGAAAACAAAAACATACCGCGAACACACTGGAACGATTCGACACTTCCGCTGCAATCGACCGGATTGGCAGGTTTTGGTTAGTCGAGTTCATGTTTGAATTCCTGATCGAAATCCGATTGGTTGAAGACAGCCAGCGCTTGTAAACAGGCATGTTTGTGGGCATTGCCAAAGTTCTGGTCGATGATTTTTCCCGGCAGTCGCAAACCGTATTTCTGTTGTTCGCTTTCCGCGGCCAGTACCAAAGCCGTCATTAAACCTAACTTGTCGTCAATCGACCCCTGGTTCAGTAACTGCCAGTCGATCCACAGGGACGGTCTGGCGTGCCCCTGGAAGGTCTTGGTCAACAAACCTTTGCCCTGGGCGTAGGCTTTCCAGGAAATATGGCGCAAGGATTCCCCTTCGCGGTGTTCCCGCAATCCAGCGAAGTCATCTCCCTCGATGGTGCTGGTGGAGGTTTGACCGTCGTATTGTTCGATCATGGATTGATGTAGTTTGACGTTGATCCCCGGTCTCGGATAGATCAGGATGGGTAAATCGAACCTGAGCCAGCCCCAGGCATGGAACAACCCGGTAGGGTAGCGCGTGAACACGGTGATACCCGCCGGTTTAAACTGACCGCGGCGACCAGTCGGCATTTTTAATTTCGCTTCAATCCTGCCTTCGGCTTCCAGTTTCAGGTAAACCGGTGGCTGGTCGGCATACTGGATGCCAATTGCAAATCGTCGTGAGTTATTAGCGTGATTGACTTCGAATTTAAACTCGCACAACTCACCACAGAAGACCGGGCGTGGCGTCTGTAGTTTTACCGTGATGCCAAGCAGATTTTTGTGGGTATGCCAGAGGCTGATTATTGCAAGCGATGTCAGCATGAAGGTGAGTACAAAGGCCATGCTGTTCTGATAATTAATCGCCGCCAAAAACAGCATCAGCAACATAATTGTGAACAGGTATCCGAAGCGGGTCGGGAGAATGTAGAGGCGGCGATTATGCAGCAAGATCGCATCCCGGCTCGCAGGATTGCGGATATCAAACCAGCTGTCGAAGTATCGACGAACCGGCCCCGGCAAACTAACCGAAAACATTGAAAATTTAACCCGAGGGTTTCATAAACCTGCTCGCGTCCGTGCTTGACCTGTTTTTCTCAGGAAAATTTTCTCAGTCGGTCGGACCCATTGGTCCGACTCTTCTTCGGAATATTTCCTGAGAAAACAAAGTCCAGCGCAATCATCGCGGCAGTTCATGAAATCTCCGGGCTAGGGGATTGGGGTCTGGTCGATTAAATCACTGACCAGGTCTATGGTCGGGCGACTGTTTTGCTCCGACACGGTGAGTCGATGCTCGGCTATTGCACCGAATACTGCTTGCACATCGCCCGGCTCTGCATGACTACGACCGTTCATAAGTGCCCAGGCCCTGCTGGCCTGGATCACCGCCAGTCCGGCCCGCGGCGATAAGCCGTATACAAACCGACCGGAATTTCGGCTCGCATGGATTAACCGCTGTACATAATGCAGCAGGGGTTCGGAGCAATGGATCCGATCTATTGCGGATTGAATCTCCGCGAATCGATCTATGCTGACGACAGCCTGCATTTGGTGCATCAGATCTCGAGGATTACCACCCGACAACAAGGCGAGTTCCGCTTCCTGGTCCGGGTAACCGAGTGAAATCTTCATCATGAAACGATCAAGTTGTGATTCCGGGAGCGGGAAGGTACCGGATTGATCAAGCGGATTCTGAGTTCCGATTACGAAAAATGGTTCGCCCAGCCGATGCGTCGCGCCTTCGACCGTAATTTGTTTTTCTTCCATTGCCTCGAGCAGCGCACTCTGGGTTTTCGGCGTGGCGCGGTTTATTTCATCGGCGAGGATAAAGTGAGCAAACACCGGGCCCGGATGAAACTTGAATTCCTGCCGCTCGGGATCAAAAATCGATACCCCCAGAATATCGGCAGGAAGTAAGTCACTGGTGAACTGGATACGACTAAAATCGAGCCCGAATACCTGTGCGATGGTTTGTGAGAGCGTGGTTTTACCAACGCCGGGCAGGTCTTCGATGAGGCAATGGCCACGCGCGATCAGACAGCAGACCGCGAGTTTTATCTGGCCCGACTTGCCCAGAATTATGGTCTCGATTGCAGCAATTGCCCGTGAGATGTCAGCCTGAATGTCCGCGTTCGAATTGTCCGTTGTATCCAGCATTCAAAATCTCTGTCGCAAGGTAAAGGTATTGACCAAGTTTAGACGAAATCGTTTGATAGTTCCGTGAAATTAATCAGCGACACATTACACTGTCTTGCGGTGCCCATGCGGCTTCCAGGCCGGAGAGATTACGTCCGGCATCCGGGAACGATCCAGTAGTCGCGCCGAGGTCAGTGTCATCGCTCCAAAACGTTGATTAATCCGGCCCCGGTTCAGAAACTCTCCGGGGATGGCCGGCAGGGGCTCTATCGATTTCAAATTTCCGGGTTGCAGGGCAATATTCATATTTATCTTCACGAGCTGTAAATACTATAGAGAACAAAATGAGAAATAACAAGGAGTTCCAATATTCATCCCGATAGAAAAATACGTTCGGCAAAACGAATCCCTGTATACTTAGTAACCGTTGGATCGTCATGTAAATCGGTGAGCATTCCGTCAGTTGCTAAAGAGACCATGTCTAACAAAACCTTGATACTGTGTGTCGATGATGAGCCCGTCAACCTGACCATCATGGAAGAGTTTTTGCAGGACTCCTACGAGGTATTTACCGCAAAATCGGGCGAAATTTGCCTGCAGCAGGTTGGCCTTCAAAAGCCCGAAATTATCCTGCTCGATGTAAATATGCCGGAAATGGACGGCCTCGAAACCTGCCAACGCCTGAAGCTTGATCCCGATACCGCTGATATCCCGATAATATTTGTCTCGGCGCTTGCGTCTAACGCAGAGTTAATGGCTGGCTACGAAGCCGGTGGCGACGATTACATTACCAGACCTTTCAGCGAAGAGATTTTACGAAAGAAGATTCAGGTCGTGCTCGCGTGCCAGCGGAGCAAGCAGCAACTAAAAAATATATCGGTAACTGCTGTCGAGGCTCTGGCAAACAACCTGAGCTACATCGAGGAACTCGACATGGTGGTTAAATTCCTGCATGGGTGTCAGGCAGCCCAAACGCTCGATGAGATCGCAAAAAAACTGTTCGATTGTCTGCGTGATTTCGGACTCGACGGTAGCCTGCTGATTCTGGTTGAGCCCGAGAACAGGGTGTGGTTCAGCGACGACATCGATCGCCCCATGGAAAGCCAGATTCTCGAGAGTCTGCGCGGCCAGGATCGGGTGTTAAGCTTTGGTACCCGCATTGCGATCAACTCCGATTACGCGACTGTGCTGGTGCGTAACCTGCCTTCAGGGCAGGCACGTAGAGAACGCTTACGATTGCACCTGTCAATCATGATCGAAGGAATAGATGCCCGGCTACTGTGCTTGGAATCGAAGACCTTGCTTGATTTACATCGCCAGATTTTGATGCGGACACTCGATGCGGTGCAAAGCAGGCAGGACCAGGCTGATGCGCTTCGCGGGCAACGCGAACTGGATGCGGGCGAGGTTCTGGAGGCGATGGGTTCCGATCTGGACAAACCCTTCTCCGGACTCAATCTGAGCAGGCATCAGCTAGCGAAATTGAAAAATATAATCGGCCTGGCCACCACGCGAATCAAATCTGTTTATAATGATGATTCGAAGAGCGAAGAAGCGCTCGGGGTGATCATCGCAGAACTATCCGGCGCCCTGGAGGAATGGCGTCAAGAGCGGGGGTAGAAGCATTGAAAACGGCGATTCTTGGTTGAGCAGTCCAGGTAAATTAATATTTTCAATCCCGGGCGCGGTCGCAATTCGGATTTGCGTTTGGCGTTGCGGCAAATTATTATGAACAATCGAAACCTGTTTATCTACCATGGCCTGCCATTGCTGGTTGTCATGCTGCCATTCATCTGGTTCGCCGTTGCGGGTAACGATCGGATGTTGAAGGGCGAGGCCGGAATTATTGAAAACATGACGGTACTGTTCCTGGTGGCGGCCATCGCTTTTAGTGTTTCGTCGATGTCGAAGGCGAATAAGCTTGAGTTAACCGGTTTTGTTAAAGCCTGGCTGTTTATCCTGATCATGGGCGCCGCCTATTTCGCGCTGGAGGAAATTTCTTACGGCCAACACCTGTTTGGCTGGGGTACGACAGATACCTGGAAAGCGTTAAATGATCAGGATGAAACCAATCTGCACAATGTGCATGCGTTGTTTGACCAGGTCCCAAGAGCCTTGTTGACGCTTGGGATTTTATTCGGCGGCGTGATCCTGCCGCTATATCGTTACTTCAGGAAACTCAAGCTGGACGAATCCAGCCGGTTGTACTGGCAGTGGCCGACCCTGGATTGCGTCACCATCGGGCTGCTGGTTATTTTGATCAGACCTGTTCTGTCGGTTTTCGAAACCGATATTATCAATACCGGCGAGACCAAGGAAAACCTGTTTGCGCTGTTTATCCTTTTATACTGTGTCTCGATTCATTCCCGGCTCAAACGAAAACTGATGGAGTGATAAGGTCAGATATGCACAGCGACGGTAAATTTCAGCTTGATGACGCCACAAGGCGAGAGTATTTGCGCAGGATGTTGTCCTGTGGTGCGCTCGGACTGATTCCCTACCGACTGGCCAATGCCGGCTGGTTTAGCAGTTCCCCGAAAAAACTTGCCACCGACAAGTCGATTTACAGTCTTGAAGGTCAGGCCATGGTCAACGGCGTAGTTGCCGGCCTCGATACCCGGATCCGTGCGGGTGACCGAATCCAGACCGGGGACAACAGCGAAATCATATTTGTGGTTGGTTCCGATTCTTTCATTATGCGCAGTGACAGCGAAATGGAAATTGAGGGTTCCAATTTTTTCATCGACAGCCTGCGGGTTTTAAGCGGTAGCCTGTTATCGGTCTTTGGTAAGCGCAAGGCCGGTCAGGCTCTCAACATATCGGCTACTACCGCAACCATTGGTATTCGGGGAACCGGTGTTTACATGGAAGTCGAACCCGACCTGACCTATGTATGCACCTGCTATGGACAGGTGGCTCTGGCTTCCAGCGCCGATGCGGACGATTCTGAAATAATTACCACCACAAATCACGATTTACCCAGATACGTTTCCAACAAACCGGCTAAGGGATCGCATATTCGTTCGGCGCCGGTCATTAATCACAGCAATTCTGAGCTCAAGCTATTGGAAGCAATCGTGGGCCGGGAAGTACCGGAAGGATTTGGAAAGAAACCCTACTTGAAGTAAAATTCTCGATGACGACGGAGAGCCATCCGGCCACTTTTGGGAATCGTTTTGGTCGGGGCGCGTTGTGTTTTTATCCTGCTATACTCAGGGCATCCGACCCGTGAAATATAAGGAACCCGCCATGCCCGATATATATGCAACTCCGGAATCCGATCTTGCACAAAGCGCTGATGCGAAACCTGGTGGCAGTAGCGTCGAGGCTGCAATTGCCGGCAACTTCGAAGTTGGAATGCTCGAAACCCTGGGCCAGGCCTGGCGTGGAATGAAGGGTTTTAAACTCAAATGCCATATTGCCCTGGGGCTTTATTTCCTGGTATTTATCGGTATCGCGATTGCACTAGGCGTGCTGATATTCTTTCTTTTACGGACCGGGGCGGACCAAAGCGTTGTCGCAATTCTTAATATTCTCGCGCAACTGGTCGCAACCGTGATCGCATTACCGATGGGATTCGCTTTGTTGATTATGGCGATGCGCCACCGGCATGAAAAGTCGGTATCCGCGGGTGAAATATTCAGGCATTTCGGCTCCATGTTTAACCTGTTCGTCGCCTACATCCTGCAGATGATATTTATCCTGATCGGTTTTTTATTACTGGTGCTGCCGGGAATTTACCTGATGTTCGCCTACATGTTTGCAATGCCCCTCATCGTGGAAAAGAAATTGGGTCCCTGGCAAGCGCTGGAGACCTCGCGCAAAGCCCTGACCCGGGTGTGGATGCGTTTTGTCGGTTTTATCCTTTTAATGTCGTTTGTTAACATGCTCGGGTTGTTAACCCTGGGTATCGCCTGGATATGGACCATTCCATGGTCGATTCTCGCGATGGCTTTGGTATACGAGAAAATATTCGGGGTTGAAACCCATACCCTTGCTGATTAAGGATAGATTGATTGCTGGATACACGATATCGGGTCGAGATCCCGGGCGGTATTAATCTCGAAGCCCAGGTCGTCGGGCCCATCCCGCGGTCGCTGGCTTTTGCCATCGACCTGGTAATTCGCGGCCTGGTCATCCTGGTGCTGTCGATCCTGTCCATTCCATTCGACTCCTTCGGACTGGGTGGCGGCTTCTTTCTCATATTTCTGTTCGCCATAGAATGGCTCTATCCGGTATTGTTCGAAGTGTACTGGCGTGGCCAGACACCCGGTAAGAAAGTACTGGGTATTTCGGTTATCAACGATGATTTCAGTCCGGTAACGCTCGGCACATCACTGGTACGAAACCTGTTGCGGACGATTGATTTCCTGCCCCTGTTTTACCTGACCGGCCTGGTTTGCATGATGTCGAACCAGCGATTCCAGCGACTCGGCGATATGGCTGCCGGCACCCTCGTGATCAGCGTGAGCGAGTCGGCAAAAAACGCGGTGCTGAAAGATATCGTACCGCTGGCGCCAACCATGCCCCTACAGCGCGCGGAGCAGTCATCGATCATCGATTTCATGCAACGCAGTCAGCAACTGTCACAACCACGACAGCAGGAACTGGCGAGTATTCTCGATGGCATAACTCACAACAAGGCAGACAACGGGGTCGAACATCTGCAACGCCTCGGTGCCTGGTTCCTGGGGGTTCGATGAAACAGCAGCTGTTCGAGGCCCAACACCAGGCGGATTGGCAAAAAATTGAAGCCTCGTTGGAAAAGCCGGCACAGGGTGATAACAGCAAGATACTGGCACAACATTACATGCTGATGTGCCAGCATCTTGCAATTGCCAAGCAACGACTCTATGACACCGCGCTGGTCGAGCGCTTGAACAAGTTGGTGCTCGATCTGTATCGGGAGCTGTATCGATACCGCTCGGAAACCCGGCTCAATATTTACGCCTTTTTTAAACGCGACTTTCCGCTCGCAATCTATCGCCATCGCCACTTCATCCTGGTCGCTTTTTTGGTGATGGTTTTACCGGGGTTGATCGCGGGCGGCTGGACTTATTTTGACGACGAAGCAATTTACAGTGTGCTCGATGGATCCCAGGTTAGACAATTCGAACGCATGTACGACCCACAAGCGCGTAAACTGGGCCGTGAACGTGAGGCGGAAACCGATATCTTCATGTTCGGGTTTTATATCAAAAACAATATCAGCGTTGCCTTTCGCTGCTTCGCCGGAGGCATGCTTGTGGGCATCGGTACTTTGCTGGTGCTGTTTTTCAACGGCATGTTCATGGGGAGTATTGCCGGGCATTTAACCCGGCTCGATTATGTCGATACTTTTTACCCCTTTGTTATTGGACACGGTGCATTCGAGTTGACCGCAATTCTGTATAGCGGCGCGGCGGGTCTCAGGCTGGGTTACGCTATTTTGAATCCGGGACAATCCTCAAGGCTCGATGCGTTGCGCCAGGCCGGTCGTGATGTGGTGCCGATGCTTTACGGCATCGTGTTGATGTTGATCATCGCCGCCTTTCTGGAAGCCTTCTGGTCTTCCAGCGCCAGCCTGCCGATTTCGGTTAAATACTCGGTCGGGGCCCTGTTTTGGGCTCTGGTGTTACTTTATTCGTTTTCGGGTCGGCGTTTTGAATCTCGATAAGCTGCAAATCAACGCCTGTATCCGCTCGGGCTGGCAAGCGGTCGATCTTGGTTTCCTGATGGCCAGGGCGTGGTGGCGCCCACTATATCTTGCGAGCCTGTTGCCGCTGCTGCCCTTGACAATAGTGCTGTCGCTGGTTTTTTCAAAAAACCCTTTCTGGATATTATTTTTTATCTGGTGGTTAAAGCCCTTTTGGGAACGACTACCATTGTATATTGCAAGTCGTAAGCTGTTCGATGAAGAACCCGGCATCTGGAGCAACGTTAAGTCGCTGCCACTTAAGGATGCCCTGCCGTGGATGCTGTGGCGGCGGTTCTCGGTGCAACGGGCTTTCGACAACCCGGTAACGGTACTGGAGGAACTCAAGGCCGGTGCCCGCCGTCACCGCCTGCGGGTACTGCATGGCAAGTACAGTGATGTCGCGCTGGGCAACCAGGTAGTTTGTTTTTGCTTCGAGATACTGGCCGCTTTTGGCATCGTGCTACTGATTGATTTCTTTACCCCGGACGCGCTCGAGATCAGGTACTACAATGCCTTCGATGAATTGACCCTGGCCGGTGAATGGGTCTATACCCTGGTTGGAATTTTCGCGATAACCCTGGTTATGCCGTTTCACACGATGGCCGGCTTTGCACTTTATATGAATCGTAGAATCGAACTCGAAGCCTGGGATATCGAGATCAGTTTTCGCAATCTTGCGAACCGAAAACGACAAGCTGCCTCGCGTGTAACAGGACAGATGGCGGCGATATTTATAGCTGCCGTGGTGAGCCTGAGTATGCACGCACCGCTTGAGGCCGCAACCGGGCACGACCGTGGGAGTGCTGCGGAATTGATTGAAGCGGTGTTGCAGGGCGACGATTTCGGGCAGGAAAAAATCGTGCGTAAATGGCGTTTCAAAGACTGGAGTGAAACCGAGGAGGAGGAAACCTTTCCCGAATGGATAATTGAAATTCTCGAATGGTGGGAGGAAAACATCGGCTGGACACATGATTTCAAACTGACTGCAAGCTGGCTTAAGATCATGTTGGTGGTGCTTTCGGTCGGTTTACTTATTTACCTTTTAATGCGTTATCGAGGGCCTTTGTCGAGGCTGGGCCGCCGCGTTGAAGGCAAAGCGACTCCGGAAGTCTTGTTTGGTCTCGATATAACACCCGAAAGCCTGCCGCCCGATGTACCGGCCCGAGTCATGCTGCTGTGGGGTGAAGGCGGTTACCGCGAAGCCATGAGCCTGCTTTATCGGGCCTCGTTGTCGCGCCTGATCGACAAGTACCAATTCGCGTTTAGCGCCGGCCATACCGAAGCGGAGTGCGCGCAACTGGTCAGCGCACGTGGGATCGACTCGCTCAGTCACTACTTCGGGCAATTGACCAACGTGTGGCGTTGTCTCGCCTATGGCCACCTCGTGCCGGATAGTGAAGTTATCCAGAACCTGTGTGATGGATGGACTCTGGAGTTATCCGATGATACCGATTAATGTTGCAACCAAATACCTGCCG
>CAZAVY010000018.1:0-38948 GCA_964488685.1 uncultured Gammaproteobacteria bacterium
GGTGTCATCGGGATTTAATATGGCAGTGAAGTATTCCCCCAGTTTGGCCTCTACTGATTCTGGCAACCTGCGCGTTACCAGCACGGTCGGTCTGTGCGCCATACTCGATACCTCGCTGATTTCAGGGAAATACGCGCATGCCTTTCCCTCGCTACGACACCCTAAGTCCGACAGACTCCTAGGCGTTATTCATTTCACGATATAGCTTGAACGCCATGCGCCCGGTGATGATAGCAGCCAGAATCAGTAATGCCCACAGCATCCATTTTTTCCACGGTAGTGCGGGTTGTGGCGTCAGGCGCGTCGGTCCACCGGATTCTACGATCGAGCCAAGCGTAACCAGCGTAGCACGCTGCCGCGCCTTTGGCAGATCAGCTTCCAGCATACTGCCCAAATCGGTAGCTTCGGCCTGGATTTCGTAATTCCCCCAGAACAGGGTATAGGGGCCGTTGCTATCGCCGAGGAATATTAGTTCGTACTGTGGGTAAACCAACACCACCCGGGGTGCAGCAGCAAGCTCCGCGTGGGAGGTAAACCAGAACTGCTGATAATTTCTCCGGGACAGTTTTATCGGCTGGCTGGGTCTGACCTCGTGGTCGCTGATATTGTGCTGGCGAAAATTGCGCTGAACTCGCCTGCCGTCGTCGGTGTTATTCCAGGTGGCGTACAAATCGCCGCTAATCACGCTGTTGGTATCGATCGGAACAATACGCATCGCCTCCGCGTAAACCGCCGATGGGAATTCAAAAAAATAGGAATCGCCGGTTTTCCCGGTCCTGAATTCGGGGGTGATTTGATGCGTCAGGTTGGGCGCGGTCCGGTTTTTCTGATAGTGCCCGCTTACCTGTTGCAGTTCGAATTCGGTGACCGCATTGATCGGCGTCAGGCGCATATATCTGTATCCGCGGGGAATGCCGCTGATGCTGCGCCAGCTGCGATCTTCCGATTCAAGATTGGTCAGGCTCTTGCGTTGTTTGATCACACGCAGGTTGTCAATTTCATTGCCGACCTCGACCTTGAGTTCGAGAATTTGTGCGGTTGGCTGGTGTGTCCACTGCAACTCGATGCGTTCGAAATCCGGGGTGTTTTCATCGAGCGCGAGTTCGATCAGGTAATCCTTGCGCAGTTGTTGTACGGGTACAGTTTCGGTGGTTTCGAGTTCCGAGCCCTGTTGCTGGTTTTTCTCCCGCGTGGTAACGATCCTGGAGCGTTGTTGCTGAAAGCTGTTGAACTCGTGAAATGGCAGCAGTTGGCTATGTTGACTCATTAAAGCGGGGCTGCGCGTGATCGAAAGTGGGAGTTGTTTGCCGTTGACGTTGAAAACTGCCAGGTCGCTTAAATCGGGCCGCGTTAGCGCGAGTATGACCTCAAGTGGCAACTCGATGCGCTGTAGCTTTTGGTCGGTTTCACTGAGCGGCGCCTGGTAGGCAAAATCCAGCTGACTGGATGCTGCCTGTGCCTGGCTTAGTAGGCACAACAGAACCAAAGGGTAAATCATTCTAATCACTGGTTGATGTTTGATCGTCATGCTCAAATTCCATCTGTTTTCGGGGGATTGGTGAAAAGTAACCCGTCGCAACCAACAGACTGCCGACTACGAGGAAGGAAACGATTCGTTCCACGGTGCCGCTGGCGCCGAGATCGATGAAGAACATTTTGACCAGCACCACACCGACCAATACGGCTCCGCCGATCCACAACGGGCGAATGCCGCGACGCGATGCAAACCACATCGTTACCATGCCGATGATGGTCCAAAGAATTGAAATCGCGGACTGCACCCGGGTATCGACCGACATCGCCGACAGATCGAAGCGAATTTCAAGAATGTGGTGCATGCTGCGTATCAATACCGCGGTCAGCCACACGAAGATCAGCCCGGCGAGTAAAATCATGATGTGATTGCGTTGTACACTCATCGAAGGTTTTAAAAGTTTTAAACTTCCCAGCACCAGCACAAAAAATGCGATGTGGGTAAGATCGACCGGGTTGATAAAGGGAATATAAGGTAAAGGCGCCGGATCACCGCTGTTGGTCAGGTTGATTATCAGGTACCACAGCAACAATAATCCCGACAGCACACCGATGAGACTCAGTTGCAGGTCTGCTCCCAGTCGTTTGATCGCCGGAAAGCCCTGAAGCTGTGCGATACGCATTGCGATAAGCGGCATCACCGCAAACAGCGCGTAGTAACCTTCACCTGGAATGCCCATTTTGTTCTCAAAAAGCCATACCAGTTCGAAGGATAGAACCAGCGCGCTGAACACCACCAGGCTGGTATGCGAGGCGATGTTGATCCAGGCGGGCCAGGTCACGGTTTCGAGTTTTTCGATGATCCAGTAGTGGGTCGCCAGTACCGCGGCCCAGAAATATAGATCGGGTGTCACCAGGAGATGGCCATTGTCAAACAGCGAGTAAAGTGCGATCAACATCAGTACCGGTTGCAGCAAGGTTGCGCTGATAGCGGCGGGCATCCAGTTCCACTGGCGTAGACGATCGAGATAAACCAGAAAGGCTGCACTTGCGCCAAACAATAAAATCCAGGCACTGATCACATGATTGGCATATGCGCCAATTTGTACCAGCGCGCTGACCAGCCACCAACCCATGCCCCAGATGTAAAACGGGAGTTGCAGGGGGCGCAGTTTGAAATCTGACGCTTGCTGATAGAGCATGCGCGCTGAAATAAAAGCACCGAGGGCGATGAAAATACCACCCAGGAAAGCCGGGTTGAGCCAGGCTGTATCACCGACGTCATCGATATTGCGTAGGAAAAACAGCGCACCTGAGCCGACTTGTAAAGCAATTGCGAAGCATTGTGCATAAAAGCGATTCTGGCGGATCGAAACCCACAGGATGCCAGCGGCTTCCAGTGCCCAGGCCGCGCTACTCCAGTGTCCATCGAGCGCGTAGGGGATTGCGAGCGTTGCGAAAACGACACCGATCGCGAGCATCGCCTCGGCCAGCAGGCGAAACTCTTCACCCACGCGTTTCCACGCGAAACGCGCCAATGCAATGTAATAAAAACCCATCCCGGCAGACGCTGCGGCGATGCCGTAGTCGTAGTTACGTAGCATTGCCATCAACAATCCGGACACGATTACCGGGGTGCCGAATACCAGGGTGCCATCGACCAGGCCGGTCAGTTGTTCGGGTTGACGCAGGGCGTACAATACGCCGATCAGGCTGTACATCAGGAAGAACAGTAACAGGAAAGCGCCAGCCGGTAACAACTGTTCCGAGCGGTAGTCGGTTAACACCCACAGCACAAACACCCCGAAAGTAAAGATAAAACCCAGTAGGTTTAGCGAGCGCCAGGCACGGAACCAGGCGATGCCGAAAACCACGGCGTTGAGGACGCTGTAGTAACTGAATAATCCAATGAAATTACCGCTACCGGATGACGCCAGAAATGGCGCCAGAAATCCACCCAGTACGGCAGCGATCGCGAGCGATTTCGCATTTTGCAAAATAGCCAGCGCCACAGTGAAGGCTGAAAAGAATACCAGTAGCGCAAAGGTCAGTGTCGGTGGCAGCAGGTCAGCGAGTCGAAAGGCGGCAAAGATCGTGATGTAAATGACACCGATACCGCCACCTTGCAATAGCAATCCGTAGATTGGTTTCGCCAGGCGCAGTCGCCAGCCGAATACCAGCAGAATCAAACCGCCGATGGCAGCGCCCATAAAGCGGAATTCGAGCGGGATTTGCGAATTTTCCGCCGCGTACTTAAGCAGGAAAGCCACCCCGAAAAAAAGCACCAGGATACCGATTCGGACGAATATATTGCCGTCGGTGAAATATGAAGTGCCGAAATGTCCGGCGCGCCGGATAAGATCTTCGAGATGGTCGGCCGGGTTTTTAGCGCGAGGTCCAGGGTCGAGCGAAATTCTGTCGGTGACCGGTGGTATGCTGGCTGCGGCTGGCTGAGGTTCATCTGCGGCGCTGGTTTCGTCGGCAGTCGGTCGTTCGATCGACGCGGACGGTTGTTCGGCGCTAACTACATCGCTCACCTCGGTGGGAGTTTCCGCTTCGTCGGGTGTAGTGGCGCCGGTCAGGGATTGTGCCCGGAGTTCGGTTACTTCGTTACGCAGGCTGTCGATTTGTTGTTGTAACTGGGTTGCTTTTTTGCGGGTTTTCCAAAAAAGGACAATGATCACGACCGGTACCCCAACCGACAAAAGCACCAGCATGGTGATGATGAAATAAATGAAATTCATATAAGCGGCTGATTATAGTAGGTTTGCGCAACTAAACATTGGAAGGCGACGGGTAGGTAATCAAGGCAGTGTAGCGGGTTCTGTGCATCGGAATTCCTTTCGGGTTGTTGAATTCGGTTGTCAGAAGCTTAGTAGCAAAGATACATATAGCAATACTATTTATGTAAAGCTCTGAATATCAATACCCAGGGTTCCGGTTTACGACCCCATTGGTTTCTATACCAATGGCGTAGCACTGAAGGTAGAATACCGCCTCGATCCGGCAAAGCGCAGAGCGCAAGCATCCGTAACCCATAACTGTGCAAAAAACTTATGCAAAATGGATAGAATTCCTTTACGGCCCGATTTTCAAGATCATAGGATTTTTTTACCGCAGCTATACTACCAATCGTGGCCGGGTAGAAAGACTTAAGGCCAATGTTAAGGTCGCCGCAATTCTAAGGTTGTTAGCGGTTATTGTTTTGTGCGGATGGATTCTGACCTGGCTCTTCGCTTCCGATGAGAGCCGCAACCGGTTAGTGGACGAGGTCAAGCAGAGTCTCGGCGATTTCGAATCCAAATCCGATCAATAAGCCTATCCTGCCCACCGGCTTCAGATCAGGTTGGAAAGCATTAACAGTAACCCTATTACCGATAATGCGGCGCCGATTACCGCCAGACGGGCTATCGGTTCTGAATAGGCAAGACGCGCCAGTCGAGGACTTTCAAACCTGTCCTTTATCCAGAAAAGACCAATAACCGCCAGCAGCAGGCTCGCGCCGACTAGAAAAATATACATCGGAACCCGCTTTATCTGAAATGAGCCTGGAAAATCATGGCCTGCCCAACCGGTTAATCGTGGGGTAATATCACGCTGAGTTATTTTCTCTCTTTAATATAGTTAGATTAAAGAAAAAGCATGGAGTTCGTGTTATCTGGTTTTAGACTGGAATCGCCCGAATTTACGACAAACGTAAAAGACACATTTATGCCAATAATAAACGGATCCTTTAAGAATCATCCTTACTGGTGGGATTCTGGTCTCGATGGCGGTCCGATCGATCTCGATCTGCTGGCCCAACCCGCAGACGCTATTCCTTTGCAGTCTGATTGCGTTATTGTGGGCGCCGGATACAGCGGCTTGTCAGCCGCGCTGACGCTGGCGCGAGCCGGGAAGTCGGTCACCGTGCTGGATACCTCGAAGCCCGGTTACGGCTGTTCCGGCCGCAACGGTGGCCTGATTGGACCCTCTTTCCATAAGCTCGGCCTGGCGGGGTTGAAAGCCCGGCTCGGAGAAGCTAAAGCCACGCCAATCATACGGGAATCTATGGAGATCCTGACATGGCTGAAGCAGTTTATTTCCGGGGAAGGTATCGAATGTGAGCTGAAACAGGTGGGTCGCTTCAGGGGAGCAGTTACCGCTAAAAACTATGATGAACTGGCCCTGCAGGCGGAAAGTTTAAACAAAGCCGTCGAACTGGCGTTTGAAATGGTGCCTCAATCCGCGCAACGTGACTATATCGGCAGCGATCACTACAAGGGGGGAATTGTCTATCATCAGGATGGTCACCTGCATCCGGGGCTTTACCTGAAGGGTCTCGCCAATCTCGCGCTTAAAGCGGGGGCGGGAATCTATGCACCCGCCAGGGTAAAACAGGTTGATTCGATCAACCATGAGTATCGCGTCCGGGTGGATGAGCTATCGATTCGATGCGGCGATATCATAATTGCAACCAATGGCTACACCGACCCCGGTTTTCCTTACTTGAGGCGCCGGGTTATCCCGATTCGATCTGCGATTATTGCAACCGATCCACTACCCGAAGACTTAATGCGGGAACTTAGCCCCAGGCAACAGGGTTTTGGCGATACCAGTCGATTGGTTCCCTATTATCGTCCTTCACCTGACGGCAGCCGTATGATCTTTGGCGGGCGTGCTTTAAATCTATCCGATCGGCCGCAAAATTATTCCAATGACCTGTATCGACTGATGACACGGATATTCCCCCAGCTTCGGGAAACCGGCATCAGCCACGCCTGGTCCGGTACCGTGGCATATACTTTCGATCATGCACCGCATATCGGTCGAATAGCGGAAGGTTCAATGGCCGGGGCCTACTATGCCATGGGCTACTGTGGTTCAGGTATTGGTCGTGCGACCTGGTTCGGTCGCAAGGCGGCACTAAAGATACTGGGCGATCCGGAAGGATCGACGCCCCTGGATGACCTTGCATTCGGGACGCGCGCCCTATACTCAGGAACACCCTGGTTTTTGCCGGCTATTTTAAGGTGGCACAGTTTCATGGATCGCTTCGGTTACTAGAATAACCACCCCATTAACCAAACGCGAAATAGCAGCAGTGAAGCATCATTTAATACCGACACCGGATATCGAGGTTACCGCGAAGCGCAACGCGGTGAAAGTGATGAGCTTCTGGTGCGGACATCCGCCGGTACTGCCTGTGGTGAATACCTGCGCCGTTACTGGCAACCGGTTGCCCTGACCCGCGAAATTGAAGATGTGCCACGCCTGATCAGGGTACTCGGCGAGGAACTGGTTTTGCCGAATTACACCCAGGCGGGCGCTGCGTTTTCGGCCGATGGCTACAAGCCGATTTATTACGGTAGGACCGCGTTTTCGCGTTGGGTGGTGCCGATCGACGACGAAACCATGACCGCGTTTGCCTGGGCAATATTCGGTGAGCGCGTCATGCAAATTCAGTTTGCACTGGAGTCGTTAACGGGTAAGGCCCGGGACCAGGCCGTGATCGATGCGCTCAAGTCATTGGAGGCATCCCATAGCCGATGACCGTCAAGCTTCATATCAAGAACAACCACGCCGGGCCAGGCAGGTTTCCGTCGACGCCCGAAAGCGAAGCGGTGGTTACCATTTCGATGGAAAGATATCGACAAGCCGCGCTGGAGGTTCCCGATCTGGCTACACGCCTTGACGTGTTTGTTGACTGGGATACCGATCACTGGACCGAATTGATGTCAGACACCGAAGTGTTACTGACCTGGAATCTACCGACCGAGAATCTCGCTACCGTGGCGCCGAAGCTGAAATGGATTCACTGCATCGGCGCCGGGGTCGAACACCTGTGCCCGATGAATTGGGTGCCCGAGGGTGTGACGATCACCAACAACTAAGGGCGCCCATGCCGACAAGGCGAGTGAATTTGCATTGATGGCGGTGCTAATGCTGCACAAGCAAGATGCCGGCGATTTTGAGCAACCAGCGTTGTGCGAACTGGAATTCATTATTTTCTACTCCGATCGCAGGTAACACGGTCGGCTTGATTGGTGTCGGTAGTATCGGTCGAAAAAGAAAAGGGTCGTGTCACTGGTTCCGCCGAGAGTTTCCTGATCAGGTGGCGACCTGGGTTTCTGGAGGACTGGAGTTTTTCAATCGGTAAAACCCGGGGCTCCGGTGATAGCAATCCGGACGACAAGCGTGACGATTCGTACCGGCAATCCGGACTGTAGCTGACCGCATTGACGAACAGGTTACCCAGGATCATGCCCAGCTTATCACGGTCGGTGTTGATGACCAGGTCTTCAGGAATATTTTTAACCAGGAATTTGTTGGAGCCCTGACCAGTTTTCCGATTATCAGTCCCGATATTACCAAGTACCATCAGGATAAAACCGAAAATGGTAGCACCGATGGTAAACAGGGTTTGGTCGAGCGATTCCCGCTCGCGTGCGAACACCATCGTAATCGGTTGCGGCTCGGAAATTTCTGCTCCGTAGTCTTCATCCTCCTCGTCATCCTCAACCTCGGCGCGCGGCATGAAATTAATTTCAATCAACCGTCCGGCGCGTCCGTCCGGCAGTTGCAGGTCGGCGAACTGATGGTCGCCAAAATCTGTATTCATGCGGCGAAGATCGGATTCTGCGAGCGAGGGTGACTTAATCAGCAGGTCTACCTCATTTTCCCATAACTGGTAGTATTGAGGTGCTTCGTTTTGCTGGAACTCGAGCATGACGCCTTCTTCGGCAAAGTCGAATTCAAGGCCTTCTTCGTCGAGCTCGGTTAATGAGATCAATGCCTGGGCTTTGTCAAACAGGGCGCCATCGAATACCTGTTCGACATGATCTACAATACGCAGATAAAGAAAACTCGCGCTTATCGACAACAGCACGATCATACTGGCAATTATCGTGAAATTCAGCTTGTTACGGATTGAATACATAACCTTTACTCGATCAGGTATCCGAAGCCGCGACGGGTTTTGATCAACACCGGTGCACCCGCCGAACTCAACCTTTTGCGCAGTGCACTGATATGCGCTTCGGCTTTACGCATGGAAAGCAAAATTCGCTCGCCTGAAGGCAGCAAACATTCGAAACGTCCCAGCAATATGAACTGCAACTTAGACACTAAGGGCCTCTCGGGATGACTCTCTACAATTATTTTTAATTATAAATATATAAATCAAATGCTTATAAAATGTAATGATTTTTTAATGATTATTTTGGGTGATTTAACGCGATT
The DNA here is from genome assembly GCA_964488685.1 of uncultured Gammaproteobacteria bacterium. Lineage (GTDB taxonomy): Bacteria > Pseudomonadota > Gammaproteobacteria. The sequence goes on from CAZAVY010000018.1 coordinate 8,695, forward strand.
CGGCATGTGAATTAATGGCGCTTGACGAGAATGACTCCGTCGAAACCACTAATCCTTAACGAGGAACCCAAAATGAGAAGAGTCAGGAACCAGAACCTTCATTCAAATAAACCCGGTGTAATGTTTTCCCGCGGCGTCGAATCAATCGTTAACGATCATCTGTATCAGCCGCGTAAATAGGACGATCAAGATATCAGCGAAAATCAACGGGTTTTCAAAAATCCGAACCCAGGTGCAAATCTGTTCAACTTACCGCTGCGTCAGTTTGCCAGTGACTAGCAAAATGGGATGCTATTTTACCCCCTTTTTCACTCCAGCATATCCCAAACTACCGGCAGGATTGAGGTAATCAGCAACAGTGCCATGATGACGTTGAATATTTTCAGGTGCTTTGGGTTTTTCAGAAAATGCTGTAATCCGGCGCCGAACACCAGCCAGACGCCGGCGCAGGGGAGCGTGATCAGGGTGAAGGCTATGCAGATGATAAACACCTGGATGACAAAACTGTCATCCAATGAGGTATAGGCGGCGAGTGCGCTACTGCCCATGATCCAGGCTTTCGGATTGACCCATTGAAATGCTGCCGCCTGCCAGAAGTTGATTGGCTTTGATCGGCTTGCTTCACCGACGCCGCCACTGCTGAAGGCGATCTTCCAGGCCAGGTAGAGCAGGTAGATAACCCCCACGACCTTGATCGCCTGGTGCAGCACCGGGTAAAGTTGGAACAGCGTCGCAAAACCCAGACCGATCAACGCAAGCATAATCGGAAAACCGATGCAAATTCCGAACAAATGCGGCAGGCCCCGGCGCACGCCGAAGTTTAGCCCCGTGGCGGTTAGCATGACATTGTTTGGGCCCGGGGTAATGGCTGCGATCACCCCGAACAACACAAACGAAACGAACAGTTCCGGTTCGATAAGTAACTCCTGGTTAGTCTTTTTGATTGTTATCCCGCAATCTGGATTATTCACCGTTGATTATGTGTTGGCAATTCGATTTTTCGAATAATCAGGATAGACTTGGCGATACTTTGATTGCGGGAGGAAGCCGGTGTCTGTAAGCAATGAATTACTCGATGTCGTCGATGAACAGGATACTGTCATTACGGTTAAAACCCGGGGCGAGATCCACGCCCGGGGTTTGATGCATCGCGCTGTCCACATACTTGTTTTCAACAGCAACGGGGAGTTATTCCTGCAAAAACGATCCATGAGCAAGGATGAGCAACCTGGAAAATGGGACTCCTCGGCGGCTGGTCATGTCGATAGTGGGGAAACTTATCTCGACTGCGCACGGCGGGAAATCACTGAAGAACTGGGAATTGTTGCTGAACTACCCATGGAAGCGTTATTCAAATTGCCGGCTTCAAATTTGACCGGTAACGAACATTGCATGGTATATCGCTATATCTATGATGGTCAGATGGTGTTGCAATTGGATGAGATCGATGATGGTCGGTGGATCACGCCCGAAGCAATGGATCGCCGGGTTGACGACCAAGACCCTGGCCTGACCCAGGCGATCAGCCTGATCTGGAAAGAATATCGCAAATCGCGTCACAAGAGCACCTAAAACGGTTTAAAAACAATCTGAAAATGCCTTTCCCTCGCTACGACACCCTAAGTCCGACAGACTCCTAGCTAATTTTAACTGGAGATAGGTGGAATAGGTATGGAATCCCTGGTATCAATCGTCACGGAATGGTGGAATACGACGACACCAGCTACCTGGTATTTTTGTTTTGGGGATGTTGATATCATTGAATTTCATCAGGAAGCTGCTATTTTAAATTCCGCTATACAAATCACTGCGCCCGCGTTTTAATAACGCCCTGTTAACTGCGGGTTCCCGGATGGTGACATGTCAAGAATTGCATTAATCGTAGGTGCTGGTAGCGGCAATAGTGCCTCTTTTGCGCGCGCCCTCGCGGCTGACAAATATAAAGTTGTGCTGGCGGCGCGAAACATCTCCAAACTCGAAGCGCTATGCGCGCAGATCGATGCAGTCGCTATCGGTTGTGATGCGACCTCGGTGGCATCGGTCGGTAGTTTGTTTGAGTCGATGCGTGCGTCGGTAGGTGCCGCCGATGTTGTGCTCTACAACCCCAGTGCTTATACCGCCGGCTCGATTACCGAGCTTGATCCTGAACGGGTGCTAAATTCGTTGATGCAGACTGCTTACGGTGCTTTCCTGGTCGCGCAACAGGCCGCGATCGATATGAAGCAGCTCGGTGGTGGTGCGATATTCTTCACCGGCGCTACCGCAAGCGTTAAAGGGTTTCCTAATTTTGCCTCATTTGCAATGGGTAAATTTGCCTTGCGGGGCCTGGCGCAAAGCCTGGCAAGAGAACTCGGTCCCGAGAATATCCACGTCGCGCATTTCATCATTGACGGGGGAATCGCATCTCCGGGGCGCGATCTGAGCATTGACGATGCCACCAGCAATGCACATGACGCCGAGCTCGAGCCCGATGCGATCGCGCAAACCTACATGGCGCTGTTAAGGCAGCATCGTAGCGCATGGAGCCATGAAATCGATTTACGCCCGTGGAAGGAGAATTTTTAATGTTGCAACCTGTCGATTACCTGTCACCCGATGTGCCGGAGCAATTACCCTGGCATGATGTACCGCTGATCGTGGCAACCGACGAATCTGTTCGGGATTACGGTTACCTGGTGGAGAACCCGGAGAACTGTGAAATCGAAATCGTGCAGTGGCCGGCAACGAATTGGCGCCCGGTCGATGCCGGCACCGGTGACGAGGGCGGGGTGGTCGAAGGTATTTTCCACAGCGAATGGCGGGGCGGGTTTCTGCATGGTTACAACGACGCTGTCGATGGTGAATATATCCTGGGATGGTCAGATAACCCGGGTGACGCCAACGCGGACCTAACCGTGACCGATCCTGAGCGGGTGCTGTTATGGCATTTGAATTATCACCCCGATGGAGGGCAGTTGTTTTTCCCGATGGAAAATCAACCTTTCGTGGTACCGGTTGCGTTACCAGGTGATGATCTAAAGCTGGAAAACATCATTGCGTTCTGGTGCGATGGCAGTCGTGGTCTTTACCTTCATCCGGGCATCTGGCACGAAGGTGTTTTTCCCGCATCCAGGGCTCAGTCATTTCGCGATCGTCAGGGCAAGGTACACGCCCGGGTGAGCTGCAATGTCGCACAGGAATTCGGGGTTTTTCTGAATGTACCCCTGCGGCCGGTTACTTCTTGACCAGGCTTATCCGACCTCCAACCCAGTCGGGTAGCGGTTCGATTTCAGCGGCCTTTAACCTGCCGCGGATGTTATCCGGCATCTCGGTGGTGCGGTTTTCACGGGTGTTGTAGTGCAGTGCCATAAACTCCGCGGTGGCACGGAGCTCACCTTCGATTCGCATCTGATGGGCGAACCAGATTTTCTTCGCGTCGCTGCCGAGCATCAGGGTTTCGATTTCCATGGTCGCGGGTGCGCGCACGTCATTCAAGTAACGCAAATGGGTTTCGACAGTATAAATCGCACAGCCGGTTTTCTCGAAGTAGTCGCTGCCAATCCTGAAATGATTTTGCATGATCCAGGTGGTATTACTAAACGGAACCAGGTAATAGGCTTCATTGAGGTGACCATAGAGGTCAAGCCAGCTGTCTTGAACCGGCTCCGAATGAAATTTGTATATTGTCATAGGTATGTCCCATCATTTTACGCAGTATAAATTTAACGATTGCGGGTTGAAAGACGATGTTGCTGCGACGATATATTCTGATATTCAAGCGAGGGCTCAGATAGTAGAATCGCGCGATGAAACCCATAGTCAGAATTAAAGCGCTGTCCAAGGTATACAGCAGTGGTCAACGGGCGCTCAGCACGGTCGATTTTGAAATAAACGAGGGTGAAATTCTCGCCCTGCTCGGACCCAACGGGGCCGGCAAGACAACGCTCATCTCAATTATCTGCGGCATCGTCTCGGCTAGCTCGGGTACGGTTACAGTGGCCGGGCACGACATCGTCACCGATTATCGCATCACCCGGAGTTTGATTGGGCTGGTACCCCAGGAGCTTACCCTGGGCGCTTTTGATACGGTCTGGAACACGGTGAATTTCAGCAGGGGGCTATTCGGCAAAACCCCCGACCCGGCTTACCTCGAGCAATTACTTAAGGATTTATCGTTGTGGGACAAGCGCAGCAGCGAGTTGCGTCAGCTTTCCGGCGGCATGAAACGCCGTGTGTTGATCGCCAAGGCTCTGTCGCACGAACCGCGTATCCTGTTTCTGGATGAGCCCACCGCGGGGGTTGATGTCGAACTACGCCAGGACATGTGGAAAATGGTGCGTCGACTCAACGACTCCGGGGTCACCATCATTCTGACGACCCACTACATCGACGAAGCCGAGCAGATTGCGGATCGCGTCGGTATCATTAGCGAGGGTAAGCTGTTGCTGGTCGATGAAAAAAAGTGTTTGATGCAAAAACTGGGTAAGAAGCAATTATTGATCGAACTCAGGCAATCAATCGATCAAATTCCCGAAACCCTGGAAAGTTATGGTCTCGAACTTTCTGACGATGGGGACCAATTGACCTATACCTACGATCCCGATGGGGAAAGAACCGGTATTACTGCTTTATTGCAGGGCTTGACCGAGGTTGGGCTATCGTTAAAGGACCTGAAAACGAGTCAGAGCTCACTCGAAGAAATTTTTGTAAGACTGGTGAGTAGCCGATGATCAACGTTCAGGCGATTAAGGTAATCTATAAATTTGAAATGTTGCGCGCCTGGAATACGTTGCTGCAAACTATTGCATCGCCGGTGATCTCGACTTCGCTGTATTTTGTCGTGTTCGGGGCTGCGATCGGTTCGCGTATCGATGAAATAGAGGGGGTGCCATACGGGGTTTTTATCGTCCCCGGGCTGGTAATGCTATCGTTGTTGACGCAAAGTATAGCCAACGCATCCTTCGGGATTTTCTTTCCCAAGTTTACCGGCACGATTTACGAGGTCATGTCGGCACCGATATCATTTTTTGAAATACTGATCGGTTATGTCGGCGCGGCGGCCACCAAATCGTTGATACTAGGCGCTATTATTTTGATAACCGCTAATCTTTTTGTCGATCTGAACATCGCACACCCCTTCGTTATGGTGCTGTTCCTGGTGCTGACCTGTGTATCCTTCGCGCTGTTTGGGTTCATTATCGGGCTTTGGGCAACCAATTTTGAAAAGCTGCAATTGATTCCGATGCTGGTGATTACGCCGCTGGTGTTCCTGGGAGGTAGTTTTTACTCGGTCAGCATGCTGCCGCCCGCCTGGCAGACGGTTACCCTGTTTAATCCGGTGCTGTACTTGATCAGCGGATTTCGCTGGAGTTTCTTCGAAGTGGCCGATGTCAGCGTCGAGGTGAGCCTGGCGATGATCTGCCTGTTCCTGGTGGTTTGCCTGATACTGGTGTGGTGGATGTTTAAAACCGGTTATCGTTTGAAGCAGTGATCGGATACGACTCAATACCGGCAAGTTACGAATTACGCTATGTTGAATTAAAAATTCCGGTGCGGATCAGGTAATCCACACCGGTTGTGGAGGTTTTGGTCGAGAAGACCGCTATTTCTGCCAGAAGGACTTGTCAGCCTCGATGGTGACATCGAAGCGAGTCAGGCCGATGTCTTTCAGCATGTGCTCGTTCATCTGTGCCAACATGCGACGGTCGTTTGATCGACGAACCCATGTCCGCACGATGCTCCCTGCTTTAACCGCAAATGTTTCGATGCGTTCGACCACTGCGAATGTCAGTGCGGAGATGTCCATATCTTCGATCAGATGGAACTGCCTTGCTTTTAATGTGCTCATTGTGTTGCTCCTGTAAAAGTGCTGTCGGGGTTATGTAACCGGCAGCGGTGTTAAGTTATGAGGTGAATTATAGGCCGACGCGAAAATAGTAACAGATTCAGTTTTTACGAATTTTATTCAGTACAGTTAAGCATAACAGAAAATAACGAAATATGTTATTGTGAACCAGTTCACAGGCCATTTGAGATGCAGTTCGAGCCAAGGTTCGGGTAGTTCCGCGAGAACCGTAACAAAGAGTTTAACTTATTGATAATAAATCAAAATATTATAAATTATCCAAGGTGACCGGATTCGATAAAAAGTTGTTTTGGTAGCTTGTCCGGTCTGATATTTTGCAAAATTCGAATGTTCGAAAAACTGTACTGGTCGTACAGTTTTATTTAGATTTTTTATTGCCGTCGATCCGGTTGTTTCCCGGGCTTCGAGTTGTCGATGGGGTTCACTGCAATCGGCAGGGTCAGATTAATACCGACCCGAAGCTGACTTCCGATCAAGTTGTCGATGGTTTTAACCGCAATGAATAAATGAGGGCCGACAGTACCAGGATTACCCCGCATGCCTGCACCAGGCTAAGGGTTTCATTCAGAATCAGGTAGGCCAGCAGTATCGATACCACCGGTTCCAGGTTTAGTAAAAAGGCTGCGCTTGCGGCCGGTAAACGAGCCAGAGCCTGAAACTGACTCAGGATCGCAACAAGGTAAAACACGGTTGCTGCAGCGAGTGCCGATACACCTTGCCCGGTGGCGGATAAAAAGAGTGTATCCACCATCATCGGTAGTATCAGTAGTAAACCGATCGCGTTGATCCAGAAGGTCATCACTAGTGGTGACACGACGGGTGCAACCCGGGCACCGCAGACAAAGGTGAATGCCGCACCGGCACTGGCCAGTGTGGCATACAGGATGCCGCCGACATCGAGCTTGATATCACCCCCGGACAGTGCCAGGTAGAGGCCGGTGAAGGCACCGAGAAACAGGCCGAGTAATTTCAAGGATGCTGGAATCTGGCGTGTCAGAATTGAGTGGAACAGCACCAATAACGGATACAGGTAGAGTACCAGCACTGCCAGGCTAACCGAAATCGATTCCACCGCAAGCAGGTAGCAAATCATCGCACCGGAGCAGATGATTCCAAGCGCTATCAGCGGTATGCGTTGTGCTATTTCTACACCAAAACTGCTGCGCCTTGCCAGCAGTAGAAATCCGAACACCAACGTCGCTACCAGAAATCGCGTTAGCATCAGCGTCATGGCGTTACCGCCATCGGCGTAAAATACTTTGGCCTGAGTGGTTATCGCACCCAGGCCGCATGCAGTCACCAGCGCGAAAATTTCGCCGCTGTAACGTTCGGAAAATGCCGCCATAGGAGTCGACTATAGCGCCACGGTTTGTGGCTTGCCAGCTGCAATGCAATTCGATATGTTGCAATTCCTGTAACAACCCGGCTATTTCATCATGACTTTGAAGCTGCCCGACTCCCTGGTGAGTGTCGATTGGTTAAACCAGCATCTTGAAGCCAGCAATCTGATTGTATTCGATGCCAGTTGGCATATGCCGGCCACCGCTCGCGATGGATTTCAGGAATGGCAGCAAGCGCGCATTCCCGGGGCCAGGTTTTTCGATTTCAATGAGAAGATCTGCTCATCCGACTCGGATTTACCGCACATGATGCCGGATCAGGAAAAATTTACACGCGAGTTGCAGATACTAGGCTTAAACCAGGACAGCAGCGTCGTTGTTTACGACTCTACGGGCATGTTTTCAAGTCCACGCGCTGGTGGATGTTACGTGCCATGGGTTGTCAGAGTGTGGCCTTGCTCGACGGTGGACTGGCCGCCTGGGACCGGGCGGATTACCCAATCGAGAGCGTCGGCGAGTTTTCGGAATTTGAGTGCGGCAATTTTGTCGCCAACCTGAATCAGGCTGATTTTGTTGATGCTACAGTTGTTTTGGCTGCGCTTGACGATGCAACGGTGTGTGTGCTGGACGCGCGTCCGGCACCACGGTTTAACGGGGTGGTTGAAGAACCACGACCGGGCTTGCGTCGTGGACATATGCCGGGAGCCCTGAATTTACCCTTCCCGGAACTGTTTAATCACGGCCTGTTAAAATCGAAACCGGAACTGGAGAAAATTATCACCCCGCTGATCGCCGATAGCAAGCGCACAATCTGTAGCTGCGGATCAGGAGTAGCTGCCTGCGTTCTAGTGTTTGCGGCACATCATATCGGTCTTGAAAATCTCGCAATTTATGATGGTTCCTGGTGTGAATGGGGGTTACCCGGCGAATTACCGGTGGTCACTGACTAGACATCATGTTTTAACTTCCCTGTCGAAAACATGAAGTCTGATGTTTTCGACAAGAATGGTTCCAGAAAAAAGCGTTCTATAACAATTCGTTGCAAGTTAAAACATATCAGCCCGCATTTCTGTCGATATTACAACCGGTAGTGCGCTGACATCATCGACTACGATATCGGCGATCGATTCGAGATCGCTACGGGTACTGGTACCGGTCAGCACTCCGACACAAAGGCCGACGTTGGCGTTTCTACCCATTTCAATATCGTGTCGATTGTCTCCGACTACAACCACGGTTTCGGCACTCAACTCCATTTGCTCACAAAACGCCAGTACCATGCCGGCCTCCGGTTGGGTTCCGTGACCGCTGTCGTAGCCCGCCAGAAAATCGAATTCTGATAACACCTCGAGGGATTGCAAGCTGTTGAAGGCGCTGGCCTATTTCTTCGATACGATCCTGTCTGCTAATTTGCCAGGCCCAGGCATCGACTATCTCGTTGTTATTGCCCGCAGCGAGCAGACGGCCACTGTTAACCTGACTTCGGGCCGGGTCAAAACCGTGTTGTGTGAGCAACTGCTCGGCAAGCTCCGCATCCCCTTCGGCCAATTCCTGCGCCGCATAGCGATAAACTGGTAACCAGCTGCGGTTAAAGTCGAGCAGGGTACCGTCCTTGTCAAAAACGATGCCCTGGTATTTCATGCACCGGTCAACAATAGTGATTCGAGGCTGTTTCGATAGGCGCTGACAGGTTTTATGGAAAGACCTGTAACCTTGCCATCGTCATCGTAAAGCCGCAACTGAACTGCACCCCTGTGATAAGGCCGGGCTTCAAAGGCCGTGACTTCGGCAGCAGACATCGGACCCCCCTGGACACCGAGTGAGTTAACCGAAGCATCGGACAGGTGGGCCAGATAGTCGTTATCGGTGGCGCAAAGATAACGTTTGGCGGCGACATGTAGACGAATGGGCTCGATGATCGAGGCTGAAAAATAGGGTTCGAGGTAACGCGCCCCGACTTCTTCATGAGCGTTATCGATTCCTTTTTCAAGGGCTTCTATCGGATGCTCACCTACAAAATGGCCGATGTCATGTAACAGTGCCGATATCACCAGGCTGTCCCGGGCGCCATCGGCAAAGGCGCAGGCTGCACTTTGTTCCATATGTTGAGACATCGACACCGCTTCGCCCATGTATTCCTCGGCTCCGCGCTCGGCGAACAGTTTGAGGATGAGATCGATAATGTGCGCGGATTTTACCTTTTCTGTACTCATCGAGTGCATCCTATGTGTAAAGTTGCTGGCGCTTGATTTTGAAGCACAAGCCCGCGCGAGTAAATCGAAACCTGTGCGCTATCAAGTCCGGGTGGTACTGTTGCTGGATTCCAAATGACTGATCGCCGCCGGCAATTGATGTTGATTGAACACCTCGATGCCGTGTTGTCGCAGCAGCGCCGCGGTGACACCGCTTGCCGGAATCGAATTGCGGGTAAAACTTCCATCGTAGATCTTGCTGCTGCCACAGGATGGACTCGACTCGGCCAACACCGCAACCCTGATGTCGTGTTGTCGGCATAGCGCCAGAGCCTGCGACGCACCGCTGAGGAATTGCGCGGTAACATCGGTTCCGTCCAGGGTTTGTACCCGTGCCAATCCGGCGATCACCTTGTCGCCATCTCCCGCCTTGATTTCTGCGCCGGGCCGCGGTGTCGGCAGACCTCCCGCAACTTCGGGGCAGAATCTGACCACCTGCCCCTGCTCAATTAGTTGTTCGAGACTACTACAGTCCATGGTTTTCGATTTGCCGTCGTAACCTACCGGGTCACCCAGCAAACATGCGCTGATCAGCATCTTTTTCATAAATTCAAACGGTTCTAAAACGCAGATGCCTCAGAAATACCAGGCAGCCGATACTCGCAGCGATGTGCTTCAGGCTGTGACCGCTTATCACGATCAACCCACTAAATATTTCTTCATCGTAAACTTCGCAAAGCTTTGCAATCAGGTACCAGGCAAGAAACCACCAGATATCCGAACTGCGGGTATAGAGCGATTGCAGCATTAGCAGGATCAGCGGTGTTAACAGGAGCGGTAGAAACTGGATCAGTGCATATGGACGCAGGTCGCCCTGACCCGCCTGCTCGCTGACATACCAGTAAATAATGCTCGCGATACCGGCGACCAATAGCAGCGGATACAGCGTAGCTGCCAGCGAACTCGAGATTCGTTCGGCAAGCAGTATCGTAAAAAATGACATGAAAGCGATCGTCATGGGTAAGCGGTCCCAGATCAGGGTCTGATTGTCGGGGGACCAGTGGTAGTAAGCCGAACCACCAGCGACCAGTATCAATGAAACGAAAAAGCCGAAGTAGGTTGGCAGAATTTCATTAACGACTAACAAGGATTTTTGTCGATGCAGGCGGTAAAGGCCCTCGATACCAACCCAGCCAAAGAATAAGTTGGTTAAAACATTCAGTGCATTGGGGATCGATAACAAGCTGTTTTGATCGGCAAACTGGTGATAGAGCGGATCTTGCGCAATTCGTGGCACAAAGAATGCAGCGGCGGTAACCGCTGCGCAGATGACCAGCAAAATACGATTTTTGGCTGTGTGGGTCATCTAACGAAAACAGGCTTGTCCCGGTGCCGATTGCCCGATTACGAAGGCGGTGAATTGCCGGTGGTCCAGCGTTTGAACCTTTTCCTGCAGTATTGCAATAATGAATCGTAACCCGGGAAATAGAGCTCGAATCCATCTTCCGCCGGTGCATCGTATTCGCAGTAATCATTGCTGTGCGAGCGGCAAATGGTTGGTCGAATTTGATAAATATTGCAACGCCCGTCGATCAGCAAGTGCTGACAGCGGGTCTCGAACATCACGAACCAGCCATCATCATCCTTGTACGCAGCGACCTTGTCATGCGAAACCTGCCATAGCAATATTTCGAAATCATACTTGGAGCGTGGCGTATCGATCTGCTGGGTCACGTAGGTGCAACACTTCGAATTGGTACAGAGGCCGCACTTGTTGTACTCGTCGAGCCCGTTGTTTACTTCGATTTCAGGAAAGTAATCGTCCATTTTTATTTATGCCAACCAGTCGCGTGCCTTGAGATAATAGTCAGTCAGCTCAGCCTCGGCGCTACCTTTCTCAGGTTGATAGTTGTAGCGCCAGTTAACAACGGGGGGCAGTGACATCAGGATCGACTCGGTGCGCCCCCCCGATTGCAGGCCGAACAGCGTGCCGCGATCATACACCAGGTTGAATTCCACGTAGCGACCGCGGCGGTACAATTGAAATTGTTTTTCGCGTTCCCCGTAAGTATCGTTCCTGTGGCGTTCGACGATCGGTGTATAGGCGGGCAGGTAATGGTCGCCGATACTCCGCATAAAGGCAAAGGCCTGTTCGAAATCGGGTTCGTTCAGATCATCGAAAAACAAGCCGCCGATACCCCGCGCCTCGTCGCGATGCCTGAGATAAAAATACTCGTCACACCATTTCTTATACCTGGGGTAGCGTTTGCTTCCATAGGGCTCACAGGCTTGCCTGGCGATACGATGCCAGTGCAGGCAATCGTCACTGAAGCCGTAACAGGGTGTCAGATCGAAGCCACCACCAAACCACCAGACCGGATTTTCGCCAGGTTTTTCGGCAACAAAGAAGCGTACATTGGCATGTGAGGTCGGTATATAGGGATTTTCGGGGTGAATCACCAGCGAAACACCCATGGCACGGAATTGCCGGCCTGCGAGTTCGGGCCGATGCGCGGTTGCCGAAGCTGGAAGATGACTGCCGTGCACTTCGGAAAAATTGACTCCCGCCTGTTCAAACACGGCTCCATTTCGCAAAATCATACTGCAGCCGCCACCGCCCGCTTGACGTTGCCAGATATCGGTTTCGAACGCTTCCTTAGCATCTATGTCCTGCAATTCGCGCGTAATAGCGCCCTGCAAGTCTTTCAGATAGTGGTTGACGCTGTCGATGTCGATATCCATCAGTTACCTTTTCTTAAACCTGTGCCGGTAGCCAGCGATTTTATCGCACTTGGCCGCCTGCCGCCCGTGGCGAAACCAGTGACGATAAAATCGAGTTCATCACCAAATTGTTTTCGCATTTGCAGTGAATTGCGTACCGTCGCTTTACCACTACGGTTGGCGCTGGTCGAGACGATGGGTGTTTTGAGTCGGTCGCATATTATCCGCAGCAAAGGATGGTCGGTGATTCTAATCGCGACGGTCGTGAAGTTGCCTCGAATCCAGGGCGGGCAAAACCGGCTCGCTTGCATCAGCCAGGTGATGGGATCTTGGTTCCTGGTATTCATCGATTTTAGCGGGTTCGCGTCAACGTCGATGTAGGCAGCGCAGAATTCGATTCGGGATGACAGCAGGATCAGACCTTTATCGGGGCTGCGATTTTTAATTTGCAGAATTCGATCCACGCTGCTCGCGTTTAACGGATCACAGCCGAATCCCCAGACGGTATCGGTTGGGTAACCAAATACGGCGCCTTGCGATGCTGCATGAAGGAAGCGATTTAGTGCCCAGGGACTCATCTCGAGCCTGGTTAACCGGCGTCTGCAGTGGCCTTTTTCCGCGCCGCTTCCTTCTTTGCAGTCTTTTTCTTAGCCGTTTTTTTGGCGGTGGCCTTCTTCTTCACCGCCGCTTTTTTTCGCCTGGCTTTGGGAAAAGGCGCTTTTTCGATCAACGCCTGGCAGGTTGGCAGATCGAGGCTGGCTGGATCTTCAACATCCTTGGGGATGCGGGCGTTTTTAATACCATCGGTAATATACGGCCCATAACGCCCCCGCAATATAACAATATCAGTGCCCTCGAACACCTTGATTTCACGGTTGGCATCGAATTCCTTTTTCTCCGCCACCAATTCAAGCGCTCGCTCGAGCGTAATGGAATAGGGATCGTCGCCTTCCTTTACCTTGAGTGAAACGTACTTGCTGTCATATTTTATGTAGGGGCCGAAGCGTCCGATATTGGCGGAAATCTGCTCGCCTTCGGCAGACTCTCCAAGTTCGCGTGGCAGTTTGAACAGTTCATAGGCTTCTTCGAGCGTAATCGAATCCATTTTCTGACCCGGCCTGAGGCCGGCGAAGCGAGGTTTTTCTTCATCTTCTCGGGTACCAATTTGAACGAAGGGGCCATACCGGCCCATGCGCACCGAAATCGGTTTCCCCGATTTTTCGTCTATGCCGAGCTGTCGCGCCTGGATCGCTTCATCGCGGCTGACATTTTCCATTTTATCATCGACCAGTTTCTTGAAGCTTGTCCAGAATTCTTCCATCAACGGTAACCAGTCAGCTTCGCCACGCGAAATTTCATCGAGTGTATCTTCGAGTTGAGCGGTGAAATCGTAGTCGACGTATCGAGTGAAATGCTGGGTCAGGAATCGTGCCACCACGCGACCGACATCGGTCGGATGAAAGCGCTTGCTTTCGAGCTCGACATACTCGCGATCGAGCAGGGTTGTAATGATGGATGCATAGGTCGAAGGTCTGCCAATACCGTATTCTTCCAGGGTCTTGACCAGCGAAGCTTCGCTGAAACGCGGTGGCGGTTCGGTAAAATGCTGTTCCAGCCTGATTTGTTGCAGGTCGACCAGGTCACCTTGCTTGAGCGGGGGCAGAATATTTTCCTTGTTGTCGTCCTTCTTGGGTTCATCTTTGTCTTCTATGTAAACCCGCATAAAACCCAGATCACGAATTGTCGAACCGGTCGCCCTGAAGCGGTTGCCTTCACCACAGGCGAGGTCTACCGAGACCGTGTCCAGGGTTGCATGAATCATCTGGCAGGCGATGGTTCGCTTCCAGATCAGGCTGTACAGTCGAAACTCGTCATCGCCGAGATGTTGTTTGATTTTGAAGGGTTCGTTGCGTGCACTCGTGGGCCGAATTGCCTCATGCGCTTCCTGCGCATTCCTGGACTTGGTTTTATAAACGCGTGGCTGTTCCGGCAGATTGCTCTGACCAAACTTTTCCGCGATAAAATCCCGGATTTCGGCGAGGGCATCATTCGATAGCGTTACCGAATCGGTACGCATATAGGAAATTAACCCAACCTGGCCTGCACCGATATCGATGCCTTCGTAAAGTCGCTGCGCGGTGCGCATGGTGCGTTGGGCGCCGAATCCCAGCTTGCGCGCTGCTTCCTGCTGCAAGGTCGAGGTTGTAAATGGCGGCGTCGGGTTGCGCTTGCGTTGCTTTTTTTCAACCTTGTCGATGCGTAGTTTGCCCTGTGCGGCGTCGTTGAGACGTTGCTTTGCCGCATTTGCCTGGTCAGCATTGGTAATGGTAAATTGTTTGACCTTCTCACCCGCAAGCAAATTCAGCTTGGCGCTGAATGCCTGGCCTTCAAAATTTTGATCTGATTCGATACTCCAGTATTCCTGCGGGTTAAATGCTTCGATCTCGAACTCGCGCTCGACTATCATGCGCAATGCAGGGCTTTGAACCCGGCCAGCTGATAACCCGCGTCGAATTTTGCGCCACAACAAAGGCGACAGGTTGAACCCCACCAGGTAATCCAGCGCCCGTCGCGCCTGCTGCGCGTTAACCAGGTCCATGGTGATTTCGCGCGGGTTGGCAATCGCTTCGGAAACAGCCTGCTTGGTAATTTCGTAGAATGCAACCCGATAGGCCTGCTTGTTCTTCATCAGGTTCTTTTCCCGGAGCAGTTCATACAAATGCCAGGAAATGGCCTCCCCTTCGCGATCGGGGTCAGTCGCCAGGTAAATCGAATCGGCCTTTTTGAGTTCTTTTTTAATGGTGGCAATGTGTTTCTGATTACGCTCGACCACGGCGTAATTCATTTTGAAACCATTTTCGGTTTCGACAGCACCTTCCTTGGGAATCAGATCGCGCACATGACCATAGGAAGCCAGAACCTTGAAGTCCTTGCCCAGGTATTTTTCAATGGTCTTTGCTTTAGCCGGGGATTCTACGATGACTAGGTGGCTGGCCATGGCGCGCTATCGGTCTGCTACTGTTTTTGACACATGCGCTTCTCAGTGAAACACGGCGGGTTGATCCGCGAACACAATATCTTCGTAGTGCATCAATGCATTTTCATCCTGCTCTTCCGCGCTATTGAATAACACCATCATTACGACCCACTTTAATTCTTCGATATCGACTGCTGAATCCGATTCGAGGGCCATGACACGATTGATTACCATTTCACGCAATCGTGGGGTCAGTACCCCGGATTGTTCCAGGAACAGCAAAAATCCCTGCGCGTTGTAGGCCAGGCGCGCGCGTTCTTCGGGTGCCAGGACCCGGGTTGCGATGTCTGACTGGTCCATTCCGGTATCGTCTTCAACCTGCGCCAGCCCGTCCAGCCATTCGAAAGCCTTTTCGATTTCGGATGGGTCGAAACCGGCCGCGCATAAATCAGCATCGATGCCGTCGCGGTCTTCAGGCAGGTTTTCATCCTGGTCCGCATAACTTGAAAATATGTACATCAGAACGTCGATAACGCCTTCTTTCATGAGTACCTCGTTTAGATCCTGACGAAGCAGCCGCCAGGTGCCGATTGAATTAAATCGTTAATCTCAAGTAACAGTAGCATGGATGAAAGCTTGTCGATGGTCAAGCCACTGCGTTGTACAAGTATGTCACAACCAACCGGATCGTATCCGATCGCTTCCAGCAGTTGCCGATGCGCGGGATCGAGCCGCAGCGGGTGGTCCGCAGATCCCCCGTATTGTTGTTCGAGGACATAGCCGATGAGGCTGGAGATCTCGCAGCCGATATCTTGCGGAGTTTCGGTAATCGTTGCGCCATCGCGAATTAACTGATGACAGCCGCGGGTTTGCGGGTTGTGTATCGAACCGGGAACCGCGAATACTTCGCGACCCTGCTCGGCTGCGAAACGCGCGGTGATCAGGGAGCCGCTACGTTGTGCGGCTTCGACTACCAGTGTTGCCAGGCTGAGACCGCTGATAATACGATTGCGTTGCGGAAAATTGGCCGGTCTTGCCCCGGTTCCCAATGGGAACTCCGAAACAATCAATCCCAGATGCAGGATTTCACCGGCAAGTTGCCGATTTCGCCGGGGGTAAATCAAATCCAGCCCGGTACCGGTTACAGCGATGGTCTTGCCGGTCGCATGCAAGGCCCCGCGATGCGCGGCCGCGTCGATACCCAGCGCCATCCCGCTGGTTACCGTCAGACCGGCAGTGGCGAGTTGCGCGGCGAAATCAAACGCATTTTGGGTGCCACCGGGCGTGCAGTTTCGACTCCCAACAATTGCAATCTGGGGATCATGCAATAGTTCGGGATTGCCGCGGGCGTAGAGCAGGACGGGAAAGTCACAGATCTGCCGCAGTAACTCGGGATAGACATCATCGTCGAAGCAAATTAAATGGTTCTCGCCTGATTCGACCCAGGCCAGGTCTTTGCCGACCTGGGGCTGTTGTGACGATCTGATTTTGCAGGCGGTGTTGTAATCGAGACCCGCGGCCTGAAGCAGGTTCGTACTACTGGCGCGAATACCTCCAGGGTCTCCCGCAGACTGTTGCAAAAGTGCTAACAGGGTTGCTCGCCTGGAGCCCAGGCAATGGTAGAGGTGCAGGAAATCGGGTAGCAAATCCTTTTGCATGGTGGTCTCAATATTCCATTTGCAGACCCGGGTACTATAACACCAGGCGATGGCCTTTGTTAATAAATATCAATTGCTCAGCGGCTTCAAGAAACCATCAGCTCTGCGTTTCAAGCTTTGCCAATGGAGTAACCGGGCCGGCCCCATGAGCGTAGCGAATGCCCCGGATCCTGGCCGTACCTTGATCTAACCCGGAAAATTCATAAATCATGCACAATCTCACTAGTCTATTGATTCCACAAGCAATATTTCCTCAGTCACTCGTAATCGCGGATACGAGGTTTCTTCGGAAATTTCCTTGTGAAATCCCATTTCTTTATGAAAACAATGGCCTGCGCGATCTTTGCGCAGATTTATGAAATTGCCGGGCTAACGCTATATTAAAGCCCTGAATACGATAAATATTGTCGCCGGGTTAATGGTATCGACGGGTTTGGTGACCGGGACTACCCGACACCGGGCTTATGGAGATTCGACGTAATCCCTGATACTGATCGGAAAGTCCGCTTCCATAATCAAGGCGTAACTCATTTTTTCAAAGGAGCGGATAATCATCACCATACCGACCTGTTCGTCGGGAAGTTTGACTCGGAATCTCGGATCTTCCTCACGTTTGTCACGGATGATTTCCCCGGTGCGTCGAATACGCAAAATATTCCCGGCCTCGACACCGTCCCGTTGCCCGAGGTTGATCGCGATGGTTTGATACTGGCCTGTTTGAATGATCGCATCCAACATCGAAACGATTTCGCCGGTCACATAGGTACTGGGTGGTCTGGGGATGAAATCCCGTTCAAAAAGGGTGTTATCCAATGGCAAAACACGGTCATCGCGCAGGATTTCCCGTTCAGAATTAGTGACTCGTACCGATGCGGGATCGCCGCGCAAAAGCAGCTTCGATTCACCGACAAAGAGTGCCTCGTAACCCAGTAACTCGTTGGTAATAGGATCGAACAACGGACGGTTGGGTCGGTAGATCTGGTAACGACCGATACCCGACGAGGTGTCGAGTTTACGTACGTAAAGCGTGTCATTGATGCTATTGACAAGATGGTTATCGATGCTCGCCAGGATATAGGCGGAATTTTCAAGCGTCTCCGCATCGATGATTATCGGTCGTTCGAGCAGGTGACGAATCGAATCTATCGGGATCAAAGGGATAGTCGCGTCGATGGATTTAGATCGAATCCTGGGTTTGATTTTGACAATCTTGAGCCCGCCGGAGGTCTGTGACAAATTCGATCCGCCGGTCCCGCGAGACAAAATTTGAACCTTGCGCTCACCACCGATATAGACAATAGCCAGGGTGTCGCCCGGGTAGATCAGGTGAGGATTTTCAACCTGGGGATTCTTGAACCATATTTCCGGCCAGTACCAGGGATCACGCAGAAATACCGTCGAGATATCCCATAGCGTATCGCCTTCTTGTACAATATAGGTTTCCGGGTATTCCGCTTCATAAACGATGGTTTCCACCGGCTCCGGTTCCGCAACCGGAATCGCAGCCTGGACAGTTTCGGTTTCGGTCACCTCTTCGGGCTCGTAAACAACCGCATAGGGCGGGGGAGGTTGGGCGCAGGCGGTTATCAGCAACAGTCCTGAGAGCAGAATTAATCCCTTTACAAGCTGTCTATTGTTGGTGGTCGGCATAAGAACCCCTGAAAATGCGATATTAATTGATGGATTGTAGACTAAATATGTCCGACTACAAGCTATTTGGTCGGAAAGATTCTATTATAATCATTAACTTGGAACAACTAGTTATAAGTTTTCTTGAAGTATTTAACCATGGCTTTATTAAATATTTTACATTTCCCGGATCCCCGTCTTAGAACGGTCGCGAAATCGGTTGGCGATTTTGACGCAGACCTGCAGCAACTGGCCGGCGATATGTTTGAAACCATGTACCAGGCACCGGGTATTGGGCTTGCGGCAACCCAGGTTGATCGCCATATTCGTCTGCTGGTTATGGATGTATCGGAAACGCGGGACCAGCCCAGGTGCCTGGTCAACCCCGAAATTCTAAAATCAGAGGGCGATGAAGAGACGGATGAAGGTTGCCTGTCGGTACCGGGGTTCTATGAAAAGGTACGGCGCGCGGAGTATATTCGGGTGCGTGCGTATGATCAAAACGGCACGCATTCCGAATTTGAAGCCGAAGGGCTCGAAGCGGCTTGTATCCAGCATGAAATGGACCATCTCGAAGGTAAGCTATTCGTCGATTACCTGTCCGGCCTCAAGCGAAACCGTATCCGCAACAAGCTGGTCAAGATGCAGAAACAAAAGGCTGACTAGTCGCACCCGCAATGCTCAATGTTATTTATGCAGGCACGCCGGATTTCGCCATTCCGGCTCTTGATTCATTGTTGCATAGCGAGCATCAGGTGGTTGCGGTCTATACCCAGCCGGATCGCCCGGCAGGGCGGGGTCGCAAACTACAGCAGAGTCCGGTCAAGGCCTTTGCGCTTCAGCATCAACTACTGGTTCGTCAACCGACCAGTTTTAGCGCGCGGGACGAGCTAGACGAATTACAGGCATTGAATGCCGACTTGATGGTGGTTGCGGCCTATGGTCTGTTGTTGCCGGCGGTGGTACTTGACGCTCCGCGGCTGGGTTGCGTCAACCTACACGCCTCGCTGTTGCCCCGTTGGCGGGGCGCCTCGCCAATCCAGCAAGCAATTCTAGCCGGTGACAGCGATAGCGGTGTGACGTTGATGAAGATGGATGTCGGGCTGGATACCGGTAGCATGATTGCAAGTTGCAGTATCGCCATCGACCCGTGCTGGAATGCTGCGGATCTGAACCATGCACTGGCACCGCTTGGCGCGGAGTTACTGCTGGAATCGCTGGGTGATATTGAACGGGCGATGCGCCAGGCACTGAAACAGGAACAATCGCGGGCAACATACGCACCGCGTTTAAGCAAGCAGCAGGCCGAAGTCGACTGGAACAAACCGGTGGCGGTGTTGCTGAGGGAAATTCGCGCCTTTAATCCGTGGCCCGTGAGTTATAGCTTTATCGATGGTGAAAATGTTCGTCTCTGGTCAGCCCGGCCAGGTTTTGATTTCGAAGCTGGAATACCGGGCAAGGTGGTTATGCACGATCAGCAGGGGGTTTATGTCGGTTGCTCAGACGGCGTATTACAAGTGACCGACTTACAGTTCTCCGGTCGCAATCGATGTTCAGCGGCGCAGGCCTTAAACGCGCGGGATTTAAACGGTTGCGTGCTGGGTAGCTGCCATGAATAACGCCAATCCGCGCTGGATTGCTTTGCAGGTGTTGCTACGGGTTTTTGATCACGGACGTACGCTTGACCATAGCTTCAATAGCAAATGGTATCAGTCACTGAGCGCCGCGAAGCGTGACCTGGCATTGAGCCGCGAACTGGTATTCGGATGTTGCCGCTGGTATTACGGCTTGTCTGCAATACTCACCACGCGTTTGCAAAAACCCCTGCGCGTGCGCGATCGTGATATCGAGATCATTCTGATCCTGGGGCTATATCAACTTCTGATTATCGGTACCGGGGATCATGCCGCGGTAAATGAAACCGTAAAACTGGCACAAACGCAGAAGAAAACCTGGGCGCGGGGGTTGGTTAATGCCGTGCTACGCGGCGTTATCCGGGATAAAATTGTGCTGGATGAGAACGCACTGGCGCAGGCTTATCCCGACTGGATGCTGGCTCGAATACGCCGCGACTGGGGTAACCAGGCTGAGTCGATTTTGAGCCAGGGTAACCGGCGACCGCCGATGACGCTGCGGGTTGATACGGCCAGGGTTACGCGCGAGCAAATAATCGACAGTTTTCGTGCGGACGAGATCGAGGCTGGCAAGCATGCGATAGTCGAGACTGCAATAGAGCTGGCAACACCCTGCGACGTTTTCCAATTGCCGGGTTTTGTGCAGGGTACTATCAGTGTTCAGGATGCGGCAGCTCAAATGGCCGCGAATTTACTCGCATGCGAACCCGGTGCGCGCGTGCTTGACGCCTGCGCCGCACCGGGTGGCAAAGCCGCACACCTGCTGCAGGCTTATGAAAATATCGAACTCGAGGTGCTCGATAGCAGTGAAACCCGACTTGTTCGGCTGCGACAGAATCTGGAGCGTATCGATAGATCGGTGACAGTGCTGATCGGGGACGCAGCAAGTCCCGACGAGTGGCATTCAGGAAATGAATACGACTGCATCCTCGCTGATGTACCCTGTAGCGCCAGCGGCGTGATACGCAGGCACCCCGATATAAAATTATTGCGGCGCGAAAGCGATATAATGCCGTTACTGACGCAACAAAGGAAAATTCTGGACGCGTTATGGCGTTTACTGAAACCCGGAGGAAGAATGCTATATAGCGTCTGTTCGGTTTTCAAGGATGAAAATGAAATCCAGATCGCAAAATTTCTGCAACGCCATCCTGATTGCGTCGAGATAAAAATGGCCCGGACAACCTGGGGCGAGCAAAGACCTCACGGACGCCAGATTTTGACCGGAAGCGATAATATGGATGGCTTTTACTATGCACTGTTGCGCAGATCGGATTAAGCATGATCCGGAAACAAGGTTTTTACTTTCATAAACCCGCCGTTGCCGGCCTGGCACTAATGTTTGTTATGGTTATGCCGTTGTTGGCTCAGGATGGCGAACCGTTTGTGGTGCGATACGCCGACCTTACCCTGGATGATGACCTGTTGATGCTCAATCTGACGGTTGATAGCGATATGCCGAATTACATTTCGATCGCAATTGACCAGGGTTTTGCGGTGCCGATCATGTTCCAGATCGAAATTCGTTCGGAAAGGCGTTTCTGGTTTGATGACAAAATGGTTGCGCTGAAACAGCAATACCTGTTACACCATCAGCCAATGCTGGATTCATTTGTGGTTTTTGATGCCAACACTTCGGAACGACACTATTTCGTCAATCGCAAAGCGGCGGTGTCATTCATCGAAGTGGTTTACAATTACCCGATGCTGGATATCAATAACCTGGCCGCAGATGGGAATTATTATGCGCGGGTACGCTTTGGCATCGACACCGATGAATTGCCGTTACCACTAAAGTCGAGTTCTTTGTGGGATAATGACTGGGATTTGCAAAGTGACTGGTATGAATTGGAGGTCAGTCGTCCCGATGATGAATAGTACATTTCGCAATACTGCTTCGATCCTGGCACTGGTTGTATTGTTGATGGTATCGCTATATACGATTGGTGACGCCACTTCGCAAGCAGCCACCTTCGGCAAGTATTATAACTGGCTGGTGTTTTTCAATGCGATTGGCGTGGTAGCCCTGCTGGGACTGATCGGATACAACCTGTACAAGCTGATCGTGCAGTATCGCCTCAAGACGATTGGTTCGCACCTGACCGCACGCATGATCGGGGTTTTCGTCTTGTTGACCATCATCCCGGTCAGCGTGGTTTATTACTTTTCCCTGAGTTTCCTGCATCGAGGCATCGATAGCTGGTTTGATGTAGGTGTCGAGACCGCCCTCGAGAATTCGTTGCAACTCGGTCGCAGCGCTGTCGACCTGCGCAAGCGCGATGCATTGGACAAGACGCGAAATATCGCGAGCCAAATCACCGAGATCGACAATGAACTCCTGATCGTATATCTCGATAGTGTCCGGGAGCAATATGGCGCCAACGAGGTTACCGTGTATAACCATGTCAATTCAATTATTGCTTCCAGCAGTATCGATTCAACGGAACTCCCCCAGGCTTTGCCTGTGGCCGATATCGGCGATCTCGATTTTGACAGGCCTTATTTGAAGCTTGTTGAAGACCCGGTTTACGGACTCGCTATACAAATCGTAATTCTGGTGCAAAGCCTGGACGCTACCGAACCGGCAAGAACGCTACAGGCACAGTTTCCGTTTACCGACCGGCTCAATCAACTAACCGTCGGCGTGCAGCAAGCCTACGATCGTTATAAGGAACTGGCGCTGTTACGCGATCCGTTGAAAACCAGTTTTACGCTGGCGCTTTCAATTATCTGGCTACTGAGTGTTTTGTCGGCTATTTGGCTGGCATTTGTCGCCGCCCGTAAGCTGGTGGCGCCGATCAATGATCTGGTAGAAGGCACCAAAGCGGTAGCCGCGGGTGACTACGAAAAGCAGTTAACCCTTTCGGGCAGTGACGAGCTTGGATTCCTGCTGCGTTCTTTCAATACCATGACGCGCAAAATTTCACGCAGTCGTGCCATTGCCGAACAAAGTCAGCGGATGGAAGCGATGCAGAAAAACTACCTCGAATCGGTAATGGAGCAACTAACCTCGGGTGTATTGACGATCGACGAAACCGGGTTTATCAAGAGTGGTAATCCTGCAGCCTGCCTTATTTTTGACATTGAAAGTTATTTTTTTACCGAGCTTTACCTTTCGGATGTGTTGCGCGAGCATCCGATGATGGCCCCGTTTTTCGATACCGTGCAAGCGCATTTGAGCAGCGATGAAGAATGGCAGGAGGAAATAGTAATATTAATCCAGGGCGGTAAAAAAATCCTGCGGGTTCGTGGCACAACGCTATTGTCCCAGAGCGAGGAACGAAAGGAGCAAGTCATCGTGGTCGATGATTTAACCGAATTAATCCAGGCTCAGAAAGATTCAGCCTGGAGCGAAATGGCGCGTCGGCTGGCCCATGAAATCAAGAATCCGCTTACCCCTATTCAATTGTCGGCCGAACGTTTGCAACGCAAATTAAGCGGTGAAGTCTCAGTCGAGAATCAGTCAATGCTTGATCGCTATACCCATACAATTGTACAGCAGGTGGAAGCCATGGAGAGTATGGTCAACGCGTTTACCGAGTATGCACGATCACCGACCCAAAAATCACAATTGTTAAACCTTAACGCCATACTTGAAGAGATTGCAGTGTTGTATCATGAGGACAACGCCGGCGTCGTAATCGACCTGAAACTCGATAGATCGGCGCCCGCTATCGAAGCCGACGATGTGCGTTTGCGCCAGCTGGTGCACAATCTGGTGAAGAACAGCCTTGAAAGCATGGAGGGCGACGGCTGGATCAGGTTGAAAACCGGGCAGGTCGAGGATTCAGGACGCAACTGGATCGAACTCACGGTCGAAGACAATGGCATTGGAATTGCCGATGAAGTGGCGCATAACCTGTTCGATCCCTATGTGACAACCAAGACCTCGGGTAGCGGACTCGGGCTGGCGATCGTGCAAAAGATCGTCGATGAACACGGTGGTTCGGTGCGGGTGGGTAAGACAGGTAAGGGCGGTGCAAAATTCATCATCCGCTTGCCGGTATCTGTCGCCGCGAACGAGGTTGAAGTAAACCCGGGAATTGAACCGCTAAAATTCAGGGTAATGCCATGAACGCACGTATCCTGGTTGTCGATGACGAACCCGATATCAGGTTTCTGCTGAAGGATATTCTTGAGGACGAAGGTTATCTTGTCGATGTGGCGGAACATGCAAAAGCCGCTAATGAGATCAGGCGTACTTCGAATCCCGACCTGGTATTGCTCGATATCTGGATGCCCGAAGTTGACGGTGTCACGCTGCTTAAACAATGGAAGTCATCGGGTAACGATCATTGTCCGGTAGTGATGATGTCGGGTCACGCTACGGTCGAGACCGCAGTCGAGGCAACCCGTTACGGCGCCATTGATTTTGTCGAAAAACCGCTGTCCATGGCCAGGCTGTTAAGCACCGTAAAATCGGCTTTGTTGAACAGCGCCGCCAGCGCACGCCCGGAAAACCGGGGCAAGCGCGAGGAACCGGTAGGCAACAGCCGTTTGGTTCAGAATTTGAAGCAGCGCTTGCAGAAATTGAGTGACACCAGCCAGGCGGTTTTTTTCAGTGGTCCGGTTGGCAGCGGCAAACTTATCTGGGCTGATTATCTCAGT
Organism: uncultured Gammaproteobacteria bacterium; assembly: GCA_964488685.1. Classification (GTDB taxonomy): domain Bacteria; phylum Pseudomonadota; class Gammaproteobacteria. Next base: position 33,299 of record CAZAVY010000018.1, read on the forward strand.
GGCGCTGCCGGCGGTGTGAATCTTGTCGATTCCGCTTCGGACCTGCGTGATTCGATTCCCCTGACCGCTAACCTCTATATAGAAGAGGTATGTGATCTGGGTATCGACCAGCAGGCGGCACTGTACGACGCTATTTTGGTATCACAGCGTGAATCAAAATTTCGATTCATTGTTGCCAGTCGCTTCAATTACGGCGAACTGAAAAATTCAGCGCTGGCTGATTCCCGTCTATGCGGGTTGTGGCGGGATGCAATCGCTATTCCCTCGCTGAAAGAGCATATCGAGGATATACCTGAATTGCTGGAATACTATACCAACTGGTTTAGTGATCTGGAACAGCTACCTTATCGCCATTTTGATGTCGCCGCGCAAAATCTGTTACGCAATCACCATTGGAGCGGCCATATCCGCCAGCTTAAACAGTTCATCAAGACAATTTTGTCCAATAGTGATGACGAAAGAATCGAGCTAAGTGAAATCGATCAGATTTTGGGCCAGATCACAACCGGGCCTGAAGCGGAAGCGCAAAACCAGATGCAGATTACCATCGATATGAACCTTGATTTGAGGCAAGCGCGGGAAACCTTTGAACGCGAATACCTTGCTCGACAACTTGCGCTCAGTAGTAATAATATAACCGAACTTGCGCGTCGGGTTGGGCAGGAAAGAACCCATCTTTATCGCAAGTTGAAAGCGCTGGGATTGCAGACCAAAAAACAATAACTAACCCAAAAAACTCATGCATATCATCATACTAGGCGCCGGGCAGGTTGGCTCGTCCGTAGCGGCCGAACTTGCCAAGGAAAAAAGCAATGAAATCACCGTGATCGACACCAACCAGCAAATTCTCTCGGACTTGCAGGATCGACTCGATCTGCGCACTATTTGTGGTAACGGCGCTTATCCAGGTTTGCTTGAGGATGCCGGTGCCGATGATGCCGACATGCTGATCGCGTTGACCAATAGTGACGAAATCAACATGATTGCCTGTCAGGTAGCGTCGTCGCTTTTTCACACCCCCACCAAGATCGCGCGCATCCGATCACCCGAGTATCTGCGCCGCCCCGGGTTATTTGCCGAAGACTCGATTCCGGTCGATTTCATGATCAGCCCGGAATCGCTGGTTACCGAGTACATCTACCACTTGATCGAGCATCCAAGCGCGTTACAGGTGCTTGATTTTGCCGGGGGCAGAGTACAGCTGGTCGCGGTCAAAGCTTACCACGATGGTTTAATGGTAGGGCGCGCTTTGAAAACCATGAACGATGTTGTTCCCGATGTCGATATGCGGGTGGCCGCGATATTTCGCGGTGGCGAGTCGATTCAACCCTCCGCCGAATGTGTTATTGAAGTTGACGACGAAGTATTTTTTCTGGCCGCGCGCGAACATATTCCCACGGTTATCTCCGAAATGCGCAAGCTTGAAAAGCCCAACAAGCGCATCATGCTTGCAGGCGGTGGTAACATCGGGGGTCAGCTCGCGGCGATGATGGAAAAAGACTACCAGGTCAAGGTTATTGAAGCCTTTCCGGCGCGTGCGCATGAACTGTCGGCGGTGCTGGATTCAACCATCGTCTTGTTGGGAGATGCCGCCGACCCTGATCTGCTGCTCGAAGAGAATATCGAAAGCATGGATGTATTCTGCGCGCTCACCAACGATGACGAGGCCAATATACTGTCCTCGATGCTGGCCAAGCGCATGGGTGCAAAAAAGGTTATGTCGTTGATTAATCGGGCCGCGTATGTCGACCTGGTCGAGAGTGGCTTGATCGATATCGCGATTTCCCCACACCAGGTGACCATTGGTACCTTGCTGGCGCATATCCGGCGAGGAGACGTAGTCGCGGTGCATGCCTTACGCGGCGGCTCGGCCGAGGCCATCGAAGCCATTGCCCACGGTGATAAGGCATCGTCGCGGGTTGTCGGTCGGCGAATCGAAGATATCAAGCTGCCCGAAGGCGCCCGTATCAGCGCCATAGTGCGCGCTGACGAGGTTATCATCGCCCACCACGATGCGGTCATCGAATCGGAGGATCACGTGATCCTTTTCCTGACCGATAAAACGAAGATAGCTGCCGTCGAAAAGCTATTTCAGGTCGGCATCACTTATTTTTAAACCAGCTTCGGTCATCTAAATGCAGTTTCGGGTAATACAGCGCATTCTCGGCCTACTGATAATGGTGTTCAGTAGCACCTTGTTGCCGCCTATTGTGATCGGCATGATTTACGGTGACGGCGCGGTTCTGCCGTTCGTGGAAGCGTTTGTGATTACCTTTATCTCCGGATTGTTACTTTACCTGCCGGTGCGCCATCAGAAAAAGGAATTGCGTCTGCGCGATGGATTCCTGGTAGTGGTGTTGTTCTGGACGGTACTGGGTGCTGTCGGTGGTCTGCCGATATACCTGTCCGGGGTTTACGATATTTCCGTAACCGACGCGATATTCGAATCGATATCAGGGATCACCACGACGGGAGCGACAGTCATAGTCGGTATCGATAATTTACCGCATTCCCTGTTACTGTACCGCCAGGAACTGCAGTGGCTGGGTGGTATGGGTATTATCGTGCTGGCGGTGGCGGTACTGCCGATGCTGGGGGTTGGCGGGATGCAGTTGTTTCGCGCGGAATCGCCGGGTCCGGTGAAAGATACCAAGCTCACCCCACGAATCACCGAGACTGCAAAAGCCCTGTGGTATATCTATCTCGGACTCACCGTGTCTTGCTGCCTGGCTTACTGGTTGGCTGGGATGTCGTTTTTCGACGCTGTGTCGCATGCGTTCTCGACCGTGGCAATCGGTGGATTTTCCACGCACGATGCCAGCATAGGGTATTTTGACAGTACCGCTATTCAATTTGTCGCCATCGTTTTCATGTTGTTATCAGGGGTAAATTTTGCCATTCATTTTAACGCGTTTCGCCATCGTTCATTGAAGCCATACCGACGCGATGCTGAATTTCGTACCTACATCATCGTGCTTTTTGTGGTCAGTGTGATAACCATCGGTTACCTGCAGCTAAGCCATACTTTCGATTCAACCACCGAATCTATAATCGAGGGCCTGTTTCAGGTGGTTTCGATTGGAACCACTACCGGTTTTACCACGGCCGAGTATTACAGTTGGCCCGGTTTTCTGCCGGTTTTATTGCTCTACGTAAGTTTCATTGGCGGATGTTCGGGGTCTACCGGAGGCGGTATCAAGGTGATTCGTTTCCTTTTACTGGTCAAGCAGGGCGCCCGGGAGTTGCGGCGCCTGGTGCACCCGAACGCGCAATTCGCGGTCAAGATCGGCAAAAAACCGATGCCGGAAAAGGTAGTGGAAGCGGTATGGGGGTTTTTTGCGGCCTATTTCGCGATTTTGGCGATTATGGTTTTATTGCTCATGGCAACCGGGCTCGACCAGGAAACCGCGTTTTCAGCCGTTGCCGCCTGTCTCAATAACCTGGGTCCGGGGCTCGGCGATGTGGGTCGGAATTTTGCATCGATTAACGATCCCGCGAAATGGATTTTATGTGTTGCGATGTTGCTTGGGCGCCTCGAAATATTCACCTTGCTGGTTTTGTTTACACCGCTATTCTGGAAGAAATAGTGCGCCCAAACCTTCGGGTCTGACAGGAATGGCACTTATTTAATCCAAAACTCTAGCCAGGGTATAGCAAAACACGGATGCATCCAGAGTCCGACTACGGTCGGATAATTGGGGGAAGTTTTCGCGAATGCCTCGGCGGCTGCGCCGCCTGCGGTTTACTTCGCAAAAACTTCCCCCGATCACCCGACCTCTCGCGCCCAGGGCGAATATCACGGGGTTAATTGCTTAAGTAAGTGCCATTCGGGTCTGACAGGATTGTTTCCAAACCTGCCTGGGACACATTTTGACGGGCAAAAAAAAGCCTGGCTACTTCCTAACCAGGCTCAGAGTTATCTCGAGGAGAGAAAAACTGACTTGAATAATTGGTAATTCAGGTACGTGCGTCCATGCACGACCAGCATCTTCCATGCCTGTCGACCACTCCCTGTGTCGTGCTAGTATAATGTCATCTCGACCGCCTGAATGATATCGCAAGCAGGCAGCGCGGTTGTAAGTCAAAGCCGTTAATTTACGTAGGAATTGTCCTACGGGCACAAAAAATCGGAGATTCGCGACGCGTATGTTATTCCCCGCCATAAAACCAGGTAGAACCTGGCGCTTTCCGGTTTCAGACCTTCACACGCTTTATATAGAAGAGTGTGGTAATCCTGACGGTGTGCCGGTAGTGTTTTTGCACGGGGGCCCCGGGGGTTCGAGTGAACCTGGACATCGACGTTTTTTCGATCCTGAATCCTATCGCATCATACTCTTTGATCAGCGTGGTAGCGGTAAATCCAGGCCCCACGCGAATCTCGAGGAAAATACTACCTGGGATCTGGTAGCTGATCTGGGGAAAATCCGCGAGTTCCTGGAGATCGAGCAATGGGTCGTATTTGGCGGGTCCTGGGGTTCGACTCTGGCCCTGGTCTATGCCCAGGCTTACCCGCAACAGGTGCTGGGTTTAATACTACGGGGTATATTTCTGGCGCGCGATGAAGACGTAAACTGGTTCTTTAACGGCCAGGCAGCAAGGATTTTACCCGAGGCCTGGCAGCATTTCATCGAACCCATACCGGTCGAAGAGCGCGGGGATATTATTAATGCCTACTACAAGCGCCTGACCAGCGACAATGAGATAGTCCGCATGGGTGCCGCCAAGGCGTGGTCGATCTGGGAAGGCTCATCGGTGACCCTGTTACCCGATAAAAACGTTGTCGACCATTTCAGCGACCCGCATATAGCGTTGAGCATCGCCCGCATCGAATGCCACTATTTTTGTAATAAATGTTTTCTCAGGCCCAATCAATTGATCGAAGATATGGCGAAGATTGGCCACATCCCGGGATTTATAGTGCATGGGCGGTACGATATGGTCTGCCCGATCGATCAGGCAGTATTGCTCGATCAGCACTGGGAAAACGCACAACTCAAGGTTATCAGCGATGCCGGTCACGCGGTTACCGAGAAAGGCATATCCAAAGCCCTGGTGGAGAGTTGCAATTCGATGCTGGAAATTCTGGCTTGATCACGCTGTTGCAGCGCGTCAGCGAAGCGCGGGTAGAAGTAGGCAGGGAAACCGTTGCCCGCATCGATCAGGGTATTCTGGTGCTGATCGGGGTTCAGGCCGAGGACGACGATGCAACCGCAGGTCGCTTCGTAGATCGCCTGCTGAACTACCGGGTTTTCGCAGACACCGAGGGCAAGATGAATCTGTCATTGCTGGATATCGATGGCGGATTCCTGTTGGTGCCCCAGTTTACCCTCGCCGCCAATACCCAAAAGGGGCGTCGGCCAAGTTTCACGGCTGCCGCAATCCCGCAGCACGGCCAACGAATTTTTGAGGGAATGGTGGATTATGCAATTGCGAGCCATGTTCGGGTCGAGTGTGGGCAGTTTGGCGCCGATATGCGGGTTCATCTGATCAATGAGGGCCCGGTTACCTTCATCCTCGATTAAATTCAGGTTTGCGACTACCGATTAATGGTCGATATTGACCCTGATGTCGATTATTATCGTCTAGGAGCCTGTTGGACTTAGGGTGTCGTAGCGAGGGAAAGGCATTTTGAGTCAGATTTTTCTATCGA
>CAZAVY010000019.1:0-38739 GCA_964488685.1 uncultured Gammaproteobacteria bacterium
GCCAGCGGAACCCCGGTAGCCTTGGATACAAATGGAACGGTGCGTGACGCGCGTGGATTGACTTCAAGGATGTAGATCTCGTCGCCTTTGATGGCGAACTGGGCATTCATCAGGCCGATTACTTTTAGCTTGTTCGCCATCGCGGCAACCTGTTCACACAGGCGCTGCTGTATTTCATCGGACAAAGTATAAGGTGGTAACGAACAAGCTGAATCGCCCGAATGCACACCGGCTTGTTCGATGTGTTCCATCAACCCGCCGATCAGTACATTGTCGCCATCGCATATGGCATCGACATCTACTTCGACCGCTTCATCGAGAAAACGATCCAGTAGCACGGGTGACTCCCGGCTGACCCTGACCGCCTCTCGCATGTAGCGCGCAAGATCATCCTGATCGTAAACAATCTCCATAGCCCTGCCACCGAGCACATAGGAGGGTCGTACCACCAGTGGAAACCCTACTTTTTCGGCCAATTTTGCCGAGGACTCAACATCGTACGCGATCTGGTTGGGGGGTTGTAACAGCTTCAGATCCTGAACCATTTTCTGAAACCGCTCCCGATCCTCGGCGAGGTCAATCGAGTCCGGGCTGGTGCCGATGATGGGCACACCCGCGGTTTCGAGCGCCCTGGCCAGATTCAATGGGGTCTGCCCTCCAAATTGCACGATAACACCGCTAGGTTTTTCAAGGTCTATGATTTCGATCACATCCTCGTAGGTCAATGGCTCGAAATAAAGTCGGTCCGAAGTATCGTAATCGGTGGATACTGTTTCAGGGTTGCAGTTGACCATGATCGTTTCATAGCCATCTTCGCGCATCGCCATCGCGGCGTGCACGCAGCAGTAATCAAACTCTATTCCCTGCCCGATCCGGTTTGGGCCACCGCCGAGCACCACGATTTTTTTTCTGTCACTCGGATCAGCTTCGCATTCTTCATCATAGCTCGAGTACAGGTAAGCGGTGCTGGATGAAAATTCCGCTGCGCAGGTATCGACCCGCTTGTATATCGGCCGGATATCTAAGGCTCGACGTCTTGCACTGAAACTCAATTCATCGGTGTCGAGCAAATCAGCGAGCCGGAAATCGGAAAAACCCTTACGCTTGAGCGCTCTAATTTCCTCGGCATCCAGTGAATCCACACTGCGTCCGAGCAAATCCATTTCGATTTTTACCAGCTCTTCGATTTGTACCAGAAACCAGGGGTCAATCGCGGTCTGCTGAAATATCTGTTCGAGCTTGTAACCCGAACGAAAGGCATCGGCGACATACCATATCCGTTTCGCCCCCGGCAACCGCAGTTCGGTGCGATACAAATCTTCCAGTTCTTTCGCGTCCTGCGCCTGATCGACTATTTCATCGAGGCCATGCACGCCTATCTCGAGTCCACGCAGTGCTTTCTGAAACGATTCCTGGAAATTTCGGCCAATCGCCATTACTTCTCCGACCGATTTCATCTGTGTCGACAGACGATCGTCAGCCTGCGGAAACTTTTCGAAAGTAAACCGCGGTATCTTGGTAACCACGTAGTCGATACTGGGCTCAAAAGAAGCGGGCGTGGCCCCTCCGGTAATATCGTTGCGTAACTCGTCGAGGGTATAGCCGACCGCGAGTTTGGCGGCAATTTTAGCGATCGGGAAGCCGGTGGCCTTGGAGGCCAGTGCCGATGAACGCGACACTCGCGGGTTCATCTCGATAATAATCATCTCTCCATTTTCGGGGTTGATCGCAAACTGTACGTTGGAACCGCCGGTTTCAACACCAATTTTACGCAATACCGCGAGTGACGCGTTACGCATGATCTGGTATTCCTTGTCGGTGAGCGTTTGTGCCGGTGCAACGGTTATCGAATCACCCGTATGCACGCCCATGGGATCGAGATTTTCAATCGAACAGATAATGATGCAATTGTCATTTTTGTCACGTACCACCTCCATCTCGAATTCCTTCCAACCTAACACCGATGCTTCGATCAAAACTTCGCTGGTGGGAGATAAATCCAGGCCACGTCGAATAATGTCATCGAATTCGTCACGGTTATAGGCGATACCACCGCCACTGCCGCCCATCGTGAATGAAGGCCGGATAATCACCGGGAAGCCTATTTGCGCCTGCCCCTGCCAGGCTTCCTCAAGGCTGTGCGCGATAAACGCTTTAGGGGTATTCAAGCCGATCTGGGTCATGGCCTGGCGGAACTGCTCGCGGTCTTCGGCCATGTCAATCGATTCACGGGTCGCACCGATCATCTCAACGCCATATTTTTCCAACACCCCTTCTCGAACCAGATCGAGTGCGCAATTCAGGGCCGTTTGCCCCCCCATGGTCGGTAACAATGCATTCGGGCGTTCCTTGTCAATGATCTTCTCAACCACGCTCCAGTGAATCGGTTCGATATAAATGGCATCTGCGGTTTCCGGATCAGTCATGATTGTGGCTGGATTCGAATTGATCAGAACGACTCGAAATCCTTCTTCCTTTAGTGCTTTACAGGCCTGGGCTCCGGAATAATCAAACTCGCAGGCTTGACCGATCACAATGGGTCCGGCACCTATGATCAACACCGTTTCTATATCCTGTCGTCTCGGCATCAGTGGGTACCTTGCCGTGTTTTAGAGGCCACAATCAATTCGAAAAAACGATCAAACATCGGTGCGGCATCGTGCGGCCCCGGGCTCGCTTCGGGATGACCCTGGAAGCTGAAAGCCGGTTTGTCGGTGCGCTCAACAGCCTGCAAGCTGCCATCAAACAGCGAGCGATGGGTCGCTTTCAGACACTTCGGCAGGCTAGTCTCATCGACCGCGAAACCGTGGTTCTGACTAGTGATCATAACTACGCCGGTGGTCAGATCCTGGACCGGATGGTTGGCACCGTGGTGCCCGAATTTCATTTTCACAGTGCTGGCGCCACTGGCCAGCGCAAGCAATTGGTGGCCCAGGCAAATGCCAAATACGGGCAGGTTTGTTTGCAGAATCGTGGCGATCGCATCGATCGCATAATCGCAGGGTTCCGGATCACCCGGGCCATTGGATAGAAATACCCCATCAGGATTCATCGCCAGTACTTCTTCTGCCGGTGTCCTGGCCGAAACTACGGTTACTCGGGCTCCACGATCTACCAACATGCGCAGGATATTTTTCTTGATGCCATAATCATAGGCAACGACATGACAGGTATTGTCGCTTTTTTCTGTATACCCTGATCCTAACGTCCAACTTGATTGCGTCCAGGAGTAGGACTCATCGGTCGTAACCACCTGTGCAAGATCACAACCTGCAAGCCCTTCAAATTCCTGCGCTGCTGTTATGGCGGCGCTGTCGGCGATATTATCACCGGCCATGATCGCTCCGGACTGGGCACCCTTGTCACGTAACAAACGCGTTAGTTTCCGGGTATCGATATCGGCAATCGCAACTACAGCGCGCGATTCCAGGTATTTTTGCAAGCTGCCCTGACTGCGCCAACTACTCGCCAGCAATGGCAGGTCGCGAATGATCAGGCCACTGGCGTGAATACTGGGCGCTTCTTCGTCTTCGCTATTGATTCCGGTATTACCGATATGTGGATAGGTCAGGGTAATCAATTGCCGGCAGTAGGAGGGATCGGTCAATATTTCCTGATACCCGGTCATTGCGGTATTGAATACCACTTCGCCGACCGATACCCCGTCAACACCGATTGACATGCCACGAAATATGGTTCCATCCTGTAGGGCTAGTATTGCTGTATTGGGCACTGAGTCTCCGGGTCCAAAAAAATGCGCGCACGCGGAAATGGGACGAACCGCAGGTTCCTCCCATCGACAGAATCACTATGCGTTAACACCGCGGAAGCAGCATCTTCTTGAACGCAAATTGTATGACTAATGCGGCTGTGAGTCTACGATTGCCGACAAATTTTGTTAATTTATCCAAATTCCAGACAACCAGCCTGTATATTGATCGCGGGTTGGTTTCGATTCATTAGGAATTCATGCATGCTTCCGGGCTCTGATCATTTTGCGCGCGCCGTTTTTTACATCCTGATCGCTATCTTTCTGTTTGACATACAGAGTGTCATTATCAAGTTTTTGGGGGATCGTTACCCGGTGCAGGAAATCGCGAGTTTTCGCAATATTTTCGGCCTGATTCCGAGCATGCTGGTGCTGTTCCTGTCACGGGCGTGGCACACCGGGGGGAAACAGCTGAGAATCAGGCAGTGGCGCCTGGGCTTGATTCGCGGATTATTCGTTTCAGTGGCACAGTTTTGTTTCTTTCTGTCGATAACCAAAATGGCGTTGGCTACTGCCTCCACTCTTGCTTACATCAGCCCGGTACTGATAACCCTGCTGTCAATACCGATTTTGAAGCACCGGGTTGGATTATGGCGTTGGCTGGCCGTTAGCGCGGGCTTTATCGGGGTATTGATGATCATGAACCCCGGTAGCGAGTTGTTCACCCCGTATAGCCTGTTACCCATTGGCGCCGCACTCGGATATTCTTTGTCGACGGTCTGTGTGCGCTTGTTCGACGATCAGGTACCGACCGCTTTAATTAACATGTACGCATCGGTAGGGGCATTGCTGGGTGCGCTGGTAATTTTATTCGCGACGACTGGATACCAGGAAATCGTTTCGGCGGAGGATTGGATTTTACTGGTAACCATGGGGATTGTGGGAGGATTTGCGGTACTGGCATTGATCAATGCGTATCGCCTGGCCAGGCCTGCCAGCCTGTCACCATACGAATACTTCGGCATTCCCTTTGCATTTGTTCTCGGCTGGATATTTTTTGACGAAGCGCCCTTCGATCAACTCATTCCGGGGGTTCTTCTAATTGTCGCTGGAGGAGCCTTGATCACGTGGCGGGACCGCAACAAACGGGTCGACTCTACACCCGACAGCGCCGATTAACTCGATCGTCGCCGATTGGCTCTGACTCAACGATGCTGATTCATGCGCTGAAGTAACTGAGCTTCGCAGAATTCTACTGAAGTTAACATTTGCTGGGCATCGGCGAAGCGCATATAGGGCTTTTTCTGCAAGGCCTTGACGATGACCTCGGTAATACTCACCGGCAAGGTCAAATGATTCAGATTGGGCTCATCCCGGACAATGTTTTGCTTTAGCTCCGGCAGGCTGTTGCCGGCAAACGGCTGGTAGCCGGTAAGCAGGTGATAAAGAGTGACCGCCAGTGAGAATAGATCCGAACGTCCGTCCAGTTTTTTTCCCTCTAGTTGCTCCGGCGACATGTATGCCGGAGTACCCACAATGACATTTTCAGATTGGCGTTTAAGCCCTTCGGTATAGGCGGCACCGAAGTCGGTCAGAATATAAGTATCGTTGGCAACATCGTACATGATATTTGCGGGTTTGATATCACCGTGAATTACACCGTGACCATGCGCCGCGGCCAGCGCTCGCAGCATGGCCTTTAAAATACGTATGCATTCACCTACCGTCAGATACTCGCGTTTTCGCAGGCGCAGGGACATCGAATAACCCGAGATATAATCCATGGCAATATAGGCGTTGTCGCCCTGCATTTCCGCGTCATGTATCTTGACGATGTTGTCGTGATCGAGTTGCGAAACGATCTCGGCTTCGTGCAACCAGTGCCAGACGCGATCCCGTTCTATTTTTTCATTTCCGCGCACCCTCATGACCTTGAGCGCTATTCGATTATGGCCTCGCATATCGGTCGCTTCATACACTACTGCTGTAGAGCCTTTGGCTATTTTCCTGATCAGGCGATAATTCCCGATTGTCGGCGACCTGGGTTTTGCAATCGGTCGCGGTTTACCGAGCTTTAGCAACATTGCGCGATTCTTGCGAATTTCTTCGACCCGAGTCACGAAATCGCCGAGACCGGGGTCGTACCTTGACAACCAGTGGTAAAGATTCAAAGCGCTGGCCCAGTGTTTACTCGATTCCAGTGACATCCCGAGCTCATAAGCGACTTCGAGTAAATCATCGCTATATGGACATTGCTTGAGCATGGTCAGCGCTGTCTTCAATTCACCTTTCTCGATTCGTAAACGTACATCGCTGAGCGCAATCGGTTTTTGTTGAACCAGGACGCCGATAACAAAGTCCCGAAAATGATCGATGCTCCAGTAAATTGACGACACCAGTAACATAACCAGCGCCGGGAACATGACCGGCAGAAAAAAATGGACGAATACCGCCAGTATCACTTCCAGCATTAACAAGCCGAACAGGATAAGTATCACTGTCAGAATTGAGACCAAGGTGGTGCGAGAGCGTGTGTACCTGGATACATAAACTGCCAGAATTAGCCCATACGCAATTAACAAACTCCACTGTGGCGCGAATTTGATCGAACTGATTGCAACCAGTTCCCGGTCCGTCGGCTGCAGATCGAGAATGTAAAGAAACAAATCATATTCGAAAGTCGACACCGGCGAAGTCAGGCTCAGCAGGTAAGTGAACCCCAGTAACAGCGCGGTCAGACCTAGCTGCCAGGCTCTTGATTTAAAACTAAACACGGCTTGTCGGCAACGATGATGGAATATCACGATCATGCGATAGATCGTGAATTGACGCAAATTATTGCCTGTTTGCGACATCGCCTGACGAGCCACTGGACATCATTGGCCATTTTCTCAATGATTAACATCACTCACTGGAGCACTGGAGCACAAGTTATGGGTAATCGACTCTCTGAAATTATAACCCGCACCGGAGACCGGGGAACCACCGGCATGGCAGATGGCAGCCGACGCGCCAAAAACGATCGTCGGGTGCACTGCCTGGGTGAAATTGACGAGCTAAATGCCAGCATTGGTGTCGCGCTAAGCCTGCTTGACGAGAGCCCGATCAGGCAATTGCTGTTCGCGATACAGCATGATCTTTTCGACATCGGCGCTGAACTTTGCCAACCTGGTAAAACACTGATCAACGAGGAATATGTTGAGGCGCTGGAAAAGAGTGCCGCAGAATTAAATGCCAAGCTCCCCCGACTCAAGGAATTCATCCTGCCTGGCGGCACCCAGGCGGTGGCCTGTTTACAACTGGCACGTAGCGTTTGTCGCCGCGTTGAACGAAGCCTCGTTGATCTAAATGAGGTAGAAGAATTAAACCCGGTAACCTGCCGTTACCTAAACCGCCTGTCTGACCTGTTGTTTATTGTCTGCAGGGCACAGTCGCATAGCGACGCTAGCGGAGAAATCTACTGGAACTCGAAATTTTCGCGATTGCACCAGGGTAACTGAGCAGCGCAGCGTGGATTTCAGCGACGTAACTCGACTGAAACGCGTCTATTACCGGCGTGCGATTTTTTATTGCCCGCTTTCCTTAACGGCAGATGTTCGCCCTTAAAATCTACCCGCAGCAAGTTGGATTCGATACCTTGGGCGATCAACAGGTCATACACATACCAGGCGCGGCGTTCTGACAATCCCTGATTGTAGCAGGCAAGACCGGTGTTATCGGTATGCCCGGTGATCACTATTTCTGATACCGCGTTATCGATTTGCAGATAATTCAGCATATTGACAAAAGCGGAACTCTCCTGTGCTAGGCTGGCAAACTCTTCATCGGGTTCGAAATGAATATTGCTGACTCTAATATCGTTGAAATTATGACGATAAAGCCGATCGACACACTGTGAAAATGCGGAATCGATCGATCCAAACCTGACAGTCGACAGCGACGCGATTAACGGATCGTCGTCATAAAACAGGAATCCGGGTTGATAGCCATCACGCAATTCGTTATAGGTCTGTTCGGCAATTGTCGCTGGAATTTTAAACAACCGGTTACCGCCACTGGTTTCAAAACGAGCCAGGATCGAGCGTGTTTCCGTCGAATTCCAACTGCTGGCCTCGGAACGTAGTTCGACGTTTACCCCTTTTACGAACTTGTGCCGGGTCTGCAATTCGAGCTGTAAGCGCCGACCAGACTGGCGCGTGAAAATTGCGCTGCCGAATCGGGGTATTTGATGTTCGATGCGGCAAACGGTTGCGCTGGTTTCGGTCAAGACCCATATGGAAACATCCATCGAGGCCAGGTAACGGCGCTCCAGCGCCTGGGTACCAGTAGAAAAACTGATCAGGCCAAATACCAGTAACAAATGTCTGACAATCATCCCATACCCCTGGGTTCGATGGACCCGTCAAGGTATCGGCACGATCTGATAAATCTTGAGCACTCGCCTGCATATTGCTTAAATGAACGATGCTCGGAACAATCCGCGGATCGGGCCCGATTCGGGGGCTGACAGACAGATCAAAACCGGGGCGCAGCCATGGGGCAATTTATTTTTTAGATGACGGCTCTATCCAATTAGAATAGTCGCCTTGTTGAAATATTCGGTCTAGAGGGTTTGCAGGAAATTGAATACCCGGCGCATGAACTCTTCGGGTTTTTCGGCATGCAACCAGTGACCGGCATCGTCAACGGTCTCGAATGTCGGGTTACTGAAATGCTGCTTGATGACTTCGGTCTCGACCTCGCCGATATAGTCGGAATTTGCACCGCGAATAAACAGAGTCGGCAAATCGATCATCCATCGGTCCGGCAGATCGTTGAACCCGGTTAGCTGCCCCATATCACGCTGAATAACTTCCCAGTTAACCCGCCAGCGCCAGGCACCTGATTCTCGCATTAAATTCTGCAGCAAAAACGCGCGCAGCGGCTCTTCGGGGATACTGTCACGCAGCACAAGATCGGCTTCGGCGCGGGAATCGATCGTATCCAGTGGCAGAGCCAGAATCGGATCAATCAAATCGTGGTGGTGGTAATAGGTAACGGGCGCGATATCGGCGATGACCATGCCTGAAACCCGCGCGGGATTCAGGGCGGCCAGCGTCATTGCGACCTTCCCACCCATGCTGTGACCCAGAATATAACAATGGTCAATATCCTGGTCCAGTAAAAGCTTTTCGACATCGGCAGCCATTGCCGGGTAGTTCATTTCATCGGCATGGAAAGACCGGCCGTGGTTGCGAAGGTCAATATTGAAAACCTGAAAATGGCTGGCGAGTTGACCAGCCTGCGACTGCCAGTTTCGGCCTGAACCGAACAAGCCGTGCAATATAAGCAGTGGTTTTCCGTGGCCCGACTCAATAAAGTGCAGTCCTGACATCGTGTTGCAATTCCGTGGGCTAAGGTCTATTTCTTTCGCGGTATATAAAGGTCCGTAATCGTGCCCTCGACCATCTCCGCGGCAAAATTAAATGTTTCTGACAGGGTTGGATGTGGATGAATCGTCAACCCGATATCTTCCGCATCGGCTCCCATTTCGAGCGCCAGTACCGCTTCGGCAATTAACTCGCCGGCATTCGGGCCCACGATTCCGGCACCAAGAATACGTTTGCTGTCCTTGTCGAATAGCACCTTGGTGAGGCCTTCATCACGATCGATGCCAAGCGCCCGGCCACTGGCCGCCCACGGAAATGCGCCCTTTTCGTAGTCGATGCCCTGGGCTTTAGCGTCGATTTCGCTCAAACCCATCCACGCAATCTCGGGATCGGTGTAGGCCACCGATGGTATCGTCAGCGGCTCGAAAAAAGACTTCCTTCCAGCAATGACTTCTGCCGCAACCTTGGCTTCATGCGTCGCCTTGTGCGCGAGCATGGGATTACCAACGATATCGCCGATCGCAAATATATTACCGACGTTGGTTCGCATTTGATTATCGACAGTGATAAATCCAGCTTCATCGACATTTACGCCTGCCTTGTCGGCACCAATCCTGTGCCCGTTGGGACGACGACCGACAGCGATCAGCACCTTGTCGTAAAGCTCGGCCTGGGGCGCCTTGTCCCCCTCAAAAGTGACTTTCAATCCGTTCTTTTGTGCCTTGATGTCAGAAACCCTGGTTTTAAGATGAATCGCCCGGTAGCGTTTCGAAATTACCTTGTTCAATCCGCGTACCAGGTCCCTGTCGCATCCGGGGATCAGGCTGTCCAGAAATTCTACCACGGTAATTTCGGATCCGAGGGCATGATAGACGGTCGCCATTTCGAGCCCGATGATTCCGCCTCCGACGACCAGTAGTTTCCTCGGAACGTCATTTAGTTCGAGTGCATCGGTCGAATCCATCAGACGCGGGTCGTCATTTGGGAACGATGGAATCTCGGTCGCCTGGGACCCCGCGGCGATAATACAGTTTTCAAACTGAATCCGCGTGATCTCACCTTTTTTATCAACTTGTAAATTGTTCCGGTCAGAAAATGCGGCAACGCCATACACCACGGTAATCTTGCGTTGTTTGGCAAGACCCGAGAGCCCACCGGTAAGTTTACCGACGACCTTGTTTTTGAAATCGTTAATGCCATCCAGGTCGATTTTCGGTTTGCCGAAATCGACGCCGTTGGCCTTGATGTGCTCAGCTTCTATAATAATCTGAGCCGTATGCAACAGGGCCTTGGACGGTATGCATCCGACATTCAGGCAGACGCCACCAAGCGAGCTGTAACGTTCGATCAATACCACTTCCTTACCCAGATCAGCGGCGCGAAAAGCGGCTGTATAACCACCCGGTCCTGCGCCCAGCACCACTACTTGCGTGGTTAAATCCGCATTACCCTGGGCTGCCACAGTATCAGTTTTGCCGGAACTGGGCGGGGTACTGGAGTCGGTGTCGGGACTCGCAGTGGCGATGCTGCCCAGTTTACTGCCGCTGGAGAGTTTGTCGCCGACCTTGACAGTTAAATGTTTTAAGATTCCCTCATAGGGAGATGGTATGTCCATCGTGGCTTTATCGGATTCCAATGTTAACAGGGGATCCTCAACTTTTATCGAGTCACCCGCGGCAACGTGAATTTCGATAACTTCGACCTCGTCGAAATCGCCAATATCCGGCAGTAGCAATTCTTTTTCGTTCATTATAAAAGTATCCTTCTGATATCAGAAATGACCTGGCTCAGGAAACGGGTAAAACGCGCCGCCTGCGCGCCATCGATGACGCGATGATCATACGAAAGACCCAATGGCAAGATTAGACGAGGCTGAAACTCAGCGTCAATATAAACGGGTTGCATTTTTGAGCGCGAGACACCGAGTATGGCAACTTCCGGGGCATTAACAATCGGAGTAAAATTAGTCCCCCCGATTCCGCCCAGACTCGAAATTGTGAAACAGCTCCCTTGCATATCGCCAGGGGAAAGTTTGCCGTCACGAGCGCGAGTCGAGATTTCGCCCAGTTCCGCGGCCAGTTCAAACAGTCCTTTCTGATCGACATCGCGCACTACCGGCACCACCAGCCCGTTCGGCGTATCCACGGCAATTCCGATATGAAAATATTTTTTCAAAATCAGGTTTTCACCGCTCGCGTCGAGCGCCGCATTAAAGTTCGGAAATTCCTGTAAGGCACTGACAACCGCTTTCATTAAAAATACCAACGGCGTCAGGCGCACCGATTTTTTTTCCGCCTGCTTCGCCAGCGACTTGCGAAAAGCCTCCAGCTCGGTTATGTCGGCATCGTCAAACTGGGTGACATGGGGCACCGTGACCCAGCTTCGATGCAAATGTGCGCCGCTAATTTTCCTGATCCGACTCAGCGCGACCGTGTCAATTTCACCGAACCTGGCGTGGTCGATTTCGGGCATGCTGGTCACGTTAATCCCGGTACCAGCCGCGATGGCCCCACCGGACATGGCTGACTTGATGAATGCCTTGACATCGGCCTTGACGATTCGACCCTTGGCACCGCTGGCGATCACCCGGTCCAGGTTGACACCTAGTTCGCGTGCATAGCGGCGTACCGATGGACTGGCATGTATCGTCCGGTTACTGGAATTCATCTCCGGGCTGGTGCCGGGGGAGCCGGGGTGCGGTCGCAGCGTTTTACCCGGTGTGAGAACGCTTTTCTGCGTTTCAACAGCCGGTTGCGATGATGCTGATTCAGCCCCCTCTGGATCAGGTGGCGGTTCGGCCTCGACGGGAGCCTCCGCTGGCGGCGGTTTTTCAGATTCGAGATCCCGAGTTTCACTACTGGCATTAATCGTTGCGATTGGATCACCCTGATTGAGTCGATCCCCCACACCGGCGATTACGGTTTCGATAGTACCGGCGTAGGGACAAGGAATTTCCATCGTTGCCTTGTCCGATTCAAGTACCAGCATCGATTGCTCGATTTCAACCGGGTCTCCCGCCGCAACGAGTATTTCGATAATCTCGATATCCTGAAAATCTCCAATGTCAGGAAGGGTTATCGTTTTAATCTCTGCCACTTGGATACTCCTGCTGCTGCGCCTGAACCTTTGCCGCCTAAACCGTTTGAGGATTGGGTTTTTCGGGATCGATGCCAAATTTCTTGATTGCCTGCTGCACTACTTTACTTTCAATCTGACCATCATCGCTCAAAGCCTTGAGCGCAGCCACGACAACGTAGTATCGATTAACTTCAAAGAAAATACGCAGATTTTCACGGGTATCGCTGCGACCGAATCCATCGGTACCGAGACTAACGAAACGGGAGGGAACAAACTCACGAATCTGTTCCGCATAACTGCGAATATAATCGGTCGCAAGTAGCACCGGTCCCTTGCGCCCCTGTAACTGGGTTTCGAGGTAACTCCGGCGTGCCTTTTTGGTCGGATGCAACTGATTCCAGCGCGCGCAACTCTGAGCCTCGCGCGTGAGTTCGTTGACACTGGTAACGCTCCATACGTCGGCGTTAATCTTGAAATCTTTTTTCAACAATCTGGCAGCGGCGATGACTTCACGCAAGATCGTACCCGATCCCATCAACTGCAGCTTGAGCCCCTTCTCCACACCTTCCTGAAGGCAGTATATACCCTTGATAATGCCATCTTCCGAGCCCTTCGGCATGGCCGGGTGCAGATAGTTTTCATTCATTACTGAAATGTAGTAGAAGATATTTTCCTTCAGTTGATACATGCGCTTCATGCCGCTATGGATGATGACCGCGAGTTCATAGGCGAAGGTCGGGTCGTAGGATACGCAATTGGGAATCGTACTCGCAACGATCAGGCTATGGCCGTCCTGGTGCTGTAAACCTTCACCGGCGAGCGTGGTGCGCCCGGCGGTCCCGCCCATCAGGAATCCCCGCACCTGCATATCGCCTGCCGCCCAGGCGAGATCGCCGATTCGTTGAAAACCGAACATCGAATAAAAAATATAAAAAGGAATCATATTGACGCCATGGGTGCTATATGCCGAACCCGCGGCAATCCAGGAAGACATCGCACCGGCTTCGTTTATTCCTTCTTCCAGGATTTGACCCTTGACGTCCTCGCGATAGTACATCACCTGATCGGAATCCATCGGTTCGTATAACTGGCCTTTAAACGAATAGATCCCCAACTGGCGAAACATACCCTCCATGCCAAAAGTTCGAGCTTCGTCGGGGACGATGGGAACGATATTTTTGCCGATATTGTTATCGCGTGCCAGCGTAGAAAGCATGCGCACGAAAGCCATCGTGGTCGAAAATTCGCGATCCCCGCTATCTTTTAAAAGCGCATCAAACACTGCGAGACCAGGAATAATCAGCGCTTCCGCAGTATCACTGCGTACCGGCATATAACCGCCAAGCTGCTCCCGGCTATTGCGCATATATTCCATTTCGACGCTGTCCTCGGGAAACTTGTAAAAAGGCGCTTCCGAAATTTCATCATCGCTGATCGGGATATTGAATCGATCGCGAAACGCCTTGAGTGCGTCTTCACCCATTTTCTTTTGCGAATGCGTGATATTTTGCCCCTCACCCGCTTCGCCCATGCCATAGCCCTTGACCGTTTTTGCGAGGATTACGGTAGGCCGGCCGCTGGATTCAACCGCTTCGGCGTAAGCGGCGTAAACCTTATGCGGATCATGGCCACCTCGATTCAGACGCCAGATATCTTCATCGGACATATCAGCGACCATGTCACGTGTTTCCGGATATTTGCCGAAAAAGCATTCGCGAGTGTAAGCCCCGCCCTTGGCCTTGCAGGCCTGGTACTCACCATCGACGGTTTCTTCCATAAGGCGCTGCAACACTCCGTCTCGATCCTTGGCAAACAAGTGGTCCCAGTACGAACCCCATACAACTTTCAACACGTTCCATCCCGCGCCACGGAAAACGGCTTCCAGCTCCTGGATTATTTTTCCGTTGCCTCGCACCGGGCCATCGAGCCGCTGCAGGTTACAATTGATGACGAAAATAAGGTTATCCAGATCCTCCCGACTGGCCAGTGAAATAGCCCCCAGGGATTCCGGTTCATCCATCTCACCATCACCCATGAAAGCCCAGACCTTGCGGTCGTATTGTGGCTGAATATCACGATTTTCCAGGTATTTCATGAACCGCGCCTGGTATATCGCCATAATGGGTCCGAGTCCCATCGAGACAGTCGGGAATTGCCAGAAATCCGGCATTAACCAGGGATGAGGATAGGAAGACAGACCGTTTTCATCGAGCGCCTCCTGGCGGTAGGCTTTCAACTGATCTTCAGTGATGCGACCTTCGAGGAAGGCGCGCGCATAAATGCCGGGCGCCGAGTGCCCCTGGAAAAAAACCAGGTCGCCCTTGTGTTGCTCATTCGGCGCGCGGAAAAAGTGCATGAAACCCACGTCGTAAAGCGTGGCCGCCGACGCGAAACTGGCGATGTGCCCGCCCAGTTCACTGGATTTTCGATTTGCGTGCACCACCATCGCCGCCGCATTCCAACGAATTACCGAACGGATGCTGTGTTCGATCGCCTGATCACCGGGAATCGGTCGCTGTTGCGAAAGCGGGATCGTATTCAGGTATGCGGTATTGGCGGAAAAAGGGAGGTAGGCTCCTGAACGCCGTGTTTTATCGATCAATCGTTCAAGCAGGAAATGCGCGCGTTCCGGTCCCTCGCGTTCAAGCACCGAATCGAGTGATTCTATCCATTCCTGGGTCTCTTCAGGATCAATATCGGGTGGGTCTACCACGGGCATCGCCTTTGCTGTAAATTGGCGGGATTATACAGCATATAAATTCGCGTCCAGATGTTATTATTATTATTTATACCTATATCGATATCCTAATATCCGACCTCTATAATTCATGAATAGCGTTACCATTATCAGCCCCGACGACTGGCATTTGCACCTGCGTGACACCCGCCAGATGGAGGCCGTCGTCGGTGATAGCGCCAGTCAGTTTGCACGCGCAATCATCATGCCGAATCTCGAGCCACCGATACGAACTTGCAATGAAGCCCGGGCATATCGGCGACGAATCCTGGCAGCACTACCGGCGCATAGCGAATTCAAACCATTGATGACCTTGTATCTCACCGACAATACCGACATAAAAGAAATCGAAACCGCGGCCGGTTCAGAATTTATTCACGCCGCAAAACTGTACCCGGCAGGCGCTACCACAAATTCGGATGCCGGGGTTACTGATCTGACGAGACTCGACCCGATTTTCGCGGCGATGCAAAAATGCGGCCTTATCCTACAGGTTCACGGTGAGGCGACTGCGCCAGAGATCGATATCTTCGATCGAGAATCGGTCTTTATCGACAAAAGTCTGTCGCGAATTCGCAACGATTTCCCTGAACTTAAAATTGTGTTTGAACATATTACGACCCGGGAGGCAGTTGATTTCGTGCGCGCAGCCGACTCAAACCTGGCCGCCACCATTACTCCGCACCATCTATTGATAAATCGCAACGCACTTTTCCAGGGAGGCATCAGACCACACCACTACTGCCTGCCGGTGGTAAAACGGGAACAGCACCGGCAGGCACTGGTCACCGCTGCATGCGGCGGAGACGCCAGGTTTTTTGCCGGCACTGATAGTGCTCCGCACAGCAAAACAACCAAGGAGTCGGCCTGTGGTTGCGCTGGAATTTACTCAGCCCATAACGCGGTTGAACTTTATGCGGAGGTATTTGAACACAACGGCGGCTTTACTCATTTTGAACCATTCATGAGTCGGAACGGTGCAGGATATTATGGTCTCGAACAGAACCGCGGTTCGATCACCCTGTGTCGCAAGCCATGGACCGTTCCGCAATCTTTACCCTACCCTGGGTGCGCTTTGATTCCGTTCATGGCGGGCCAGAACCTTAGTTGGAAACTAGATTCGAATGACTGAAACAACGCTGATGTCGGGGCGCTTCCGAGGCTATCTACCCGTAGTAGTGGATGTCGAGACCGGGGGCTTCAATGAAATCACCGACGCCCTGCTACAGATTGCCGCGGTGATAATCGATATCGATGAGCGCGGGCGGCTCTATTGCTGTGAAACTGTAGCATGCCACGTTACGCCCTTCGAGGGCGCCAACCTTGACCCTAAATCCATGGAAGTCAACGGCATCGATGTCAATCATCCCTTCCGACTTGCCATCGACGAGAAACAGGCGCTGCCGAAGATTTTCAAACCGGTGCGTAACGCACTTAAACACCATGGTTGCAGCAAGGCCATTCTGGTAGGGCATAACGCGCATTTTGATCTCAAATTTATCAATGCCGCGGTGACACGTGCCGGGATTAAACGCAATCCCTTTCATCCTTTCAGTACCTTCGACACGGTTACGCTCGCGGGTATCGCCTACGGGCAGACGGTGCTCGCACGCTCCGTCAAATCGGCGGGAATGGAATGGGATGCGGAAGAAGCACACTCCGCCATATATGACGCAGAAATGACGGCCTTGCTTTTTTGCAAGATCGTTAATGAAGTCGCATTTGTGCAGCCTTGACCAGAGATTTCCTCTATACTCGAAATCAATTCATTCGTCGTTCGAAGTTTTGCGCAAACAAGATCTTTCCATAATCGTTGTCGATGACCTGCAGTTCAGCCGCGAGGTAGTAAAATCCGGGCTCGGAAAATCCGGATTCATCGACATCCGTACCGCATCGTCGGCCGACGAAGCGTTGTACCTGCTCAACCAGCGCCGCGCCCACGTGGTACTTGCCGATTTCTGGATGCCGGGCATGAACGGACTCGAGATGACCGATCTGGTTCGCCGCTGGGATGAAAACAACGATCGCTACACCGGTATCGTTCTATTGACCGCAGAAGATACAGCATCAAGTATCGTGGTTGCCTTCGACCGCGGCGTCGATGATTTTATTTCGAAATCGGCAAACCAGTTTGAGCTCGCTGCACGGGTTTATGGCGCTGGCCGGATTGCCTACCAGCACAACGAATTACGTGATCGTATGCGCACCCTCAGCAGCCAGTTTCTACGCATCAAGCAATTCAGCTTGCTGGATTCGGAAACCAACCTGCCCAACCGGGCTCAACTTGAATTGCATATCGAATCCCTGATCGAGCATTGTAACACTCGCGGGGGTGGTCTCGGCCTGGGCTTGATCGAGGTTAGCTCATCGAACAACGAATTGCGCCTCGGAACGCTCAAAACAATCGCTAACTCGATTCAACTTTCTTTGCGTCCGATGGACGTGGTATCCAGGTATAATCTCAATACCTTCGCGGTTTCGATTCAGTACCAGGATCCCGAAGTTTTTAATCCTGATCTGTTTGACCGATTGATACAAAGCATCAAGCGACATACGCTGCAAACTACCGACCAGGGCAAACAGCTACACATATCGATCGGTGTCTGGCATGGTCACAATTTCGATCCGGCCCCGTCAGTATCAGACATCATCGGCTTTGCACGTCAGGCCTGCACACCCATCAACTGACGCCGCCAAAAAACCCGTCATGACAGGATTATTCATCGGTTCGGGCCAATAACCTAGTTTGCGTGGCTTTCCAATGCCGCCTTTGCGATCTTCTCGAGTTCACCCGATTCATGCATTTCGAGCGTAATATCACAACCACCGATCAGTTCCCCATCGACGTAAACCTGCGGAAATGTCGGCCAGTCGGCATAACCAGGAAGGTTTTGAAAAATCTCCGGGTCCGATAAAACATTGACATAAGCGAATTCGATTTCCAACGATTTGAGCGCCTCCGCAGTCCTGCTGGAGAAGCCACACTGGGGTAACTGCGGGGTGCCCTTCATATAGACGAGTACCGGGTAAGTTTCGACTTGCTGTTTAATACGTTCCAGGACGTCCATTTAAAACCTCTAAAATAACCAAGTGAATTGCTAAGGTATTATCATAACCCTTTTTTACAAGCTTGAAAATCAGCTTTGTGAATTTTTATAGTGGTACTGACCCAATGGGATATCTCATTGGAGCAGTACCAGGCCACATTTCTCACCACCGTTGGTAGCGAGAGAAATACAGACGGGGTGCGGCCTAGCGCCGGCGCGGTAGCAGGGTGGTGAGAATTGCGGGCTGATATGTTTTAACTTGCAACGAATTGTTATAGAACGCTTTTTTCTGGAACCATTCTTGTCGAAAACATCAGACTTCATGTTTTCGACAGGGAAGTTAAAACATGATGTCTAGGCAACCTCTTGTTGCTGCAACCAATACTCAAGCAACGCGCAATGCCAGAGTTTACTGCCGTTCAAAGGTGTAAAATGCTGCTCAGGCTCAGATAGCAGCCGATCGATATAGGGCCGATTAAACAGACCCCGATCGCGACTACGCCGGCTATTGAGGGTATCCGCCATAAACTGGTAAAAATCACCGCGCACGAATTTCAGGGCCGGCATCGGAAAGTATCCTTTGGGTCGATCGATGACGGCGTCGGGAATACGACCCCGGGCGATGTCCTTGAGCAGGCCCTTGCCTTGCTGTTTCAGTTTTATTTCGGGAGGGCAGGAGGCCGCCAGCTCCACCAGATGATGATCGAGAAACGGAACACGGGCTTCGAGACCCCAGGCCATGGTCATGTTATCAACGCGTTTAACCGGGTCATCAACCACCAGTGTGGTCACGTCGAATCTCAAAACCGCGTCCAGAAAACTGTCTGCCTGGTCGGTGTCCAGGTGCTCTTCAATCAACGTCGATGTATAGTCCTCGCCACGGTATTGCTCAGCCACGGTTTGGCAGAACTCGTCATGATCACGATCGACATAGTGATTTGAAAAACGTTCCAGCCTGCTTCCATCGGCCGCCGCCATTTGCGAATACCAGAAATAACCGGCAAATACCTCGTCGGCACCCTGCCCGCTTTGCACTACCTTGACCGATTTGGCAACCTGTTCGGAGAGCAGGTAAAACGCAACCGCATCCTGCCCGAACATGGGTTCCGCCATAGCGTTGATCGCCTCCGGCAGCCTGGTGAGTACTTCCGCATTCGGTACCAGAAACTTATGGTGGTCGGTTGCATATCTTGCTGCGACCGAGTCGGAAAACTCAAACTCGTTACCTCTTTCTTCGGGCTGATCTTCAAAACCAATGCTGAAAGTACTGATATTATGCTGTCCGGCATCGGCCAGCAATGCCACCAGCAGGCTTGAATCCAGCCCTCCGGATAGCAATACACCCACTGGCACATCCGCTATGATAAGGCGCGTTTTCACAGCCTGCATCAATGACTCGTGAATCGCTTCTATCCAGTCTTCAGCCGACATTGGCTGCACCGGTCGCTTCGCGCTAAGCGCCCAATAGCGTTCTTCACTCATGCCACCGTCTCGACTCACATTCATAAAGAACGCCGGACGGCATTTTTTAATGGATGCGATGAGGGTACGCGGAGCCGGAATTACCGCATGCAGGCTCAACTGATGATGCAAACCCACGGGATCGATTTCGGTCGAAAACAAGCCGGTCGCCAGCAACGCCTGCGGGTTTGATGCAAAGTAAAAACCGGTTGGCGATACGGCATAGTAAAGCGGTTTGATACCCATACGATCGCGCGCCAAGAACAGGTTTCGCCGTTCCCTATCCCAGATCGCAAATGCGAACATGCCATGCAGTCGCTGAACGCAGGCATCACCCCAACAGGCATAGGCATTAATGATCACCTCGGTGTCACTGTGTGATTTGAATGCGTAACCCCTGGCGATCAAAATCTCCCTCAATTCGGGATAATTGTATATGGTTCCATTAAATACGATGCTGTAACGACCGCTGGCATCCTGCATTGGCTGATGCCCGGCCGGTGACAGATCGATAATGGATAGCCGGCGGTGCCCGAGCATTACCGGTCCGTCGAAAAACTCGCCGCGGTCATCCGGGCCCCGCTGTGCAACCGATGCCGACATGCTGCTCGCATGGTCAGGATTAATCGCCTTGGAATCGTTACTCAGGGCGCCAAATAAACCGCACATATATCCTCACAAAACTTGTAATTTTCTATCCTGGTTAACGTCCTTAGAGAGACATTGCACCCTATAACGAAAGTCCTTATACTCCGCCGCGTGTGACGGGCTGGGGCAGCAGTTAACCACAAAACCCCGTATTCTAAACTTTATAATCGGGAGTCATCAATGAATCCGTTAAAATCAGTTACCGGTACGATCGCCACAGGCGTTGCTCTCTCCGTGATTGTGATGATTGTTTTCTATTCGGGCAATGGAAATCCGCTCGAATTGACCGTGTGGTTCCACGTTCTCGCGGGTGTGGCCTGGATAGGACTGCTTTACTATTTCAACTTCGTCCAGGTTCCGGGTGTTGCCAAGGCGCTGTCCGAGGCGGATAACGGTGGTCCCGGACCCGCTGCGATCAACAAGTACATCGCACCACCAGCCTTGCTCTGGTTTCGCTGGGCAGCCGTTGCAACCTGGTTGTCGGGCGCAGCGATTCTGGCCAGCCTGGGTATCCTCGGAGCGGCCTTTACCTTTCAACCGGGTGCCGAGGTAATCGGAGTTGGCGCATGGCTGGGTACTATCATGGCACTCAACGTATGGGTTTTTATCTGGCCAAACCAGAAAAAGATCCTCGGCCTTGATGGTCAGACTCACGAAGCCGATGTGATTGCCCGCGCCAAGTTTGTCGCGTTGATGGCGTCACGTACCAACACTGTCTTATCGATCCCAATGCTGTTGTCGATGACCGCATTTGGACATGGGATGCCATTTTAGGTAAGAAATTACCAGGTAATCACCCCGCCGCTAATTGGTAAAGTATTTAGCGGCGGGTTTATTTGCGTTGAAAAGCTTGTAATCGTTCAAAATCACTGTATGTTTGAGCGTTTTTTTACGCCAAAAGACTAATGTCAGACCATCTCGTCAAAGCCTATCAATCCCTGCCGGTCAGTTTTAACCATGGTGACGGATGTTATTTGTGGGATAGCAACGGCAAACAATACCTGGATGCACTATGCGGCATATCAGTTACCAGCCTGGGACATAATTACCCCGCACTGACCGCAGCAATTCAGGAACAGGCCGCCACCTTACTGCACACTTCAAACCTCTACTCGATCAGCTGGCAGCAAAAACTGGCAGACCTGCTATGCACCACCGCAAATATGGATCGGGTCTTCTTCGCTAATTCAGGAGCCGAAGCCAACGAAGCGGCAATAAAATTGGCTCGTCTTTACGGTCACCAGCAGGGCATTGCGAATCCCCAGATCGTCGTCATGCAGAAAGCATTTCACGGGCGTACCATGGCTACACTTAGCGCCACCGGCAGCCGTAAGGTCCAGGCCGGTTTCGAACCCCTGGTTTCCGGTTTTCTGCGCGCTCCCTACAACGACGTCGTTTCAATTGAAGCAATTGCGGCAAAAAATCGAAACGTGGTCGCCGTCCTGGTTGAACCGGTACAGGGAGAAGCGGGCATCATCATTCCCGACCCTGAATATCTGAGCGCATTGAGACGGATCTGCGATCAACACGACTGGCTCCTGATGCTGGACGAAATACAAACCGGCATGGCCAGAAGCGGTAAGATGTTTGCCTATCAGCATACGGATATCGTGCCCGATGTAATGACTCTGGCCAAGGCGCTGGGTAACGGTGTTCCTGTCGGGGCATGCATCTGCAAGGGCAAGGCGGCCGAGGTCATCCAGCCAGGTAAACACGGATCAACATTCGGCGGTAACCCACTCGTCTGTCGGGCCGCGTACACGGTGCTGGAGAGCATGCTTGAATACAGCATTGCGGACAACGCAACACAACGCGGGCATCAATTGTTCAGCGCCCTGCAACAGGGGCTCGCGGGCAACAGTCAAGTGAAAGAGGTACGACATCTTGGATTGTTGCTGGCAGTGGAAATGAAAATCCCGTGCCAGGCATTGGTGGAGCAGGCTCTGCAACAGGGACTGTTGCTCAATGTTACCGCCGAGTCCGTAGTCCGCCTGTTACCACCTCTGATCATCAGCGAACATCAAACCGGTGAATTAGCCAACAAACTAATCACCTGCATTAACCAATTTGTAGAATAGCCCTATGCCAACCCGCCATTTTTTAAGCCTGCTGGATTTTAGCAGCGACGAACACAGCGCACTGATTGCGCACGCGATCGACGTTAAACAAAAACTGAACCGGGGTATCTCGCATACGCCGCTGAATGGAAAGCTGCTGGCGATGATTTTCGAAAAATCGTCTACTCGCACCCGCGTCTCATTCGAAGCCGGAATGTATCAACTCGGTGGACACGCATTATTCCTGTCCCCGCAAGATAGCCACCTCGGGCGGGGCGAACCGATCGAGGACAGTGCCCGGGTAATTTCCAGCATGGTCGATGCTATTCTAATCCGCAGCTTCGGCCACGATCGTATCGAAGCTTTGGCAAATAATTCGAGCGTACCGGTAATCAATGGTCTCAGCGACCTGTTGCACCCCTGTCAGCTTCTGGCCGACATGCTAACCTGGTTCGAACAACGTGGTGATATTGCCGGCGCCAGTGTCGCCTGGATCGGCGACGGTAACAATATGTGTCATTCCTATATTAACGCGTCGCTCAAATTTGGTTTCAAGCTCAGAATTGCCTGCCCCGCGGGTCACCAACCCGACGCCGAACTATTGCACAGCGCTGGAGACCGGGTAATGCTACTCGACTCTGCCGAAGCCGCGGCCAGCGGTACGGATTTAGTCGTTACCGATGTCTGGGCCAGTATGGGTCAGGAGGACGAGCAACAGCAGCGCGTCGAAAGCTTCGCTGCATACCAGGTAAATAAACAGGTAATGGCGCAGGCAAACGACGATGCTCTTTTTATGCATTGCCTGCCGGCGCATCGCGGCGAGGAGGTCACTACCGAGGTGCTGGATAGCTCACAATCGGTAATCTGGCAGGAAGCGGAGAATCGCCTGCACGCACAAAAAGCGCTGCTCGAATTTCTGATAACCCGCGGAATCTAACCCGAATTCTGCATCAAGTGAGTGAAACCCGGGGCAACTCTTAGAACAGAGCCGAAGAGAGTCCGATAATCAAGTTCAACCGGGGTGCGGCCATGGGAAATACTCCGACTAGCCTTCCAGGACTTCCAGCCTGTTACCACCGCGTTCCCGGGCCAGCTTCAGCGCGGTATCGACCCTGACCAGCAATTCCCGTGACGAAGAGCCCGGCGCCACTGCCTGGCTGCCGAGTCCCACACTCATGGTGAGATAGTTATGCGTTTTCGATTTAACGTGTTCGATTTTTGCCTGCGCCAATGCCTGCATGACATCGAGCGCCATCTGGCGCGCATTTTCACAACTCTCACCGGGCAGTAACAGTGCGAAATCAGCACCGTGCAAGCGCGCCACAACCTGGCTTTGATGAGATACCTGGTCACCCAGCAGGCTCGCTATCTGACACAGATTACGATCGCCCGCTTCCTGCCCATAGTGCGCATTGTACTCGTGGTAACAATCGATATTGAGTTTAATCAGTGTTATCGGTACCTGATTTCCCTGGTACTGGCGCCACAGGTCCTCCAGATCGACCCGAAATGAGCGATAATTCGATAACCCGGTCAACTCGTCGGTAGTTGAAATTTTTTCCAGGGCTTTATTGCTTTGAGAGACGGACTCGAGTAGTCGCTGCAAGTCTTCGATCAGGGTTTCATTGTCATAACGATAATAGAGTGCATCGTTGACCAGCTCATTCATACGTTTCACACTGATGAACCCGGCGCCCATGAAGAAAAGGTACAGCGAGCTGAGCACATAGGTACCGGAATGCTGTTGCAGGAACAACCAGATGGTCACCGGCAACATGATAGTCAGCATATAGGTAAAATAAACACGCAGCGAAGTCGACAGGTATGCGATCGCACCGGCGCCCATCATCAGTAACATCGCATGCAGGATAGTCTGCACCGTAGTGGTGATATAAGGCATTAGTAAGGCGGCGCCGCAGCCGAGCATCAGTCCGGTGACGGCGACTCCCACTAAAAATCGGTCATGCCATTTCTGATACGGAAAATATGACTTGTTGCGAATGCTCAAAAAACTTTGCAACACCCGCCATCGAACAAACATTATCAGACACAGCAAACCATACCAGCCTACGACTAACTTTTCGCGACCCTGTATCGAAAGTTCAACATAGGCCAGAAGCGAGGCTACCAGGGAAATAAACAGGGTAATGAATATGCCCAGCCGAAAACGGTGGTACAGAAATGCGACTAGCTCCTGTTGCTGCTGCTGGTGACTGCTAACCTGCTGGTTTTCGGCGTTGATCTGGAATTCCCGTTGCGGTCTTTGTAAGCTACCACGAATGTAATATAGTGCCTTCCAAGTTTAGCGGATATCGACAGAAATGAGCAATACGCATGACTACGTGCAGTGGTTTCGAGGTGCGGCACCTTACATAAAGGCGCATCGTAAAAAAACCTTTGTCATCATGGTTTCGGATGAAGTCATTTATTCAGACCGGTTTATCGGTCTGGTGCATGACATCGCCCTGTTAAATCATCTTGGTATTAAACTGGTAATACTGCACGGTAGCCGCATCCGCATCGATAAACATCTGGCTAAAAATAAGCTGGGCTCCAGGTTCCATAGTAATATCAGGATTACCGATACCGAATCACTACCCTACGTGGTGCAGGCTATTAACGAAGTCAAAACCTACTTTGATTCACAGCTTTCGATGGGGTTACCCAATACACCCATGTCGGGTTCGGAAATATCACTGGTTGGTGGTAATTTCGTCATCGGCATGCCGCTGGGGGTAATCGACGGAATTGATATGCAACATTCGGGAAAGGTGCGTGCTATCAGGCATGATGCGATCAACGAATTGATTGCGCTCAATCATGTAGTCCTGTTGTCGAATCTGGGTTACTCGCGTACCGGTGAAGTTTTCAATCTGCCGACTGATGAACTCGCGGGGGAAGTCGCACAGGCGCTAAAAGCTGAAAAGCTTATCTTCATTCAACCGGGTCTCGATGATGAAATACCTCAGGGGAGTACACTCTCCACCCGTCAATGCGAATCGATGCTGGAGCATGCGGCGACTACAGATGAGCTTAAGAGATTATTACGTCAGGCAATTCGAGCGATTCAGGCACAGGTAAAACGCGTACATTTCATCGATCCCCAGGTTGATGGTGGTTTGTTGCTGGAGTTGTTTACCCGCGATGGTTACGGCGTTATGGTGACTAACTTGTTTTACGAAGGTAGCAGGGCAGCCAGCATCGACGATATCGGCGGCATCCTGAGCCTGGTCAAACCACTGGAAACCAGCGGCGCGCTGGTGGCCAGGTCACGCGAACAAATGGAGCTCGAAATCAAATTTTTCCAGGTTATTGAAAAGGACGGCATGATAATCGCCTGCATCGCCTGCATTCCGGATAAGGGGGAAGAAGTTGCAGAAGTTGCCTGTCTTGCCGTGCATGAAAGCTATCAAGGTGTGAGTTTGGGCAGTCAATTACTGCAAATTGCGGAGGACCAGGCATTGAAATCAGGAATTTCCAGGCTCTACACACTGACCACTCGCACCTCGCACTGGTTTATCGAGCATGGATTTGCCGAGTCCGATGACTTCAAACTACCCGAGAGCAAACGCTCGAATTTCAACCCCGCGCGGGGTTCCAAGATTTTATCGAAGTCAATCTAGTGCCCTATGATCTAAGCAACTACCTGGTAATCGGGGTTTCATCACGCGCCTTGTTCGATCTAAGCCATGAAAACGAAATCTACGAAAAGGAAGGTTTGGAAGCATACTGCCAATACCAGCTGGAGCGAGAAAACGATATATTGAAACCGGGTACCGGGTTTGCCTTGATCGAAGCCATGCTGAGAATAAACCGTATCGATACCGGGGTGCGTCGCACCGAAGTCGTAATCATTTCACGCAACTCCGCCGATACCAGCCTGCGCATCTCAAATTCAATCGATAGTTACAATCTCGACATTACGCGCGCCGCATTCACCAGTGGCGAACCCGTGGCCAAATACCTCAACGCGTTCGATGTCGATCTTTTTTTATCGGCCACCGAAGAAGACGTGCAGGCTGCGGTCCAGTCGAATGTTGCGGCGGGGCTCATATACGATGGACCCAGTCGAAATCGAGAAGAACCTTTGGATCAGATTCGAATTGCCTTCGATGGTGACGCGGTATTATTTTCCAAAGAATCTGAAATGATCTACCAAAAACAAGGGCTTGATGCTTTTATCGAACATGAAAAAAAGAATGTCAAAAAACCACTGCCCGAAGGTCCGTTCGCCAAGCTGCTGAAAACTCTGTCATATTTACAGTTCGATCTGACCAACAGCAAAATGGGGGGGAATCTACCGCTCCGCACTGCGTTGGTGACCGCGCGCAACAGCCCGGCACACGAGAGGGTAATTCGAACTCTACGTGCCTGGAATGTCCGTATCGATGAAACCTTCTTTCTCGGCGGTGTCCCCAAGCACAAAATCCTGGAATCGTTTTGTCCGCACATATTCTTCGACGATCAGCATCAGCATTGCGAAGGAGCTGCCCGCGTGGTGCCAACCGCACGAGTACCGCATAAGCAAGACGAAACAAAGAAGACCTGATTAACAGGCCGTTTTAATGAACCTCATTCCCTTGTTGATAGGTCATTAGTCGTCGCGGCGCTGTTTCTCGAGGCGTTCATGTTTTTCCTGGGCCTCTACCGTGAGCGTAGCAATGGGACGAGCCTCGAGTCGAAACAATCCGATTTCTTCGCCGGTGTCATCGCAGTAGCCATAGCTGCCATCGGCAACTCTCGATAGCGCTGAATCGATCTTGTTGACTAATTTACGGTAGCGATCACGAGTACGCAGCTCCAAAGCGGCATCGGTTTCCAGGGTTGCACGATCGTTGATATCAGATTCCTGCCAGTTTTCTTCCTTCAGATGCGAGATCGTGTTTTCAGATTCCTGCAGCAGCTCTGCACGCCAGGTCAACAGTTTCTGTCGAAAATACTCCAGGTGCATCGAGGACATGTAGTCTTCTTTCTGGCTTGGCTTGTAGCCTTCGGGTAATTCTATTGTCATTAATTGGCGCTCCATTGATGACCATCAACAATAAAAGGCGGGCAGTATAAAGACGTTTCTCCAGTACAGCAAGCCGCCATTTGGTTTTTTTACGCTGCTTGATTCAGGCGTAAAACTGTTCCCGGGTCAGCCAAAGTCAGGTGCGTCCCGATGATTGGAATATAGCTGATTTATGCTGATTGGGGGGTTCCATGATGTGTATAGATCCGGCCGACTGAGGAAGGTTCCTGAGGAAACAAAGGTCAAGCAAGGGCGCGAGCAGGTTTATGAAATGTTCGGGATAGATCAAGGTTTGTTCTTTTAGCAGTTTAAATCTAGACTTACCGTTATTAATTCTGTTCAACTATTCAGATTTGATTCCATGTTCATAGTGCGTCTGATAATACTGCTGGTCATAATCGCGATTCTGTTTTGGCTGCTGAAAAAAATGTTCAGCCCCGAACCGGAGCCGCAACAACTCGACTCAAAAAAACCGGAGAACATGCGTCAATGCAAATATTGTGGTGTTCACGTGCCCGAGTCATCGGTAGTATCGGTAAAAGATGAACCCTATTGCAGCCAGGACCATGCAGACCTTGATCAGCAATAATCTTCGCGATAACCGTTACAGGCCACGCAGTACCAACTGGACATCGGTTCGACTACTAAACGTTTATCGCCTCGGGCTGGCGGCCATTTTCTTTGGTCAGAGCTTTGTCAGCCCATCGCCACTGGTCAATATTGTTGACCTGACACTCTATTCCTGGAGTAGCTTCGCATTCCTGGTACTTGCTCTGGTGTGGGTAGTCGCAGCCCGGATCGAGCGACGTGGTTTCCAGAGCCAGGTGTCGCTGCAAATCTACGGTGATACCATAATCATCATCCTGTTGATGCACGCTTGCGGTGGAATCTCCAGCGGCCTCGGTATGTTGCTGATTATTTCAGTCGTGATTACCGGTTTGCTTACCGAACAGACGCTGGCGATACTGTTCGCATCGCTGGCCTCGCTCGGCCTGCTGGCCGAACACGTTTACTCGGTCACCAATATCCCCGGTTATACCGGCACTTCGACTCAGGTTGGAATCCTCGGCGCCAGCCTGATAGCAACCGCGATCGTGACTCACAATCTGATGACGCGGGTACGCAGTAGTGAACGACTAATCCAGCAGCGGGAAAGAGACGTTGCACTATTATCGGCGCTGAACCAGGAGATTATCGAAAATCTGCAGGCCGGGGTAATCGTGCTCAGCCGCAACGATCATATCCGCCATATCAACCGTGCCGCCCTCGACATGCTGCACATTTCAAACCGAAAATCGATCTCGATGCAAAAGGACTGCCCCCACCTGCTGGCTGCGGTAGAATCCTGGCGCCAAACCCCGCAAGACGAATCCTCCTCCCCCGGTTCCGAAATTGGTATCGACAATATTCAAATCAGTTTTCGGCAGCTAGAAAGCGAAGGTCAACCCAATACCATGATTTTTCTGAACGACGTGTCTTCGGTTCGCGATAGCATGCAACAGGCCAAGCTGGCGTCACTGGGCCATTTGACCGCGAGTATTGCGCATGAAATCAGAAATCCGCTGGGCGCAATCTCCTACGCAGCCGAGTTGCTGAACGAAAACCAGGAGTTCAGCGAAGCCGACCAGCGAATGATTGATATCATCAACCAGCACACGCTTCGCATCAATAACATTATCGAAGATATTCTGACCATCTCGCGTGGCAGTTCCACCGTAAAGGAACACATCGATCTGGCGAGTTGGTTGCCGACCTTTATCGATGGATTTTGCCGGTCAGATCTCGCCGGCCCCGACAGCTTCAAGCTCGAAATTGAAATCGACAAGCCGGTGACGCCGTTCGATGAGGGTCATCTCTCACAGATTCTCACCAACCTCTGCACCAATGCGTTCGTGCACGGCGACAATGAAAAACCGATAACCGTTCGGGTTTTTGCAACGCTTGCCTACCCTTTGTGTATCGAGATCGCCGACCAGGGGCCGGGGATTAAAAGCGAGATACTGGACCAGATATTCGAACCATTTTATACCACCAGCCACCAGGGCTCGGGCCTGGGTCTATACATCGTCGGTCAACTCTGTGAACTCAACAACGCGTTTATCTCGGCACGGCTCAATCAACATAACGGCACCAGTTTCATCCTGCAGATGACCTCACTCGCAACAGCTCCGGGAAGGCAAACAGACCAATGACCAAACAGCGTGTTTTGATCGTCGACGATGAACCCGATATCCGCGAACTGCTCGAGATTACCCTGTTGCGCATGGGACTGGAGACCCGCAGCGCCGAGGACTACAGTAACGCAACCCGCCTGCTGCACGAGGAATCTTTCGATCTCTGTTTAACCGATATGAAACTGCCCGACGGAGACGGCATTGCACTGGTAGAATACATCCTGCAACATTGTCCGAATACGCCAACCGCGGTAATCACCGCGCACGGCAGCATCGATCTCGCGATCAAGGCAATGAAATGCGGCGCTTTTGATTTTGTATCCAAACCGGTGTCGCTGGATACTTTGCGCAACCTCGTCGACAAGGCCCTGACCTTGCCGAGTTCACCGCAACTGGCGCGCGATACTACCGACGACAAATATCAGATTATCGGTGATTCGGCAACGATGCAGGATTTAAATTACGCGATCGCAAAATTTGCGCGCAGCCAGGCGCCGGTTTTCGTCTGTGGCGCATCGGGTACCGGTAAAGAACTGGTTGCGCGCCAGATTCATCTACAGGGTTCACGCGCGGGTGCAGCGTTCATTGCCGTAAACTGCGGCGCGATCCCGTCGGAATTGATGGAAAGCGAACTCTTCGGCCACCTCAAGGGTAGTTTTACCGGCGCCACCAGCGACAACGAGGGCCTGTTCAAAGCGGCCCACGGCGGCACCCTGTTTCTGGATGAAATCGCCGATTTGCCAGTTTCGATGCAGGTTAAACTGCTACGCGTAATCCAGGAAAAATCGATCCGGGCGGTCGGCTCGCAACAGGAAGAGCCGGTCGATGTCCGTATCATCAGCGCCTCGCACAAAGATCTGGAAGTCATGGTTGCCGACGGCAGTTTTCGGCAGGATCTTTACTACCGCATCAATGTTATCGGGGTTTCGGTGCCAACCCTGGCACAGCGCAGCGAGGATGTACCGCAACTGGCCGACTACCTGATCGAAAAACATAACTATCAAAACGACAGTCAGGTCTCGATCACCGAAGCGGCGGTAACCGCTCTGGAGAACTATACATTCCCGGGCAATGTGCGCGAGCTGGAGAATATCCTGGAACGCGCATTGGCTTTGTGCGAGAACGAATCGATCGGGGTCGAGGATCTGCAGCTGCCGGAGGTAATCCAGGGCGGTAGCAACAAGCACCCCAGTCTCGGCGAAATGACCCGGAACCTGGAGAAAGAACAAATTGTCAATGCCCTGGAGGATAATCGCTGGAACCAGTCGGCGACTGCTCGGGCGCTCGGAATCACTTTACGCCAACTACGTTACCGAATCGAAAAGTTACAGCTGAAAAACCGGTAAACCCGGTAGATTTAGAGTAAATATCTGACATTTACTGTAAAAACTTGACATTTTTGTCAAACCTGCAGGCTACCGTTCACAATCGATGGACAGTTTAAAAATCTAACTTGTTGTTTTTTAATAGAAAACGTGTTCAGGCAAAGTTGGCATCACGATTGCTTGTATTCAATCATGAAACGGCTTTAGTCGATTTCTGAATCGAATTTCAAAATTTTAAACAAGAGGAAAATTCAAATGAAAAAGCAACAATCCGGTTTTACATTGATCGAACTTATGATCGTCGTCGCGATTATCGGCATCCTGGCCGCGATCGCTATTCCGCAGTACGCGGACTACACCCAGCGTACCAAGCTGGCTGGTGCAGTCTCAGGCATGGCTACCTACAAAACAACCGTTGCCCTGTGTATCCAGGATCTCGGCATAGAAACAGGCTGTAATCACAACTCAAACGGTATTCCTGATACCATAGCTGCCGGCGACAACGGTGGCGATATTAACTATGTTGATGCTGTCACAGTCGCGGACGGTACCATCACTATGACATCGACCGCAGTGGATACTGCAGGCACCAATCTCCAGGTAATTTTCAACCCGAATACAGTGGCAGGTGCAGCGGCATTGGACTGGGGCTTGACGGGTAATGGTTGTACCGTTGCCGGACGTTCAATCAAATGCAGTGGTAACTAATATTATATGAACCATACCTAAGAACGGGCCGTGAGGCCCGTTTTTTTTCAGCAACTGGCTCATACCACATATGATAATCTCTTCAGGTAAATTCTTCATAACTGCTTGATATTTACATTTTTTCAATAGAAGAATTTGACATCTGAATTGTTTCTAAACCCGCTCGAAACGCCATTTGAGGATTTCTAAATTCAAATCGGCGCACTCCTAAAGTGAGGTACAGACAATGAAGAATCAACAATCAGGTTTCACCCTTATCGAATTGATGGTTGTGGTTGCGATTATCGGCATCCTGGCCGCAATCGCGATCCCGCAGTATGCCGACTACACCCAGCGCACCAAGCTGGCTGGTGCAGTCGTGGCGATCGCTAGTTTCAAATCTAACATAGCCTTGTGTATCCAGGATATTGGATTAGAGACAGGTTGTAACGCAGGTACTAACGGTATTCCTGCTTCGATTGCTGCCGGGGACAACGGCGGCACAATTAACTACATCGATTCCATCACGGTTACAGACGGTACTATATCGATGATTTCAACGGGCAAGGATGCCGCCGGTACTTTACTGGGGGTTAACTTTACCCCCATCGTGATAGGGGCTTCGGCGGCATTGGACTGGGATTTGACCGGTAACGGTTGTACCGTTCCAGATCGTTCGATCAAATGTTCTGGTAATTAATTTCACCTGAACCAGGTTGAAAACGGGCTGCAAGGCCCGTTTTTTTGCCCGTGAAAATAATTCAACGCTGCCTGAAAGGCTGTTAATAAACTGATTTAGACACTGCATGTAAGTGGCTGATTCACCGGGATTTTATTCACGGACTGAAATTGCCATATTGCGGTGCCCTGGCGATGAAATTAAGTGACAGATTTCTCAACAAACCCACGAAACTATAATATACTCGTTGGCAGGGAAATTTTCGATATTACTTGAACAAAGACTGCTTATGGCCGCCACCAACATGAATCTCACCGGGATCGCGCGCAAGCTGGTTCTCGACAACCACCTCGACCAAGCCGCCGCGGTCGAGGCGATCGAAAAAGCGAACAAGGGAAATATCCAGCTCGCCAGCTACCTGGTAAAGAACAAGATTGTGCCGTCGAATGTAATCGCGATGATTTCGTCGCAGGAATTCGGCTTGCCGGTGTTCGACCTGAACGTGATGGACACCGAGTTGGCGGCATTCTCGGTGGTCGAAGAAAAGTTGATCGCCAAACTCAATGCGGTGCCATTGTTCAAACGCGGTAACCGGCTGTTCGTCGCGATTTCGAGCCCGACCAATACCCAGGCGCTGGATGAGTTTAAATTCGCAACCGGACTTTCCACCGAAGCGGTACTGGTGCAGGAAGATCAGCTGGCAGAATTTATCGACAAGGCATCCAACGCCATGGGCAGCGTCATGGACGACATGCTCGACGATGATCTCGAGAATCTCGATATCGGTGGCGAGGAAGACGAACAGGAAAGGGTCAGCGCTGCCGATGCCGAAGATGCGCCGGTGGTCAAATACGTCAACAAGATTCTGCTCGATGCGATCAACCGGGGCGCCTCGGATATTCACTTCGAACCCTACGAAAAACGCTACCGCGTGCGCTATCGAGTCGACGGCATACTCGCCGAAGTCGCCTCGCCGCCGATTAACATTGCCGCCAAACTGACCGCACGCATCAAGGTGATGTCGCGCATGGATATATCGGAACGACGCGTACCCCAGGATGGTCGAATCAAACTCAAGCTTTCGAAAAAACGCGCTATCGACTTCCGGGTGAATACCTGTCCCACGCTGTTTGGCGAAAAAGTCGTCCTGCGTATCCTGGATCCATCGAGCGCCAAGCTTGGCATCGATGCACTGGGATACGAGCCGGAACAAAAAAAGCTGTACATGGATGCGCTCGCCAATCCCTACGGCATGATCCTGGTCACGGGCCCCACCGGTAGTGGTAAGACGGTATCACTGTACACGGGCCTCAATATTTTAAATCTTCCCGAAACCAACATATCGACAGTCGAAGACCCGGTAGAAATCAATCTCGAGGGAATCAATCAGGTCAATGTTCACGACAAGGTAGGGCTGACTTTTGCCGAAGCTTTGAAAGCATTCCTGCGTCAGGATCCCGACATTATCATGGTCGGTGAGATTCGTGATCTCGAAACCGCCAGTATTGCGATCAAGGCCTCGCAAACCGGCCACCTGGTATTGTCCACGCTGCATACCAACGACGGACCGCAAACCCTGACCCGACTGATGAACATGGGCGTGCCGGCATTTAATATCGCAACTTCGGTCAATCTAATCATCGCGCAACGGCTTGGGCGACGCCTGTGTGGCGACTGCAAGACCCAGGATGAACTCCCTGACGAGATTTTATTAAAGGAAGGTTTCACCAAACAGGATATCGCAGAAGGTTTCAAAATTTACAAGGCAGTGGGTTGTGATAAATGTGCCAATGGCTACAAGGGTCGTGTCGGAATTTACCAGGTTATGGGGATTTCAGATGAAATGTCGCGACTGATCATGGGTGGTGCTAACTCGATCGATCTCGCGGATCAGGCCCGGAAAGAAGGCATCGACGACCTCCGTCGATCGGCGCTAAAGAAGATCAAACAGGGCTTGATCAGCCTCAAAGAAGCGAACCGGGTAACCAAGGATTAAGCAATGGCAGCGAAAGCTAAAAAGGCAGAAAAAGTTGAATTTCTCTATCAGGGAACTAATCGCGGCGGGGCCAAGGTTAAAGGGGAGATTTTCGCGCTTAGCGATACCCTCGCCAAGAGTGAACTGCGCAAACAGGGCATCAATCCGATCAGGGTCAAGAAAAAGCCGAAATCGTTGTTCGGCGGCGCCGCAAAACCTGACCCTTCCGATATCGCTATTTTCGCACGCCAGATAGCGACCATGATGCAGGCCGGGGTACCGTTGGTGCAGTCATTCGAAATAATCGGCCAGGGCAACGACAAACAATCGATGCAAAAATTGATAATGGGCATCAAAAGCCAGGTCGAGGGTGGGGTCTCGCTGGCCGAAGCATTGTCGAAGGAACCTCTATACTTCGACCCGCTATTCATCAACCTGGTGCATGCGGGGGAGCAATCCGGTGCGCTGGAAACGATGCTCGACAAACTGGCGACCTACAAGGAAAAGGTCGAAGCGCTTAAAGCGAAGGTCAAAAAAGCGCTGTTCTACCCGATTGCGGTATTGGTGGTTGCTTTTATAGTGACCGTGATCCTGCTGGTCTTCGTGGTGCCTCAATTCGAAGAGCTGTTTAATTCGTTTGGCGCCGATTTACCGGCATTGACTCAATTTGTCATCAACTTGTCCGAATTTATGCAGCAATGGTGGTGGGTGATTGCAGGCAGCATCGCCGGGGGCATTTACCTGTTTATGCGGATTAAAAAGACTTCGCCAAAGTTGCAGGAAGCCTGGGACCGATTGGCGCTTAAAGCACCGGTGGTGGGTGAGATCGCGACCAAATCAGCGATCGCCAGGTTCACCCGCACGCTCGAAACCATGTCGGCAGCGGGTGTGCCGCTGGTTGAGGCAATGGATTCGGTTGCGGGTGCTACCGGCAATATTATTTATTACAATGCCAGTATCAAGATCAAAGATGAGGTATCGCAGGGCACTCAGCTACAAACCGCAATGCGAAATACCGGGCTGTTTCCCAACATGGCGATCCAGATGGTATCGATCGGGGAGGAATCCGGTTCGCTCGATTCGATGCTGGCCAAGGTCGCCGATTTTTACGAAACCGAGGTGGATAACGCGGTCGATGCGTTGACCTCGCTACTCGAGCCCATCATTATGGCAGTGCTCGGGGTTCTGGTTGGCGGTCTGATCATCGCGATGTATCTGCCAATCTTCAAACTGGGATCCGTGGTTTAAGGGCAGTCTGGTTGTTCGACCATTTTATTTTCCTGTTCGAACAGCAACCGGCTTTATATCTCGGCACCCTGTTCGTTGTCGGAGCGGTGGTCGGTAGTTTTCTGAACGTCGTTATTTACCGGTTGCCGGTAATGATGCAACGCGAATGGCGGCACGATTGCCTCGAGTTCCTGGAACAGTCCAGCGACACCGAATCCGAAAAATTTAACCTGATTGTACCCCGCTCGCGGTGTGGCAATTGCGGGCATCAAATCACCGCCCTGGAAAACATCCCACTCATCAGTTACCTCGTGTTAGCGGGTAAGTGCTCCGAGTGTAAGATTGCAATTTCGTCACAATACCCCCTGGTGGAACTATTTACCGCCATTGTTTCGGTGATTGTGGGTTGGCAGTTCGGCGTCAGCATTCAAACCCTCGCGGCGCTATTTTTATCCTGGTGCCTTATTGCCGCAAGCGGGATCGATATCGGTCACAAACTGTTACCGGACAATATTACCCTGCCCTTGTTATGGCTAGGCATCCTGCTATCGCTTTTTGGTGTATTCATCAACCTTGAAACCAGTGTTATTGGTGTGATCTGCGGATACCTGGCTTTGTGGACCGTTTTTATGCTATTCAAGGTTTTGACCGGAAAAGAAGGCATGGGCTACGGTGACTTCAAATTGCTCGCCATGCTGGGCGCCTGGTTGGGATGGAAACCTTTATTCGTCGTAATTCTAACTTCCTCGGTGGTAGGCGCCACGGTTGGAATTACCATGATTGTATTGAAGAAGATTGAACGCAGCACGCAAATTCCCTTCGGACCCTACCTCGCCGCCGCCGGCTGGATAACACTGATCTGGGGAGATGAGTTGATGGGCTTTTATTTCACCCTGTTCGGGTTGTAGTCGAATCGAAAATTATGTTTACGGTCGGGCTCACCGGGGGTATCGCCTCCGGCAAAACAACGGTTAGCAAGCTGTTTGCCGGGCACCAGGTGCCGGTGGTCGACACCGACATCATCAGTCGTAGTCTACTCGAACCCGGAAAACTGGCTTATGACCAGGTGGTCGCTCATTTTGGTGATCGTATCCTGAGCACGACCAACGCCATTGACCGGAGCCGGTTGCGCCAGATCGTGTTTAGCGAGCCGGATGAAAAAACCTGGCTCGAAACCATGCTGCATCCGTTGATTTTTCGACATAGCCACGATGCAATTATTCAGTATTCCAAAGCAAGTTACGTGCTGGCTGTGGTTCCGTTGCTGCTGGAAACGAATTTCCAGGCTCTTGTCGATCGAATTCTGGTGGTTGACTGCCCGCCTGAAACGCAAATTAAACGACTTAAAAAACGTGATAGTATCGATTCCGCTTTGGCGCAAAAAATGTTGTCCCAGCAAATGGACCATGCTCAGAGATTGGCACGGGCGCAGGACATCATCGACAATCGGGGCGAAGATGCAGACCTCGTTTCCCAGGTAGCGAAGCTACACCAGACCTATTTGGAACTAGCCCGCCTGCAATGAGATTTCTCAGGATGCGGTAGTCGGCATCGACATGCAGGCGCCATTTTCAGCTATACTGCAATCGTTTTGCACGCCTTCACCAATCATGCCGTCTAGATACCGGCTTTTCGAACAACCGCTAAACGAGCGCATCCGAATGTGCCTGCGGGTCGAAACCCTGATGCACCGGTTTCACTATTTTGAGGCACTGAAAGGTGACTGGAGCGCCTATAGCGCGTTATTGACTATTCTTGAAATCACCGCGTTATTGGAACGCGGTGATTTAAAACAGGAATTGATGAAAGAGCTCGAGCGCCAGCACGGCGCCCTCAAGTCACTGTCAAAGCATGAGGCAGTTGATCTTTCCAAGCTGAATCTAATCTTAAGCAAACAAAAAAACTCGCTGGCTCGGCTACATCAACTCGATGGCAAACTGGGCGAACATCTGAAACGGATAGATTTCTTGCTCGGAATAAAACAGCGCACTTCAATTCCCGGAGGCTCATGCGATTTTGATTTACCGCAGCTACGCTTCTGGCTCAATCAGGGCCATCAACAGCGGCTTGCCGATTTACAACAATGGGTTGCACCCTATTGCG
This sequence comes from uncultured Gammaproteobacteria bacterium, assembly GCA_964488685.1. Taxonomy (GTDB): domain Bacteria; phylum Pseudomonadota; class Gammaproteobacteria. Next base: position 37,288 of record CAZAVY010000019.1, read on the forward strand.
AGCTGGAAACAGTTATCGACTTAATCCTGGCAACGATTCGCAACAGCGCCAGCGCAATGACCACTATCGCAGAATCCGGTTTTTACCAACAACCGTTGGATACCAGGCAATCAACGCAGTTAATTAGAATTGGCGTTGACGCCGGTAATTTGATTTATCCCGAAATCAGCGCCGGTAAACATCGTTATTCGGTCAGGTTCATGCAGGTAATTCCAGGGAGTAGCATGGCCTCCCAGGTCAAGGAAGACGTGAAATTTCAGCTTTCGCGTTGTTCTTTATAGCTTCGATAACCGGAACATCCGCCGGCGGAAAGCGATAAAGGTCGGTTTGCCCTACATCGACCCAGTGGATCGCCTGATTTTCCATGGGTTTGATTTCACCTTGATAATCTTCAACAACCCAGGTATCCAGCAAAATGTTCTGATCAGGATAACGGTAATACAACTGCATGTAAGCCGATGCGCGGGTCAGCGCAATGTTGATTTCCTCATCGAGTTCACGCTTGAGTGCCTGCAATGGTGACTCACCGGCTTCCAGTTTACCTCCCGGAAATTCCCAGTAATATTCCAGGTGTTTACCTTTCTGTCGTTGCGTGATCAGAAACTGCTGGCGCTTGTTATGTTTCCAGATGATTGCGGCAACGACATGAATATAAACTTCATCGATCGAGACCGGATTGAGGATAAGGTTGTCAACTTCGGTATTCGGCATTTATCTTGACGTAGTCGTAAGAAAGATCAGAAGTCCAGATCCTCGCATTTGCGTTTCCCTGGTTAAGATTGACGCGGATACTGATTTCCTCGCTCGCCATCGCGGCCTGCCCCAGGGACTCCGTATAAGCGGGATCAGGAAGGCCGTTTTTGAGTAAACAGGTATCACCGAGATAGAGATCTATGCGCTCGATCACGAGATTTTCAACCCGCGCGCGACCGATGGCCGCCAGAATGCGGCCCCAATTGGGGTCGGATGCAAACAGTGCAGTTTTGACCAGCGGGGAGTGCGCGATACAGTACGCAATTTCTTTGGCATCTGCTACCTTCGAAGCATTTTGCACATCGATTTCAACGAACTTGGTAGCACCCTCGGCATCTCGAATAATTGCCTGTGCCAGCTGTTCGAATATCGCGCTCAGCGCGGCAACGAAATCAGCGCTGCTGGACGACACTTTAACACCGCTGGCACCGCTGGCAATCAGAATACTGGCATCATTGGTCGACGTATCTCCGTCCACGGTAATAGCGTTAAACGAAGCCGCCGCCACCTGTTCAAGTAATGCCTGTAACTCAAGCGTTTCGATCGCGGCGTCGGTGGCGATGGCCTCGCGGAAGAGGCGGGCGGCGGTGTGTGGGCCCAGACGCCGGGCGGCGTCCTCGATGGCTCGTCCGGAGCCACCCCAGAGCTTGAGGGCCTTGGCGAGCTTCCTGCCGGCCTTCTTGCGCACTTTCTCGTCAG
>CAZAVY010000020.1:0-38060 GCA_964488685.1 uncultured Gammaproteobacteria bacterium
TTCAACTCGCACTGTCTGGGCAGATTTATGCTGAGAGGGGTGAGTAGTTACGTTTTAGGAAAATCAATTCTGTACACAAGTATAGGTATAAAATGAAATTCAAATTAATCGCGAGATACGCGATGACGGCACAAACAATCGGTATTCTTCGTTTTGGAAAGCTGTCGCTGAATCATCATAATTCAGCTAAGGTGCCTGGGAGATATTAATAATGAGCCCTGCTTTCTGGAAAAACCGATCGGTATTCGTCACCGGCCACACGGGATTCAAGGGTGCCTGGTTGTGTTTATGGTTGAAACAACTCGGTGCGCGGGTTACAGGATATTCTCTGGTTCCTCCTACCAAACCCTCTCTATACGAGGTATGTGTCCTCGGTAGTGAAATAAATTCGCATATAGGTGATATTCGGGATTTCGAACAATTAAAAAAAGCATTGCTTGCCGCGCAACCGGAAACTGTTTTTCACCTGGCTGCGCAATCGTTGGTGCTTGAATCTTACCAGGCACCGTTGGAAACATTTATGATCAATGTGATGGGGACAGCGCATGTATTCGAATCGATCCGCCAGTGTAAATCGGTCTCCTCGGTGGTAAATGTCACTACCGATAAGTGTTATGAAAACAAAGAATGGCACTGGGGATACCGTGAAAATGAAGCCATGGGGGGGTACGATCCCTACTCATCCAGTAAAGGTTGCTCGGAACTGCTTACGACATCGTATCGGAAATCGTTTTTTGGCACTGATTCGAAAGTTAATTTAGCATCGGCAAGAGCCGGCAATGTCATCGGTGGAGGTGATTGGGCTGAAAGTCGACTGGTCCCGGATTTTGTTAAAGCAATCGCCTCCGGTGAAGCTGTATCGATCCGTAATCCCGCTGCGATCAGGCCATGGCAACATGTGCTTGAACCGCTGGCCGGATATTTGGCGCTTGCCGAAAAGCTGAGTTCGGGAAGCGGTCACAACTATACTGGGGGATGGAATTTTGGACCCTACGATCACGACGTGAAACCGGTACTTCATCTCGCAAAAAAACTGTCGGAAAACTGGGGGAATGGTGCAAGTTATAAACTGGAAAAATTAACTGCCGATGCGCTGCACGAGGCCACTTACCTGAAGCTTGATTGCAGTAAGGCCCGGGCCGAACTGGAATGGAAGCCTGTGCTCGGCCTGGACGATACACTCGATTGGATCGTCGAGTGGTATAAATGTTTCTACAAAAAGGAAGACATTAAAGTACTGACGATGGACCAGATTAGCCGATATCAGAGTGAGCTTGTTTAGTATGTATTTCTTGATAGTGAGTCTATGAGTATGCAGCTTGTTCCCACCAATATTGAAGGCGCCTACGTCATCGAGTTAAAAAAATTTTCGGATGCCAGGGGTTTTTTTTCGCGGGTATGGTGTAAAAAAACTTTTGCAGAGCTCGGTCTAAATGCCGAAATTTCACAAATTAATTCATCGTTTAACGAATTTACGGGAACCTTGCGCGGTATGCATTATCAAAAATCGCCTGATCAGGAAGTTAAAGTCATGCAATGTATACAGGGTTCGATATTTGACGTTATCGTTGATATGAGGCCTGATTCTGCAACCTATCTCGAATGGTTTGGCGTAGAACTATCACAAAACGACGGTCAGTTGCTGTACGTTCCGCAAGGTTGTGCCCACGGATACCAAACTACTTCGCCTGGATCGTCGGTCTTGTATCCAAGCAGTCATTTTTATGTGCCTGAATCGGAATCCGGGTTGAGGTGGGATGATCCGGCTATCGGCATCGAATGGCCGCTAGAACCGGTCGGCATATCGGAAAAGGATCGATCCTGGCCACTTGTTAATAAATAATATGGAACGCTTATGATAATTGTAGACAATGCACTTAAACTTCGAGAATCATCTGGCAAGCCGATAAAAGTTGGCATGATCGGGGCAGGGGTAATGGCGCAGGGAATTGCCAATATGATAGTAAACTCGGTGCCCGGGATGAGTCTGGTCGCAATTTCAAACAGAAACCCTGATCGTGCCAGAGAAGCATTCAATATTGCCGGAGTGGATCAGGTCATCGAAGCGGATGACATCGGTTCAATCGAAGCAGCGATACTCGCCGGTAATCCGGTTGTTACTGACAATGCGAATTTGATTGCTGAGGACGGGAATATCGATGTTTTAGTAGAGGTAACCGGTTCGATCGAATTCGCACTGGGTATCTGCCTGAAGGCTTTTGAATTCAACAAAGATGTCATTCTGATGAACGCCGAGCTGGATGGAACGGTAGGACCGATATTAAAAAGATACGCCGACAAAGCCGGGGTAATTGTCAGTGCCTGTGATGGCGACCAGCCGGGTGTTGAAATGAATCTTTACCGATTCGTAAAAAATATCGGATTAACACCTTTAATGTGTGGAAACATTAAGGGTTTACAAGACCATTATCGGACGCCGAAAACACAGCAAGGATTCGCGAAACAATGGAAACAAAATGTCAATATGGTGACCAGTTTTGCGGACGGCACAAAAGTGTCTTTTGAACAGGCGATCGTTGCTAACGGTACCGGTATGCGTGTTTCGGTACGGGGCATGCAGGGAATCGAATATCGCGGGCATATCGATGATTTGGTTGATAAATTTGATATTGATAAATTGAAGTCCAATGGCGGAGTTGTCGAGTATGTGCTTGGCGCAGAACCTGGCCCCGGTGTCTTCGTGCTGGCTACGACTGACGATCCGATGCATCGTGAGTATTTGAAGTTGTATAAGAAGGGGGCGGGTCCACTATATTCTTTTTATACCCCTTATCATTTGTGTTATTTCGAGGTGCCGATGTCGATCGCCAGAGTTGCGCTGTTTCGCGATGTTATTCTGGCACCCCTGGGTCCGCCAATGGTCGATGTGGTCGCAACTGCCAAACGCGATCTCAAACCGGGTGATTCCCTGGACGGGATTGGCGGCTTTGATACCTATGGTCAGTGCGAGAATAGCGATGTTGTGTTAGCGCAAAGGTTGCTCCCGATGGGCATTGCCGGTAATTGTATCGTCAAAAACAATATCGCCAAGGATCAGGTTTTAACCTATGCCGACATCGATCTACCCGGAAACAGGTTATGTGATCGGTTGAGAAACGAGCAGGATTCGTGGCAGCGTGAAACATCGCCAGGTGATAGTGCTGAGTAATGGATTGTACAAATTGACCTGTCGATTATCGTCGCAAACGAAACATCTCTATGTCGACATGATGAGCCCTCAGTTTATTCACTGCGCAATTCAGAATTCGTGGTACCGCGGTGGTGCAATATATGGGCGAGTCAAAGAGTCGGTTGTACCATCGGAGCAGGTATGAAGTATTATTTTGTGACTAGTACATATTTCGATTTCAAACAATTTTATGTCAAGTTTGATAATGACCAGGGACCCCGACATGCCTTTTTTGAACTCGGAAAATGGTTTGAAGGTGAAGTACTTCAACCCGATTCAGTCAAGCCCAATCTTGTACATCGATTGTTATCTGTTCTTATCAGTGAGCCCGAGCATTGGGCGTTGGCCGCATCGATAGCCAGAAACTGTGCTAGTCAGGACACGATTTATTGTGCGGGGGAAGACGTCTGCATTCCGCTGGCAATACATTTGAAATTGACAGGTAGGCAGGCGAGATTGGCTTCATTTTTTATGAATCCAGACAGTGTTCGGGTCAAGCTTTTCATAAAACTGTTTAGTCTTGATAAATTGATAGGACTCATTACGGTTACCGACAAAAATAAAAAGGAGAGACTGAAGCAGGTATTCGGTATTCATGGAGACAAGATTTCCGTGCTTCCCGAACAGACGGATCAAAAATTTTTCAACCCCGGTGTCGGAACTATAGAGAAGAAAAACTTTTTGATCGCGAGTGCCGGCATGGAGCAGAGAGACTACACAACACTGGCGGCAGCAGTTTATGGCCTTGATCTGGAGGTGAAAATTTGTGCGCATTCCCCCAATCTCAATGCCAAAACCAGGTACAGCCTGCCACAGTCTCCACCCGGGAATATGGAAATCCGCTATTATGAATTTGCGGATTTGAGGGACTTGTATCGTAGTGCCGATGTCGTTGTTATTTGTCTGCTGGAAAATCAATATTCGGCTGGGTTAACAGTTTTGATGGAAGCGATTGCTTGTAAAAAACCAGTGATAATTACCGATAATATAGGTCTTGGAAGAGACTTTATCGAAAAAGACCTTGTCATCGGAGTGAATCCGAACGACGCTGAAAACCTGAGATCAAAAATAATGTTGCTGATGGATAATCCGGAAATTGCAAAGGACTATTCCGAGAGGGCTTACGACTACTTCCAGCAATTTCATACCTGTGAAGCGTTTCTTGAAAGTCTGGCTGAAGAGCTAAAAAGTTTTCCTGTTTTAAGATAAAGAGATTAGACAGCTTATCCTGTTACAACTGACAAACCATGATAATTTTACACTCCAATAATTTGGCATCGTCGACTATATATGCGTTTCTGCTGGTTTTTGGATCGGCGCCTTCAGGTAGTAGCAGTATCAACACAACCAAAAATCAGTGACTGAAAAGCTCCATGTAGTGCTCGGATCGAAAGCACTCGATATACTACGCGACCCAGGTTTTCAACAGGACTGGAACGCGTTGTATGCAAGCTGTGCGTGGGTTGATTTCGAGGACAGGCCCGAGTTTCTGGTGCCCTGGTACGAAGTTTATAACAATTTTGATCCGGTGGTTGTGTATGCCAGAGGTGAACAGGAGCAGCTTGTTGGTTTGTTGCCCCTGTGCTGGCACCCCGATGGCGACAGACTGGTGCGAGCGGGTTACGAAGATGGTGAGTACTTGAGCTGGATATGTGATCAGGATCATTCGGTTTCTTTTATGCCTGCTGCGCTGGATGCGGTCAGATCCAAGTTGGGTCCGGTCACCGTCGAACTGGGCTGGTTGCCTCCGAAAGTCCCGCTAGGCTGGGTCCGAAATCGAATTGGTGCGGGATACAGAACCCGTATCGAGACGGACCGGCGATTTCTCATACCGGTTGGCGATGTCGAAATTGTCGATCGCTATATAAAAAGCAAGAAACGCTTACGAACCAAATGGAACAAGCTCGCACGACTCGGGGAGTTGAGCTTCAGGCGATATATTGAAACTGCCGAGCTTGAAATGCTGTTTGATTATTATTTTCCACTGAAATCTTTCCGCATGGCCGCGGCATATGGCCACGCGCCTATCTCGCAACAAGATGAGATTCGAAAAAGAACTTTGCTGCTGCGCCTTGCAAATGCCGGTTACTTCCACGCATCGGCATTGGAACTGGATGGGGTTCCAATCGCTGCGCATATGGGGATATTTATCGGTAAGTTCCTAACCCTGTCGGGATTTGTCTACCTGCCGCATTTCGGTTCCATGTCGCCCGGACAGCAATTGTTGCTCAGGCTGCTGCAATGTTTGAATGAAGAAGGTTTCGAAAGCTTCGATCTCTCCCCGGGTTCGGAAGTTTACAAGGAGCGTCTGGGAGTTGAGGAGCAGGCGGTACACTATATTTTCGTCTACCCCAGCCGCAAGCACTACCTGCTGGACAAAGCAAAGTCCGGTTTGAAAACCTGGCTGAAACGACATTTGCCATCTAATCTTATTCGTCAATTGCGACGATCTAACGCTGGTTCTCCGATAGCAATTAAGTCTGGAGATCCTCCCGTAGTTTACAGGCTGGGTGAAGAACCTAAACTGGCAGCGACAGGGAGCTCACGATTGTCGCGTGACTGTGTACCTGATCTGGTTTCCTTTTCACCGGATGACATGCATGAATGGGTGGTATTTCAACGATCTGCGGAACTGCTGTTCCAGGCGGGCGGCATGTCACTGACTGCCTGTGAAGGGGGCAATCTGAAGGCGGCATGGTTCGTTGTTCCCGCGAAAAACGACTTCACTTTGAAAGGAATTGGTATGCCTCCGGATTGCTGGGTACTCAAATTAATTCCACATGGCCCCATACCTGATGAATTCGCAATCGCATTGTGTGAGGTTTTCAACTCTATTCCGGAAGAGATGCGTCGTAATTTACATGCAATTGCCGACAATAGCAGACATGCGGCCGCATTGAAGCATGCGGGTTTCAAACTACTTGAGAAGCAATTTTGATGTTGAAAGAATTTCGTTAATTCAGAATTGAAAGTGTGAAATTACTGGTTATCGCGTCGCGTTTTTACCCACCGTTTTTCACGATCGATCAATAGAGTTAGATACATCGGAATTTTTCTCAGAATGTAAATCGGCACGTAAAGCAGATCCCTGGCTGATATGATTTTCCTGCCAAACTTGACCCATGCCAATACAACCGCGGCAAAAAACAGCGACAGTAAAATGACACTCAATCCCAGGGGTGTGGAATGACCATTCAGTAGTAGCAATCCCAGGCTTGCAATCGTTAGCATAGACAAAACAAGTGCCAACAGAGCCAATGGAGGAACGATTAAATCCAATGCCAGGGCAATATTATTGAAACTCTTGCTTTTAATTCCACTTGCGAGCAGCTTCGGAGTGCGTTTTAGAATTAAAGAGATATGTCCTTGTTCCCACCTCTTTCTCTGGCTTGAAATGCCTTCCTTCGAGGTCGGAAAATTACTGTAAATTGCCAGTTTTGGAGAGTAAGCGGGCGGGTGTCCATTGATTGCAAATTCGATCCCGATCTCCAGATCTTCAATGATACTGCCGCTATTGAAATTGGCCAAATCTATGATTGCCCATGGAATTGCCATGCCGGTTCCTTTTAAATGGCAAGGAAGGCCCATGTTGTAAAATCCCTGCGGGCGCACGAAATTCTTAACCAGCCATGCAAACTCGGCGATTTTCTGCCCCGAGCTTGCAAGTCGTTCATTCCTCATCAAGTATAATCCCTGGATAGGGCGATTCAATTTTAAACACGCCTTCGCAAAGTTGTGTATATCGCCATCGTAGATTATGCAATCGGCGTCCATGATGAGCAATACTTCGGGCTCAGCGTTTGTCTCCCTGAGGTGGGAAATTCCAAAGTCAAGCGCGTAACCCTTCCCACGCAGGTCGTCGCTGCTACGTTCAATGACTTCGACACCAAGATCGGAAACTACTTTCGCGGTATTGTCGGAACAATTATCGGCTACTACCAGAATTTTACTATTTTGAGGTAAGTTGTCTGATATTGAAATAATCGTGTCCCGGATAACCGATTCTTCATCGTGCGCAGGAATCAGTACCACGATATGAGTTTCTTTAGAAGAAAATATTTGGCAATCGCCTGGTACGGGTCTGATCGCCATGATGATTTGAATACAAAACACGAGAACTGGAATAGTTACCAACAGACTAAATATTAATAGGATTACTGACATACCGGGTACCAGGATTTTTGAAAACTAGGGCTAAATGATTCGGTAGTCTCAAGCCTTTATTTTGCAGGCCGACAACCAAGCTGTTGTTTAATTTATGAATAGGCAAGTAACGGGTTTTTCAATATTGTCCGCACAATGTTCTCAGGTGCTAAATCGTTATCGGGTCGTGCGTTTGCTAGTAGGCTTCACCTTTTAACAACGCAGGTATCGTCAATAATATTATTTTTAGGTCCAGCCACAACGACCAATTGTTAATATACTGTATATCGAAATCAACCCGGACCTTCATCTTGTCCAGGGTATCGGTCTCTCCCCGATATCCGTTTATTTGGGCTAACCCGGTAATGCCGGGTTTGATTCGGTGCCTTGCCATATACACTTGAATACGCTTGTCATACTCTGAATTGTGTTCGATGGCGTGAGGTCTTGGGCCAACCATAGACATTTCACCAGAGATAACGTTGATTAATTGAGGTAATTCATCGATGCTTGTTTTTCGAATGAATTTTCCGATCCCGGTAATGCGGTCATCATTCCGGGTAGCCTGTTTAACCCAACCATTTTCTTCGCTATGCATTTTCATGCTTCGAAATTTCCAAATTTGAAACTTCTTTCCATTCCAGCCGGTTCGATATTGACGAAAAATGATGGGGCCAGGAGAGCTAATCTTGACTATCAGGGCGACGATTAAAAACAAGGGACTTAAAGTGGTTAAAAGGAATATGGCGGTAATTTTATCCACACAGGCCTTAAGCAAACGATGATTTCCTATTAAGGGTGACTCCGATAAAGTCAGCAGGGGCAGCCCCCCGATTTCCTTGACACTGTGATTTATCAAGTCTAGCGGTAGTAGATTAGGTACCCAGTGAATGTCAACATTCTCATTGACTAGATCAAGATAAATGCTTTCAACGAGATAGGTGTTTTCCATGGCAACAGCAATATACACGGTAACAATATTATTGACTCGGACTGCATCCAGGAGGCATTCAGGTCCGCCGATTATCGGGATGCCGATATCCTCACCATCGGGAAATATCTTGATGCATCCGATAATAGTTTCCTGCATCCACGGATTATTATTGATATTTTCATATAAGTGCTTTGCCAATGGGCCACCGCCCACCAGCAATACTTTCCGATCTGCGCCCCTATTTGATGCGGCACTTGCATGAAACCCAAATATGATCCACTGGTTCACTAATTGTCCGCCCAGGGCAACCAGGAAAATAGTCAGCATTGCCGAACTATCGAATCGATCGAAATATCCTGCCAGTACGAATATCGATAGGGTAAATGCAAAGCTGAGCGACCACGCGGTTACTAGTTTTATCGACGATTTGATGGGGCTGCTGAATTTTCGATACATTCCCATGCGGTCATAAGCAATACCCATGATTGTAATCAGGGAAAGCATAAAAATCGCATCTAAGGTGGTGAATAAATCATGTTCCTTTTGCAAGGCGAAGTAGATAGCCATAAGAACAATCAGACCATCCACCATAGCCTGAACCGTCGTCGTTAGTGATTTACGTCGCTGTAACAGTGATCTTTGAGGCCTTGCCTTTTGACCGTTCGAAGTCACGGGGATTAAGTTACTCATCAAATTTGGCCGAAAATCTGTCGTTTGCCTTGGAGTTAAAGGAGTTTATTTGAATATAATTAATGCCCAGTGGATCTTCTACGTTGTGCAAATGGCCCCGTCAGTAAAAGTTTTACCAACTCACTTTGACGGCTTACACCCGTTTTTCGAAAAACGGATTTTAGTTGGGATCTGATGGTATGTGCACTGTGGTTAGAGGATTTCGCAATTTGATCGATGTTATGGCCATTGGTCAAACTAATTGATACCTGGGCCTCGGAAGGCGTTAGACCGTAAACTGCGGACAGGCTATCTATTGAGATGGGGTGCTGCAAGTTAGGGTCAGACATGAACACTGCAACCTTGGCGCCCTCGTGATCTAGATCAGGAGCAATCATACGGGCATGGATCGGTGTCACCAGCAGTGGAAGCGGCGATTCACAGTCCCGATGGGTAACACCCACAGCGACACTTTGTTTCCAGGAGTCATCCGGATCGATGTTGGAGGTATCGATAATAGTTTGCTTTAAGTTTCTATCTTCCTCAGGGTTTGCCAGTAACAGATGGTCACCGTGTAACTGGAGCGCAGGATGTTCTTCTACAATAGACTTCGCGGTTGGATTCATGTATATCACGCGCGCATGTCCGTCATACAGTATGAGACCGATGACCAATCGATCAAGACCTCTTAACAAGGCATCTTGTTTTATTCGCAAATGAGTAAATTCCGAGTGAATATTGAGCGCACGCTTGAGGTGCGGTAGTATTTCTTTAATAACCCTGACCTCACCATCGCTCCAGCAACCGGATACCTTGTTTCTTAATAGCGCGAAAGATGCATTGTGCGTCGGTGTATTCAGAAAATGGCCGCCCCCCACATAGTTTATGTCGTTAGGCTTCATCCAACGGGTATATATCTCCGATTTTTCGGTTATCAGGCTGTTTTTATCGGGATAGTAGATGAGGAAGGGGGGCTCGGCAGAACTGTCCGAATTCTGGTCGAACAGAAAATCCAGATCATCGAAATACTGATCGATTTGCAGGCTCATCGCGGTCGCAACCCCGTAAAGGGCGATAGCATTGGCGATACCAAAATCTTTGTTTTTATAGTATAGGCAGGCGGACTGCGATCCTGTGAGTTTGGCGATCATGGCCATAACATAGTCCCAATGGTCGGGGTTTATGGCGGCTTCGTAAATTTCCGGTACAATGTGAGATGATCGCCTGCGATCCATATTCTATAGCCTTTTTATAATGATCGTTTCAGCAGCATACAAATATATCGAATTGGAATTACCGGATCGTGACACTAGTCACAATAGCCAATATTTGATTCCTATAATTTAACCCATATGAGTGAAGGATCACATGCTCGCTTCGGGCTGCAGGGTTTCATAAATTTCTTGAAATCAGGTAATGAATGAGGTTTTGTTGGTATCAGGCATTGAATTGCATTATCGTTATCCCCAATCAGGACATGACCTGCCTGCCGGGAATCATCCAGCCTGCCCATTTCATATGGAGATTCGAAGCCTCGAGGTTTTTCAGTGCAAAGTTGTTAAACAGGTCAAGGTATTGGACCATCAGATCAGGCATGATCTGCCGGGATTTCGGATATCAAATCAGTATTCGATAATACACCGCCGTAAATATACGGCGCAACAGTCAACGGGCAAAAAATTCGAATCACTTAATGATGAACCAATATAATCCATTTCTCAGTCTTTTCGTTCGGGGCCTGCTGCTTGTTTTGATCGCTATACCTACAGTCATCTATGCCCTGGAAGAATATCACCTAAATCCTGGTGACCTGCTAAAAATATCGGTTTGGAACGAAAAAGCATTGCAACAGGAAGTCATGGTATTACCAGACGGGACGATTTCCTTCCCGCTGGTTGGGATTATTAAGGTAGCCGATAAAACTCCTGCCGAAGTTCAGGCTCTGTTAAAGGCGAAATTATCCCGATTAATACCCGACCCGGAAATTAATTTGGCAGTAAAAGCAGTTGATGGTAACAGCATATTTATAATCGGGAAGGTAGCCAAACCTGGGAAATTCCCGATGACCACTTCGTTAGATGTCGTTCAGGCGCTGAGCCTTGCGGGTGGGTTTACGCCTTATGCTAAATCCGAAAGCATTCGAATAATCAGAAGAGATGGGCAGTCGCAGAAGATCTTCGAGTTTGACTATTCAGATATTGAAGACGGGAAATCGCTGGAATCAAATATTCTCCTGCAAAGCGGCGATACTATCGTCGTTCCCTGAGCGCTCTCGGTAACCTATATTTCAAGACTATTAGAGAATAAATTTTTGAAAATATTCAAATCAATATCCTGCAAACCAATTGGGCTGTTGTCCTTAGGGTTCGCAATGGTGGCTTTGACAGGATCCTTTCCGGCTGTTGGCTACAATTGGGACAATTCGTACAATGCTGTGCTGGAGACTGGCTATCACAGAAACTACCTGCTCAGTAGTCCTGAAGTGAATACATTTTCCAGCGAATTGGGGCTTATTGGTTTTACAAAAGGCAAAACAGAGACATCGAGCATTGAGTTCTCGGGGAGAGTTTTTTCTCAGGATTTCTCTGATTCTGAAGTTGACGGGGAGACAACCCTCGGTGTTGGTCTGGCACTGGATAAAAAAACTGAAAGAGCACTGTGGGTGTTGAGCGCCGATGTTGATTCAAGTCCGACAGCTGATGCGGAGCTGCTCGACACTGGAATTATCGTTTCCGGAGGTAAGACGGAAACTTACGATGTTAAACCGAGTGTTACCTATAGTTTTACTGAACGAAATCTGGGTACGATCGGATTTAGTTTTGAAGAAAACAGGTTCGATTCGGACCTATTGGTTGAGAGCACCACACAGATCGTGTTTTTAGAATGGGCCTACAGGCTGAATGAACAGGATGCCTTCAGCACAAAGATCGATTTTGGGGAGTTCGAACCGGAAGACGACGATACGACCGAGGTTTCCAGTATAAGTTTTTCATATAGGTTAGCGCCTGCACAAAAAACGGTCTACTTGTTTTCCATCGGATATTCTGACGTAGATGGACCGGACAATACTGATTCGGGGTTTACTTATGGTGCGTCCGTCGAAAGCCAGGTTGATGATCGTAATCTGTACAAACTGTCCCTTAATCACATTTTCGATGCCAGTGATACCGGTGTGGTGAGGGAAGAGGATAATTTTACTGCCGAACTGGTTCACGGTTTAACCGACAAAACGGACGCCTTATTGGCTTTTGAATTGGTCAAAGCCGATGACCAGGAGGCGACACAGGTGGCCATTGGATTCAATTACAAGTATTCGAAAGCAATATTATTGACCACTGAATATGAGCATCAACAGGTTGACTTTGGAGCTGACGCCGAGTCCTCTAACGCGGTCCTTTTTACAATTTTATTCGCTCCAGAGTAAAGTTGATATTAAATGAGTACCTAGTGCATGGAAGAAGACCTAAAATCGTTTAACGACTTTATCTTAATCGGGTGGCGCCGGAAGTACTATATACTGGTACCTTCCGTATTGTTATTCGTGATTATAATTTATGTAGTGTCGATTTTACCTCCAATTTATCAATCGTCCGCGACTGTTCTGGTTGAATCGCAGAAGATTTCGCAAGAGTTTGTACGGTCGACTGAAACCAATTTTGCCGAAGAACGAATTCACCTCCTTGTCAAAAGAATCATGACCAGTAAACAACTTCTTGAGATTGCGGACGAGTATGACATTTTTGCTGAACAGGGGTCCAATTACCTTATATCCGAACGTTTGAAAGACATGAAGAAAAGGGTATTGATTAAAATTGTGGGGGCTGATGGAAAAAGATTGAGATCCGACAATAGTTCTACTCTCGCGTTTACCTTGTCTTTTGAAGATCGATCCCCTGGCGTTGCACAAAAAGTCGTGGATCGGCTGGTAACCTTGTTTCTAAAGGAAAATATAAGATCTCGAACCGAGCTGGTAGAGGAGACGACAGAATTTCTGAAAAAAGAAGGTGATCGCCTCGGTGTGAGAATAGAGGGAATTGAGAAAAAAATTGTGGCGTTTAAACAAAAAAACGAAGGGAGTTTACCGGAAACCCTGACTGTTAGTTTACAGCAGGCGGCAAACCTAAGGACAGAGTTCCTTAAATCCGATAGTGAATTATCGTCTTTGGAAGGCCAGAGGGACCTGTTACGTGTTGAGTTGAAAACCCTTAAAAACAAACCAGCCGCAGTGGGGGGAATCAGTGCTGAAAAACAAGCATTGAGAATAGAACTGAAACAGCTTCAAAATAAATTCATTACCTTATCTGCCCGATATGGCTCTGAGCATCCTGACGTAAAATCAGCGAGCCGTCAGATCGTTGCTTTCAGGAATGAGTATGGAAATCTGAGTGACAAGAAAGAACTCCAACTACAACGGAAGCAGGCTGAGGACCAGTATGCCGAGGTTTCGTCGAAATACGCAGCCGAACATCCGGATGTTAAGAGGTTAGAAAGAAAGTTGCAGAGTATTAGTCAAATGATAAGTCAGTTTGATAATTCGGCATCATTATTCTCTGAGGAATTTAAAGATCCCAAAGTGTTACAAACTGAAACGCGACTCAGTTCGATACTTAAAAGTATTAACCGACTGGATCGCTCACGCGAGAATTTGCAATTACAAATTGCATTGCTGGAAAAGAAAATCAGCAAAATCCCTGAAGTTGAAAGGGGTATAGACGTACTGGAACGAGACTACGATAATACCAAGCAAAAATATCAAGAGTTGAAATCCAAGCAACTGCAGGCCGAACTTTCCAAAAGCCTGGAAGAGGATCGAAAAGGTGAAAGATTCACATTGCTTGAACCAGCGTTTCTTGCGGATTCACCGATTAAACCTAAACGCTTGCAATTACTGGTTCTGGGTTTCGGGTTGTCTCTGTTGTGTGGGATCGGAGCTGCCAGCCTGGCTGAATCTCTAGATAGCGGTATTAGAGGTGCGAGAGCCCTGGCCGCGGTAACTAAAATGACGCCGTTGGTGACCATTCCGTACATCACCACTGCACGAGACGGAAAAATTCGAATTCGAAATATAATAATATCAATGGCGGCTGTTTTAATTGTTGCTGGCGTTGTATTGGTAATATTACATAATAACTATAAGCCAATGGATTTAATTTGGTTGGATTTTATGCAGAAATTAAATGCAATTTAAAACACTTACCATAAAACAAATGTGGCGCGTATGGACAGGATAAAGAAAGCACTCGATAAAAGTAGGGAAAGCGGTCGTCACGGAGGCCGGCGCTTTGATGGTGTATTCAGGGGTATTGAGAATCATCCACTGGAGGATATCGAATACTCTAGTACCCGGCATCTGCCGATTTCGCAAAACATACTCTCTGAAAACAGACTAATTGCCGGAAATAATCTGGATCCAAGAGCAGCACCATTTAGGATGTTGCGCACCCAGGTACTCCAGATTATGCGTGAAAACAGGTGGTCTTCGCTTGCTGTAACAGGGCCTGTCAGTGGAATCGGGAAATCACTAGTCGCAGCAAACCTTGCTATTAGTATTTCCCTGGAAGTTAATCAAACAGTTTTGCTGGTTGATCTCGACTTGCGAAAACCTGCAATTCATAAATACTTTAATATCACCCCGAACTATGGAATTTTAGATTTTTTAAGTGGTGAAGTTGAATTACGACAGGTATTCATAAATCCGACCTATAAGCGGCTAGTGATTTTGCCTGGAAAGAATGCGACTTCCGAATCATCGGAGTTGCTTTCATCACCGAAGATGGTGAATCTGGTGAAAGACCTTAAAACCAGATACCGATCCAGAATCGTTATATTCGACTTACCGCCGTTGCTACATGTCGATGATGCGCTGGTGTTTCTGCCGAATGTCGATGCTTCTTTGCTGGTTGTAGAAAACGGCAAAAACACTCAGTCTGAAGTACAGGACTCAATGAGGTTGCTTGATGGTAGTAATCTGATTGGTACCGTGCTTAATAAGTCTGACGAAGAAACTCGCGAATACTATTAAACGATCATTATGTACGAGGAGTTTTATAATCTAAAAGAAAGGCCTTTTAGTCTATCACCCGACCCATCTTTCCTTTATTTAGGGAAGAGCCATAGGCGGGCGATGAACGTCCTGGAATACGGCATTGCGAGTGATGCAAGTATCACAGTTGTATCTGGCGAAGTAGGGACCGGGAAGACCACCCTGGTCCGAAATCTACTTTACGAGATTAGCGAGGAAATAACGGTCGGGCTGATTAACAATACCCAGGAGAATTTCGGGAATCTTTTGAAATGGGTTCTGCTCTCGTTCGACGTAGAGGCCGACACCGATGATCAGGTCAAACTCTACAAATTGCTGATTGATTTTGTAAAAAAGGAATATGAGTCGGGTAGAAGGGTCGTTTTGATAATTGACGAGGCCCAGAATTTAGGCATACCGGCACTTGAAGATATTCGAATGTTGACAAATATAAACGTCGACAAAGACCTGATCCTGCAATTGATACTCGTGGGTCAGCCAGAATTGATCGAAATGCTCAGAAAACCCGAACTTCGACAGTTTGCTCAGCGAATCACTGCTGATTTTATTCTTGAGCCACTGACCTTTAGAGAAACTGAAAAATACATCAAGCATCGAATCGAAATAGCGGGTGGCGAACCCAGATTATTTGCCCAAACAGCATTTGCTACGGTTTATTATCACAGTCGAGGAATTCCACGAATTATCAATTCAATATGTGATATGGCTCTGGTTTACGGTTTTGCCGATGAAGCAAAGAAAATTAGAAAAGAGATAGTATTGGATGCAATTCGCGATCGGAAAGTTGGGGGTTTGGTTATTCGCGATGATCTTGAAGAGAATAAGGCTGCCGAAGAATTGAGGCAGCAGATAATTGAAAAAACCGGAGTTGATATTGCTGAGATAGGCTCGTAACCGTGCAATTTGGAGGCTAATGAGTATGGGGTACGGCAATACACTTGCCTTTGCGACCTTGGCATTCTGGCCACTGATTTCATTCTTATTTTATAAACGTTTAGATGCCTTAAGCGCAACATTTTGTACCCTGTTGTGGGGTTTCCTGCTGCTACCGGTAAAAACAGAGTTTGACTTTCCGCTTATTCCGCCCCTGGACAAGGAATCGATAAGCACGCTATGCGCATTCGTTTTCCTGAGAGTTTTTAAAAAAACGAGAATACCGCTGACACCTAAACCGTTGCTTGATAAAGCCCTGGTCCTGATTATTATATTCATTCCATTTGTGACAATTCTAAACAATACGGAGTCGATTTTATGGCTCGATGGAACATCGAAACCGGGATTGACGATTTACGATGGATTTTCTTCGGCGTTTAGTAATGTTGTTGAACTGTTACCTTTTTTAATCGGGTATCAAATAGTAAGAAGTTACGATGACCAGGTACAGATATTCAGATTACTTATCCTGGCAGGTCTGGTGTATGCGATTCCGATTTTTATTGAAATTCGCCTGAGTCCACAGCTACACACATGGATATACGGATTTTTCCCACACCAATTTGCTCAACAAATGCGGTCCGGTGGTTTCAGGCCAGTCGTGTTTCTCGGGCACGGGTTACTGGTATCCATGTTTATGGCCGTTGTAATAGGCTGTTTATTGTCATTTTGGAAAGCCAAAATAAAAGCTGTTAGCTTACCAATTGGGACGGTTACGGGTAGCATGTTTGTTTTACTGGTTTTCTCAAAAGGTCTGGGTGCGGTCATTTATACGATCGTGCTGGGGCTGTTGATTCAATTCTCGGGAATTCGCCTCATAGGCAAATTGTCAATCGCGTTCGCTACCGTACTACTGTTATATCCATTGCTTATTACGCAAGATTTATTTCCCCATAACTACCTCATCGAGCTGTCCCGGAGTGTAGATGTCGAACGCGCTCAGTCACTGGAATTCAGGTTTGATCAGGAATCTGCATTAGTCAAACATGCCCTGGAAAAACCATATTTTGGATGGGGCAGTTGGGGAAGAAATATGATCGAGAATTCGATAACGGATGGATACTGGATCATCATGTTCGGAAGATACGGAATTATTGGATTCACTGCAATCGCACTGCTTTTATGGTTGACAATCTGGAGGTGTAATCGAGTTATGGGATTGCTCAGCGATCGAAAAGAACAGATCATTTTTTCCGGCCACACCCTCATTGCCTCCATTATCCTTCTGGATCAGATTCCCAATGATTCAATGCACATGATTTCGTGGTTTTTACTAGGCGCTCTCGGAGGGCGTTGCCTTGGCATTGCTCGGAGCCATAAACTGAGCATGCAGGTGAAAATGGAGGAAGCCTTCGAGCAAGAAAAAGTTCATCACCCGGGTTTAAATTCAAACCCGGGACGGGTTACCAGAAGGTAGCATTATTTCTTGAATCCGGGCAGGGAATACTAAACCCGCATTTTATTTATTGACTGCCAAGACTCGATACGCGGCTTTATCGAATAATTCCAGCGTGCCTGTAAGCTGCGTTTCAATTTGCCGATTCTCGGTTTGGCGTATAATTCGACTTCGTATAGGGGAATGCTGCGATTGCACCAACGCTGCTTGTACTCGGCAGATTCATCCCCCCAGTCCAGCTGGATCATGCCGCGTTGGATCGAATCCCGGATTACGAGTGCATCGAGCACCATGCCCAGTCCCAGTTTGCCCAGCTCGGCATCGAAACCCGCGGTGGCAACCCAGGCGAGACCGTTGCGGGTCGCGCCCCAGGTGAAGGCAACGGCGCGCTCATCGATATACAAGAGCGCAAGGTCAAGCATGCCATATTGCGCCAATGAACGCGAAGATTGACGGAAAAACTCTGCGGTGTCCTGATCACAGATCGCGACACCATGCGTTGCTTTGCCCTGCCAGCTCCTACGGCTGACATTCAAGGCATCTTCGATAAGGGTCTCTATCACATGCGATTCGTCTTCAGGACTGAGGCCTGCTCGAACCATCCGCACCTGATGTTCAATTTCGAGTTTACGCATGGTGCGCCGGATGTTATTGCGATGCCTCTTGCTTAGACCGGCGAGGTAGTCGTCCCAACTCTCAGGCAGGTCAATCGCCAGGGTAGGTTCTACTATCCTGTTTAAGGTAGTGAATTTACCCGTCACGGGCTCGTTTCCCGAATAGAGCCCGGAGTCTTCAGGAATTCTATCTATGGCGCAATAATCCCAGTTCAAATGGTTGGCGTGGAGCCAGGCACACGCCTGTCTGAATATGTTGACATCGCGTCCACGAGCGAGAACAAGTCCGGTATTGTGTGTGGCAGACCCATCGGCGAGGAGCTTAAGCCATGTTGCCATTGCTTCCTGCTTTGCAATTAGAGGAATAGCCGCAAAGGGCCCTTCGTCATCTTCCGCTATGCAGATGTAAAAACCATCCTGCAAAGACTGAAGCCTGAGGAACGCATGCAGCCATTCGTAGGAAAAATATGGAGAGGCATTTGATGCGTCGAACAGTGTCCGATATTCAGTGGAATAAGACTCGAATTGCTCGAGAGAAGTTAACACATGAAACGTTGGGTTAGTAACACTTATTGCCATGGTTAGTCACTCAAGTAATTTCGTGTCTGGTTCATTTTTCATCGTTTGGAAGGCAATGAACTTTATAGTCGCCTGCCGATGATTTATGTGATGGATATCCCAGCTTTACAACTAACTGGCCCTTGCCTTTCATAATTGTGGTAAATTTCGAATCCCTGCTAAAGTTTTGAAACAGTGTTCATTACGAATGCAATCCCGACTGACTATGGATGCAGAGACCATGGGACGATCGCAGGAGGCAGCGCTAAACATGATAAGGGGTAGTACGCGTTGTTTACGACATAAGCGGCCATTCCAGGCAGTTGTAACGCTAACGACATAATTTAATACCGTATTTTCATAAATAATATTTTTAACAGCAATGACAATTGATCAGCAAACATATAGACAGAAAGTAAAGAGCTTCCTGAAACAAAGGTTACCCAAACCGGTGCTCGGGTGGTTATATAAAGTTGAAAACTTCAAATACAAAATTGAAGACGTCAAGTTTCGGATTCAGCGTTTCATCATAAAATCTGTGGGTCGCATCGGCGGTGGGCCATCCAGGAGTATCTGTTATCTGAACGAGGGCTTGGACTTTTGCCCTGAACGAGTCATTTTAAACTATCACCAAGGCATATACCCGATGGGCGCAGGACGCGATATCCAATGGCACGACCCTAAATTCCGAGGGATGTTGCCGATCGAAGAATTTCACGTCCCCCAAAAACTTGGGAACCTTGTGCGCCAAAACAAATTCGAGATTCGGATTGATACGATGTTCGAACAGGTCATTCGTGCCTGCGCCGAAGTCGGTGGAAAAAATCGAAAAGATACATGGATTTCGGAGCCTATTGTCGATACTTATATCGCGTTGCACAACATGGGAGTCGCCCACAGTGTCGAAGCATGGCAAGACGGAAAACTCGTCGGCGGGTTGTATGGCATATCGATTGGTAGCTACTGGGCGACCGAGAGTCTGTTTCATACCGTGCGTGACTCAGGGAAGGTAGCTCTAGTTTATTTATTTGAAAAACTGAAAAGCAGTAAATATACAATTCACGACATACAGCAAGATAGTGATTTTCTGAAACAGTTTGGTTCGTATTCTGTGCCACAGAGGGAGTTCAAGCACAGGCTTGCGCACGCCTTGCTGAATGATAAAAAATTTGGCATTGCAGAATAATTAACGGGTAAATCCGGTTGATTTATTCCCCGAATTTTAAGCGCTTTGCGTAAAACTTTTCAAAAGGCCGAAGGCCATTGTGAGATGCCCAACCGATGGAGTTACAAAAATACCCATCGCATTTATCGATTGATTTGTCACTTGGTATGAATACCTGAAAACCGGCTTAAAGGTTTTTGAAGATTCGTATCGGGGTGAGTTTAAAACTCCGTCTTTATGCCAGTGACCTTACGGTGTATCGTGCCGTTCGACTAATGGGTCGTTTCAGACCGATAAAAAAAATTTGAATCTATTCACAGTTTCAAAAACTTACGGTGGTAATAGGCGCGTCATATCGTCTATTATCATCCCATAAATTGAAAAGTTGTGGGATGAATTTGCAGCAGTCTTGAATTTTTAGCCTTAAAGTATTTTCTCGGGATGTAAACTGTCTCGCCATGTTGCTACTTCGTGATACACGCTGTCGATTACACGTTGAAAGTCAAATACAATACCTAGCCGCTAGTGTCCCGGGATTTAACCGAACAAAATAAACCGGTTAGGTGATTCAGCATTACTATTAGAAATATCGGCATCCACAGGTAATTGATTCAAAGAGATATGTTCGTAAACAGTCACGCTTTGAACCTGTAATATTGTATACAAACCGGCATCGGGAATGAGCCGGTTTCCAGGTCGTGGTAATTAACACGGCGAAGGGTTTCGGGAAAATCCCGAGCTGCAGGGTAACCGATCAGCCGAACACACTGATCGCACTTGAGCCCCCGGTGTTTGTCCACGGAACGGGCATAAAGATGACTATATTGAAGATTGGATTTTGTACGGATAATGCAGAAAGCTGATCCCCGGTGTTTGGCGAATAGCCGACTGAAATCGATCTGGCCGCGATCCGCAACGTAGCATGCGCCAGCCTCGGGTAACAGCAGGTCCAGGACCTTAACGTCGTGCATCTTGCCATCGGAGATATGAATAAAGGTCGGAATAGCACCTTAGCCCCGCGCGGATCCCGGTCGTACCTAATCCGCGTTGGGCGCTCAATATTTGATTGCTGGATAAAAAACATTACTAATTGTGGAATACTGATTTTTGAGGTGCTGGCAGTGTGCTCAACGATAAATAGAGATGCTTCAAAGGCAGACCAAAGGACTACCAGATCGCAGATTGATGACTGACGCTGCCCCAAAAGAAGGCCTTCGGAGCAGGGTGCTTCGAGGGAGTTCATGGATATTTTCTGGAGATGTCGCCAAGCATGCTATTAGTTTGGGGACTAATCTGGTAATGACCCGACTTCTTGTACCTGAAATGTTTGGTGTCATGGCACTGGCAAGTACTTTTATTGTTGGCGCTGCATTATTTTCTGACCTGGGCTTAACCCAGAATATCATCCAGAGTAAACGGGGTGATTCCCCCAAATTTTTGAACACCGCCTGGATCGTCCAAATTTGTCGGTCAGGTATTATTGCACTGTTTATATTAATAATGGCGATGATGCTGAAGTTCTTTCGTCCTGACTCTCTAATGGCAGGTGATAGTGCTTTATCAGATCCTATCCTGGTTCCTGTTTTAGTCGTATTGGCATTGAATGCTTTTCTTGAAGGTTTTGAATCGACAAAATTGGCGACTGCCGCACGAGAATTAAATCTAAAACCGGTGGTCCGGTTGGAATTGACCAGTCAGATAGCCGCCATTCCTGTAATGGTTATTTGGGCAATGATTGATCGTTCAATTTGGGCTCTGGTAGTAGGCGCCTTGATTGGCACCATCGTAAAGTGCGTTTTGAGTCATATGACGCTTCCCGGTTCGCCGAACCGATTTCAATGGGATAAAAGCGCATTTAGCGAAATATTTCACTTTGGTAAATGGCTATTTTTGTCATCCATTTTAGGTTTTCTTTACATGGATGGTGATGTGCTGGTTCTGGGATATTTGATTGATGCATCCTCACTCGGAGCATATTCAATAGCAGGCAGGTTTGCAGATGCCGCTGTTTTGATTACGCTTGGTTTTATTTTCAACGTGGGATTGTCCGCTCTAAGTGAAGTAAGTCGAGAAAGGCCGGAAGATATTAGAGATGTGTACTACAAGCTGAGATTGCCAATAGATCTTTTGTATTTATTTACAAGCGGCTTTCTGTTTATATTTGGAAGCACGCTAATAGAAATACTATACGATAGTCGGTATTTTGGTGCAGGCTATATGCTGGAAGTATTGGCAATATCCTTGATTTCAGAACGCTATATGCTCACAAACCAGTATTTTATGGCCATTGGTAAACCACAATTTCTGTCATATGTTTTTGCGTTGCGAGTTATAGCAATGTTCGTCGCTACTCCTATTGCGTTCAAAATGTTTGGAGAAGAGGGCGCGATATGGGCAATTGCCTGTAACGGTTATGTCTGCTTGCCGCTGGTGTTTTATCTTAAGTATCGATACGACATATTATCTATTGCCAAAGAAGTTTATGTTTTTATCGCACTGCCAATTGGTGTTTTTTCGGCGATATTTGCGAACTATTTAGTTTCTATATGGTTTTGAAGAAAAGCCCGGGAGTCAGTTGGGCTTAACGCCAACAAATCGTGCCAGGTGGCCTTCTGGCAGGTAGTCCTGCATGCTGAGTGAAAAAAATAAGGCGTATCGCGGTCTACGGTAAAGATTAGAAGGGCCATGGCGATTGGTATCTACTGAATAATGGATTTTTTATCGCCCATTCTCAGCGTTAAAATGACGCAAGAAGACAAATTTCCGCTGGGCAGGAAGATCGTCACTACTTCGCCGGGATTGTATTCCTCGGCCGCAGATTACGATCAGCTGCAGAAGAAATTATTGCGGGCAAAGATTCTCCTCAATCAGCCGTATATAATCAACCTGTGCGGTACCAGTAACGCGGGTTTCCCGATAGAATCGTGATGAAGTTCATACACCGACTATATGCTCTGGTGGTAGCATGTCGGCAATTATGTATCATTCGTTAAAACATCAATCAGGGGCTTTTTGGTTCGGCCTTGGCATCGAAAAATGAATGACAAATCGATACCGGATATCAAGTAATAGTGATCTATCGCAAACATCAGATGTTTTGTTTCTTGCAGGTGGTGGTAGCTGTCACATCACGTTGGCAAGAAGCTACGGGGTGACTTCGATGAAACCGGTCTCTTTAAATTCACCCGTTACCGGGATAGTTGTAATTGGAAGAAATGAAGGTAGTAGATTGCAGAAATGCCTGGAGGCCATCCGCAAATTGCCCTACCCGATTATCTATGTCGATTCGGGTTCAATCGACGATAGCGTGAGAATGGCCCACGGGTTGGGGGTAACCGTAGTTGAGCTGGATACCAGCAAACCCTTTTCAGCTGCGCGCGCCCGCAATGAAGGTTTTGCAAGCCTGATTTCAGACTATCCGGGGTTACGATTTGTTCAATTTCTTGATGGCGACTGTACTTTGGCCCGGGGTTGGATCGAATCTGCCGAAAATTCTCTGAAAGAGGAATCCGAGCGTGCCGCGGTGATTGGCCATCTCCACGAGATAGATGCGGATGCGTCTCCAT
This sequence comes from uncultured Gammaproteobacteria bacterium, assembly GCA_964488685.1. Lineage (GTDB taxonomy): Bacteria > Pseudomonadota > Gammaproteobacteria. The sequence goes on from CAZAVY010000020.1 coordinate 23,212, forward strand.
ACAATAGATTGTGTGCGCTGGAGTGGAAATCGGAGGCAGGGGATTTAACTGATTACGGTAATTTTGGCGGGATTTCAATGATATCAACCCGGGTATTCCAGCAACTTGGTGGATTCAATCCGATTGTCATTGCAGGTGAAGACTCCGAGTTCGCAACCCGGATCAGAATTGCGGGATTCAAGGTCACAAAAATTGATTGTCCGATGGCGAGTCACGATGCAGGTATGACAAGTTTTCTACAATGGTTTAAACGCTCTATTCGAGCAGGGCATGCGATTGGACAAAGGGCGGATATTGCTGAAAGCAGCAATGTAAAGGATTGTGTTAGAGAACGTCGAAGCACCTTATTCTGGGGGGTCGGTATTCCGATATTGATATTGTTGTTAGCGGCCCCCAGTAGTGGTTGGAGTTTTATCCTGTTGATTGGTTATGCGGTGCTTGGTTTTCGTGTCTACCGATATCGACGTACCCTTGGCGACGAAATAACCGATGCGCTTTTGTATGCGAAATACCTGGTGATTGCAAAATTTGCAAATGGCATCGGGCTGTGCAAATACTATATAAACAAATCGCTTAACCGGTTCGAAATTATTGAATACAAATAGTATCAAGCACATCGTTAAACCTATACCAGAGATTATTTTTATGGAACCGGTTGGATCGGAATCATGACTTTACGCGACAACTTGCAGCAATTGATGAAGGCATCAAATTCGATGCTACGACCGATCATCAGAGATTTTGCGGCCGAATTTCTTTGGCGCGCAGGCCTGACATCGCCGTTACATCGGGGTCAAAAGCATTTATCAATTGTCACCTTTCACCGCGTGTTAACCGATGCCCAGTTGGCGCAGTATCCGATACCGGAAATTGCCGTTACCTGTGACGAGTTCAGCTGGTTCATCAAGTATTTCCAGCAACACTTTGACTGTGGCCCATTGCTTCAGTCTCTGGATCGATTCGTAAGCGGCGAACCCGTAAGCCGCCCCCTGATGGCGATAACCTTTGACGATGGCCAACTTGACAATTTCAACAATGCATTGCCAATTCTGCATGAAAACGGACTGACGTCCACATTCTATGTAACAGAATCCGGCACTGAAACAGGATGCGCGCTTTGGCATGATGAGGCGGCTTTTGCAATGCGCGGGCTATTACGCAGCACTCCCCGCAAAGCGAAATCGATGCTTGCGGAGCTGGGTCTTGAAAAGGTTGATATCGAAAATGTACCTAAAATGTGTGCACAAAAACTTAAATCCAGGAATGCCGATGATCGATGTGCCTTTATTGCGCGAATCCAGGATGCTCTGGGCGATGACGGGAGGCCAAATTGGGATGGTATGATGGATGCGGTTAAACTCCGGCAGCTGGTTACCTCTGGTCATGAAATTGGTTCGCACACCGCGAGTCATGCCATTCTGGTGCAATGTAACCCGAGTGAATTGAAGAAAGAAGTGTCGGGGTCGCGGGAATATCTCGAGGCCATCACCGGAAAATCTATTGATAGCTTTTGTTATCCCAATGGGGACCACAGTCGAGACGTTGTAAATGCGGTCAAGAGAGCGGGATATCGCGCTGCTGTAACCACAACCTGGGGTAGAAACGACAGTGGCACAAATGCTCTGAAACTGCGACGCTGTGATATTCAGGGCGCGACGGCACGTTCACGCCGGGGCAGGCTCTCGCCCGCGCGCATGGGCCTCCGCCTCAGTGGTTTGCAAAAGGGGTTGTAACCGATGCGCGTTGCCTACCTGACTAGCCAGTATCCGGCACCTTCGCATACCTTCATCCTGCGTGAAGTAGAGGCGTTGCGGGCGCATGGTATAGATTTGCAAACTTTTAGTATTCGACGACCATCCACAGCCGAGGTCATGTCAGACAGGGATCGACACGCGTTGGCGACAACATGGTATGCCTTACCTGCGAAGCCACTCGAGATTTGTCGAGCCATTATCTGGGTTAGTTTTACTCGTCCTCTCGGAGTATTGCGTATTTTGGGCACGGCGCTGCAACACCGCCCGCCAGGACTGAGATCCTTCCTTTTTGCAATATTTTACTGGATAGAAGCGATCATGTTGTGCCGTGTTCTGGAGCGCAGAGGCATTGAACATTTGCACAATCACTTTGCGAATCCAGCCGCGATAGTAGGATTATTGGCAACACGCCTGATTGAAATCCCCTGGAGCCTGACATTGCACGGAATATCCGAGTTCGATTACCCGGCTGGATTGCTACTTCCCGAAAAAATAAATGCGGCCAAATTCGTTGCCTGTGTATCACATTTCGGTCGAGCACAGGCATTTCGGGTTACCGACCCATCACAGTGGGACAAGTTGATAATTGTCCGCTGCGGAATAGATTTATCGGAGTTCTCCCTTGATCCTATCGATAAGCCACAAGCACGACCACGAATCATTTGTATAGGACGTTTATCACCGGAAAAAGGTCACATGGGTTTGTTGCGGGCCTTTGCCCAACAAAGAAAAGCCGGCCTGGACGCGGCACTTTGCCTGGTTGGTGATGGGCCGGAACGGCAACGGATTAATCAGGAAATTATCCGACTTGGTCTGGAGGACGACTGCGAGCTTTTGGGTATTATGCCGACCCGGCAGGTGCTACTGGAGATTCAGAAGTGTGACCTGTTGGTGATGGCCAGTTTCATGGAAGGGTTACCTATTGTGCTGATGGAGGCCCTTGGTTTGGGAGTTGCTGTGGTTGCACCCTGTGTTGCGGGTATTCCAGAACTGGTATCCGACGACTGTGGGCTCATGTTTTCACCGGGTAACTGGGATGAACTCGGTACGGCAATGTCGCAATTGATTACCGATCCGGAACGCCGAAAAATACTCGGCAAAGTGGGTCGTAAACGCATTGAGGATGAGTATGACATCAAAAAAGCAGTCAAACCGTTGCTCCGCCATTTTGCCAGTCAATAAAGTGGTTGCTCGAACCGGCACCGGTGACTACTATTTAAAATCACGAACCGCAGCTACTATACCATTTTCAACTAAGCCTTCCCTTGTTCCATTCGGCCTCCAGCCCAGCAGTTCAGTTGATTTTGAATTGTCGTATCGAGCGACATGTGTACGCGATTTCCAGTCACGATAACTGGGGATTTTCCTGTTGGGATGCCTGATGAGAAACTTTAAACCCTCTTTAATCGCATCGACCAAAAAAAGCTTCCAGATGGATGATGGGGAGGCGCGTAGATTCGTTCCCAGCTCTTTAGAAACAATTTTTACATATTCTCTTCCACTGAGCAGGGGCTGATCCGTTAGCAGAATACATTGCCCCTCGATATCCGGCACTTCCAGGCATTGATAAAGTGCAGCGGCGACGTCTTCGACAAGTACGAATGGTAAATTATTTTTACCATCTCCCCAGTATTGCAAGCGTGTTTCCGATTCAAACATACCAACACCCCAATGCGCCGGAGCACAACCTTTGCCTATGACAATGCCGGGTCTGCAGATTACCACCGGGAATTTACTTTCGGCATGCATATCCAGAAGTACTTTCTCGCAAGCCGCTTTCGAGCGCGCATAGTGGTTACGGGTTTTTATATTGCAGTCAAGCGGAGTATCGGCTGTTATGATTTCACCTTCTTTTCCTGAATAGTAGGAATCGATTGTGCCCGTATAAATGAAACGTTTAATACCGATGGATTGAGCTAGTCGGGCCAGTTTTTTGGTAGTCATTACGTCTCCATTGTAATAGTCCTCCCATTTGTTTCCGACTACCTTTCCAAGATGGTATACACATTCTATACCTTCCAACGCTTTATTCAGGAATGATTCGTCGTTTAAATCCCCTTGCATTAATTCCACGGGTTGACCTGCCAGGGCTATCTGGCCAGAAGATAATTTCCGCGTAATCACCCGTACACCATGACCAGCGTCTGTCAGAGTTTTTACCAGGTATTTCCCGATAAACCCGGTGCCGCCCACTACCAGAATTTCGGGTTGTTTTAGAGGCGCTAAAACCGTCCAGGACTGATTTGAACCAGTGTTCTCCGGAAACGATATTTTTTCAAGAATCTGATCACAGGCATCGATTACGCGAACTCCGAATTCTCCATCTATGCGCGGATCGCTATTACCATTTAAGGCCCCGTAAAATGCTCGCACGCTTTTTCCGATACTTTCACCAAACGGGTTGGCTGATGGTAATTTCCTTAACGTGCCTGTTATTCCATGAACCAGGTTTCGAAATGCTCCTTTTGAAATCTGCCGGGCTGTTTTGACTAGAGTATGATAGTTGTTGAATAGCATACTGTAGCCACTGGGTTCGTCAATAAAATAGATATCCCGGTCAAAGTCGCACTTGGAAATTGCAGCCCGGCCTCTCACGGCAATACTTCTGTCAACGTTACCTGGAACCAGGGAAATATTCAGGTCCATCGCTTTATTTTTGCTTCGGCAATGAATATGCCATCTGCTGAATATGCGATTCCCGCCAGGTAGTTCTACGGGATTAAACACATCAGCCTGAATCTCATCGATTTCACCACCCAGATCCAGCATATAGGCCACCAGGTGAGGACCGAGCTCGTAAAACAGGTTTCTCGGGTCGCGAAACATCCAGTTGTCGAAGGGGCCGAACTGAATCAACCCAAGTGGATAAAGCCAGTTGATCGTGACTTGATCGATATTGCCCAGGGTTCCATCCCTCGCGTGCTTGCGCAGCAACTCGTAAGAAGAAAGGAAAAGGAAGTTATGATTGACGCAGATTTTAACCTTGTTTTGACTGGCAAGATCCACCAGGTTTTGACATTCTGATGCGCTCAACCCCATCGGTTTTTCGAGGAAAACATGACGCCCGGATTCGATTATTTTCCTGGAAATATCAAAATGAATATTGGGTGGTAGCAGGACGTGTACAACTTCTACCTCTGACTCCAGCATCTTATCGAGCGAAGTATAATAATTCGGAATCGCGTAGGTACGTGCAGCGGTTTCAGACGCTTTTTTTGATTGATCACAAACAGCGATCAGGTTCGCTGCCGGGATTGTTTTCAGGGCTTGAGCATGCGCCTCTACAATGAAGCCCGCTCCCAGCAAACCGACATTCCATTTATCTTTCATGGGGTTCTTTTTTTTGATTTAAAGTTTGGTCCAGTTGTGAAATTTGATTCGGAGCTAAATATGAAAACTATTCCGATTCACATCTCCCACAACTAACGAGTTAAAACAGTTTCTGGTCAAGCTTGCGAATTTGAGACTATTCCCTGACAAGAGTGTCCATCCTGGCCTGGGTTCCGGGCCTGAATAAGCACAAACAGTATTGGGGCGTACAGGCTACTACCGCTAAAAGAGAGGACATGCTAGCACCGGGTCTTGGGTTTCTGATATGAACTTCATCACGAATTCAATAAGTAGTACTAATGCCTGTTATTTGAAATCGAGTGTTGCTCTTGCTGTAGCCGTATAATGGGCTGGTTACCATCGCATTAAAAAAACCAGGAATTAGCACCACGACCTGCCATATATACTAATAGGCTCATTTCTTGAGAATTGGCTCACAAATACAATAAAAAACTAGGCAAACCGTCGGGAACAAATTTAAACCGTAAATCCATTATGGTAGTTTTAGTCCTAATACAGACACGATCATTTCACCAGTGCAGCAAAGTAACGGGTGGATATGCCGTATTTGATCTAACTGAAACGCAGCACTCAATTTCTCATAGCTCCGAATGGAAATGAAAACAAAACAAAAAATATTAATGCTGTTGTACAGCGCACTTCATGTGCTCGGTATCGACAGGCTATACATGAAACTGACAAAACCCCACTCTGCGGTCATTCTCATGTATCACAGCGTTTCTTCACAATTGGATCGGGATTGGATCGACCCGGACAATGATATGCCGGAGAAGGTATTTGAAGAGCAAATGCAATATCTGCACGATAATTGTAATGTCGTCAGTATGGATGAACTATGTTCCTGCATTCGCAACAACCAGCCGATAAAACCAAACACCGTGGTGATTTCTTTTGATGATGGTTACAGAAACAATTACCAAAATGCCGTCGAAATTCTGGCCAAATACAACCTGCCATCAATACTGTACCTTGCCACTGGTTATGTCGATCGTGGCGATGCCCAGTGGATTGACGAACTTTATAGGTATTTCAAATTGAGGACTAGACAGATTCTGAAATTCGGGGAATCCGATTGTTTTTCCCTGGAAACCGGAATTGGTGTCGAATCAGCGTATGACATAGTAAGAACCCGGTTACTCAGCTCATCGCTGGCTGAACGACGAATCCTGTTAGACCAGATCAAACTGGATCTCTGCCCTGTGGGCGACTCGCCAAGATTAACTTTGACCTGGCAAGAGTTATCTGAAATGGTTTCAAAGTATCCCGGAGTCACCATAGGCGTACATACAAGGGACCACATTGATCTTACCATTGAGAAACCTGGATCGGTTACAAACGAAATTCTCTCCAGTGTTGCGGATGTTGACGCAAACCTGAAAATAAAGGTGAATCATTTTTCATACCCTTATGGCAAGTGGAACAACGAGGTAAAGGTATTGGTAGAACGATATGGCCTGGTCAGTGCGGTTGCTACCGACAACCCGGTTGCGACGATCACCCCCGATTCTGATATTTATAAATTGCCTCGAATTGAAGTGCCCAGAAATAGGCCATTATTCAAGCATATGGTTAGTGGCGCCTACCCGAATTTATCGCAACTACTGTTCAAAAGACCCCATGCCCAGGCGTATACCGGGAGTAGACAGCTTGAACAATAGCGTAGAACGGATTTTACTGCGGCCAGCGGGAAGAACCCCCTTGGGAATTCATGGTCAGTGGATTTTATCTATGCAAATATTTTTTAAGGTATAGGGTCTATGTTTTCCAGACGAAATTTCATTAAGCTTGTTGCAGCCTGTTCCGCGGCCGCGGGGGCTTCTTGCAAAATCAAGCCCGATTATTCAATTCCCGAAGGCGGCTTTGCCTTTGGTGTTTTCGGAGATGGTCCCTATTATTCCGATGAACTGGAGCGGTTCGAGCGTCTTATCGAAGATGTTAATAGCTCGGATATTCAGTGGTTGATGCATGTTGGCGATTTATTGAGATATCCCTGTACCGATGCGATGTTCCGAAACCGCCTGGACTATATAAACTCGATTAAGCATCCCGTTATTTATACGCCGGGTGACAATGAATGGGCCGATAGCCATGATTCGCTCGCGGGCGGATTCCAGCCGTTGGAAAGGTTGCGGGTTCTCAGGAAAATGTTTTATCCCGATCCATACCAGTGCCTGGGCGGAAAATATTTGGCACTAGATCCCCAGAGTCAGGATGCTGCATTTGCTGAATTCGTAGAAAACGCACGCTGGGAAAAAGAGGGTTTTCTTTTTACGACTATCCATATTTCCGGCTCCAGCAATGCCACCGAGCCGTTCGAAACAAGAGGGGCCGCAAATGATGCGGAGGTGGAACGTAGGACAGAGGCCGGACTGGAATGGTTAAAAAGCGCTTTTGCTATGGCTAAATCGAAAAATTTAAAGGGCGTGTTTTTGACAATTCATGCAAATCCCGGGCTGGAGCGGGAACCCGAGCCAATACCGGCCTACGAGGAGTTTGTTGAAACCCTCGAACAGCAGGTGAAAAATTTTAATGGCCCGGTGTGGTTCATTCATGGTGACACCCATTACCAACGTGTCGACAATCCATTAGTAGACAGGTCTACCGGAAAGCCTTATATAAATTTCACTCGATTGGAGACCTTTGGTTCCCCGGATATTGGTTGGGTCAGAGTGATCGTCGACTCGGTGCATGGGCGGGTCACCCAATTCGAGCCGCGTCTTATTCTATGATAATTTCGCAGCTACGTGGATATCCTGAATGAAGTCGGCGATGATTGTGTGGCTCGCCCTGGGAAGCTTGGCATGACCAGTTTTATTGTGAGACGGAAGAACGATTACCGGAGCTGAAATACCCGGCGAGAATTGAGACTATTCTCTTGGATGCTCGACCGTCGCCATAAGGGTTAACTGCCCGGGCCATTCCTGCATATTCGTCTTTATTTTCCAGCAAGGTTTCTACATTGGTGGAAATGTCTTTTGATTTTGCACCGATCAATTTGACAGTACCTGATTCCAGTCCTTCCGGTCGCTCGGTGGTGTCTCGCATCACCAGCACAGGTTTTGCCAGCGACGGAGCTTCTTCCTGAACACCACCCGAGTCGGTTAGTATGATATGGCAATGCTTCATCAAGTATACAAACGAGCTGTAATCAACCGGTGGCAGGAGCGAGATATTATCGTGCCCGGCTAGCAAGGAGTGCACCGGTTTTTGCACATTTGGATTCAGGTGAACCGGATAGACAAACCGGTATTGGCGGTATTTTTCAGCCAGGTTTGATAGCGCTTCGCAAATTTGATCAAAGCCACTTCCGAAATTTTCTCTACGGTGTCCTGTAATCAGGATATAGGGTGTTTTTAGCGGATCAAAAGACAGCAATCGGGAAAGTGATGTCTGAATGTCGGAAGTGATGCCCGGATTCTTTTGTCGTTCGATTTCAAGCATTAAAGCATCGACCACGGTATTGCCCGTGACATGGATCTTTTTTTCGTCGACGTTCTCCTTTAACAAATTCTCTTTGGACAATTCAGTCGGTGAAAAATGCAGGTCCATCATCGGAGTGGCGATGCGCCGATTGACTTCTTCGGGAAATGGCGAATAGATATTGTTGGTTCGCAGGCCAGCCTCGACATGCGCGATCGGAATTTTTCGATAGAAACATGCCAATGAAGCGATAGCTACCGTTGTGGTGTCGCCCTGTACCAGCGCAATATCAGGGCTGATTGAGTCGAGCAGTAAATCAGTTCGTTGCATGATGCGGGCCGTCAACTGCGCAAGAGTTTGATTGGGTTGCATGACTTCTAAATCATGATCGACTTTGACATTAAAAATCTTGACTACCTGGTCCAGCATCTCACGATGTTGCCCGGTTGAGATTACAATTGGTGAAAAAAGCTCGCTTTTCTCTAGTGCTTTTATCACCGGTGCCAACTTGATTGCCTCGGGGCGAGTGCCGAGAAACACGGCCACGTTTTTCAATATTCATTCCTGCCATTAAGGAGATTAAAACGCTTCTTTACAATTTCGATAGTCAATCTATAGATAAATCCTGCATTGCAAATTAGATAACGTTTCCATAATTTGCGCGGCTCCATCATTAGTCTCCAGAGCCACTCTAGGCCGGATTTTTGCATCCAGCCCGGTGCGCGCTTGACAAATCCGGCAATGACGTCAAAGCTTCCGCCGACGCCAACTATTATCGATGCTCCGAGTTCTTCTCGATTCGCCTGACCCCAGACCTCTTTAAAAGGTGATGGCATACCGATGAATAGAATATCCGCCTTGCTATCTGCAATTTGTTTCACTATATCCGGAGTTTCACTAGGTTTGAAATAGCCATTTCTGGATCCAGCCACTACGAGATTCGGGTAATTTCTTTGAAAATCCGAATTTAGTTTATCCAGTACTTCCTGTCTGGCGCCAAGTAAAAATATTCTGAGCTTTTCATCGTTGCCTTTTGCCAGCAAGCGCTCGAACAAATCGACACCCGCCACCCGTCCCACTAACGCTTTACCAAGCATCCTGGTTGCCCAAACTACAGGCAGTCCGTCCGCTACTATCAAATTGCCGGCGCGGCTGGCGGTGGCAAGTTCCGGATCGTTTCGCATCATCATTAAATGCGAAACATTTATAGTTATTATGGTTCTGGTTCGGTCACGCTGCCGGCACCAGTTTAAGCATTTATCAATGGTTTCGTCGATTGACACTGAATCGAAAATAAGGCCCATAAATTCAATTTTCTTTTTCATATCTCGATTATTAAACCAGGTGAAAGCCAGGGTTGTAATTTCGTTCGATTGCTCCCGCGTACAAACACCATGCCCATTCGTAAGGTCTTGTTTCCTGATTCAATTTGAGCACCGGAGTAGGTTTCGAACTGCAGTCCCCGGCAAGGCCCAGCAGTGACTTTGATTTTATATAGGCGTTCGCTATTTTCCCGTGTTTGTAGTCGAGGCTGCGCCAGATCGTCGGTTGTGACTGATCAATGATATTAACCCCCAATTCATTGTTACAGAGCCAGCTACGACTCTTTGTAATGGCTTCGTCAAAATCAGAATTAGCCGCATTTGCGAGTGCGTACAGTGCCATGGGCGCCATACCGTGCTGATGCACCGAGTATACTGAATATGGCTGGGGTGAACCTCCACGTTTTGCATCATAGTGCCACCACCATTGCCCACGCTTTCCCTGAAGCTGAATCATTTTACTGGCAAGGCTATTGGCAATGTTGAGTGCACTTTTGTCGCCACTCACAAGAGCGGCAAAGGCCAAGGCCTGTATTGAATAAACCTGATCCGCAAAATTTGCAATCCAGCGCCGGACACCGTGAAAAAGATTTGACCCGATCCCTGAGTGGGCTACCAACTGGGTTTTCTGTTGATAGCGTTTTTGTGTGATTTCATTCAATACGGTAACCAGGAATTTTTCCATGGCAGGGTCTTTGAACCTGGAAAATTGGTGGCTAATTCCGCTGAGTAACCAGGCCGTTTCCATCGTCGTCATAGAAGCAACATTATCGACTGCATCGCTTAACGGGACTCCCGAAACGTTTTCAAGCTTAGCTAAATCACCATCGCATACCGCGTTTGCCCAAAGCACGAGTCCATATCCCCCTAGATAAGAACGTTTTGCCATAAGCTCGAACAGTTTTCCCAGGGTCTCCTCAATATCCAGACCTATGCCGGCGGGGTTCAGTTGGCTGCGCGTTACACCGATCAAGCAGATAGCGGTGCTGGTTAAATCTTCAGTCGGGTAGAATTCGTAAGTGTGGCGCCATTTTGCATTCATAAGCTGCTTGTCGAAAACTCTGGTCCTGGGATTCAAACTATCCTTTAAACCCGAGATACATATTGGATCTGTTGAATCGTAAAATTCTTTTCCGTGCACCAAGGTTTCAGAACTAACCATCTATTTTCTTTTCTCTGGATTTAATTGTTTGTATCTCTCCGCATTTCAGCTATCTAAAACGCGTTGAATTGATTTGAAAGCTATATTCTAGGAGTACCGAAGATTCGCCTACAATTCATGCAGCTTCGATTATTTTCACAGTCAGGATTGTCCCATGAATTTCATCAATCAAGTACTACAAAGAATAAAAACCTTGATCTAGTCCACGAAATTTTTAGGGTATACCTGGAATTATCCTGGTATGGAGGATTGCAACTGCGCGGGCTTGTAGATTCAATGTGCGAATTGTCGAATCAGAAAATCCAGATCATGATTATATAGAAGCAAAGCAGGGCAGGTGTAAATTAGAATATTGCTGCATAATACTGCCAAATTATCTGGACATTTGAGCAGCACCCCGGTGATTTGGATATGGAAAGCTGGTAATTTCTATTCAAAATTAATCTTGGTAATTTGGTCGAAGCTATTTAATCGGCTACTAATAAAATTGATTCGAATCACAAATTCATACAAATTTTGTAGAAAAATACAATTGATATACGCTAGAGTTCGAGTTCAAGTATGAAGATGGACAACCATACATAGCGCCCGTAGCTCAGTTGGATAGAGTACCTGGCTACGAACCAGGGGGTCGGAGGTTCGAATCCTTCCGGGCGCGCCAGTTTCCATATCGGACAACGATGCTATCTAAAGTTTCACACTAGTCGAAACTCCTAAATCAATATTTTATCGGAAAGCCTTTCGAATTTATGACAATAGAAATTAAGGTATCAGATCAGCTGGAAGATATTGAATGGGATAATTTTGTAGCGAAAACCCCTTTTTGTCATCATGAGCAAATATCAGGATTCGCAAAATCCAGAGCGAAGGTATACAAGGTATTTCGCATTCTTCTGTTTGATGGGCATGAAATTGTCGGGGGCTCACAAATCTTCATCTTACAAACCCGGATTGGGAAGGTTGCTGAAATTCGCCACGGGCCAATTTTCCGGGAAGTAACAACGGAATGGGTTAATAAGTTTATTGAAGCACTGAGTCGGGAGGCAAAAAAAAGAAACATTATTAAGGTGAAAGTATTGACTGTCGGCTGTGACGAGGTTATCGAAGAGGCTCTCAAGCGTAATCAATTTGTACCTAGCGAATTTCGGAGCTCGATAGGGTCAACCTCGCTGGTGGATATCACATTGGCAGAAGATGAATTACTCTCGCGCGTAAAAAAGAAAACCAGATACAACATACGTTATGCCCAAAAGAAAGGCGTTAAGGTCATCAGAGGAGAAAGATGTCACATCACGGAGTTTTATGAGATCCACAAAAACACCGCCGGATATAAAGATTTCCCAATCTTTCCAATTGATTATTTCCACTATCTTTGGGATGTTTATTCGAAAGTGAATAAAATTTTCATATTGCATGCATTTAAAGACAGTACCCCCCTGGGGTCGCTCATCCTGATGCCTTATGGCGACCGGTTATGCTCACTTTGGGGCAGTGCAGCAAGACTTAAGCCAGATGCAAAGGCAGGGTATCTTCTCGACTGGGAGGCAATTTTACTGGCGAAAGAAATGGGATTTAAACAGTATGATCTATGTGGCGTTGAAACCGATTACATATCGAGCGCTTCAGAATACAAAAGAGGTTTTGGTGGTACGGATTATCGATATCAGGACACACTTGAGCATTATTATGGATTTTCCCCCGGGTTAAGAAGAAAGCTTTCGAACTTTTTATGGGACAATCAAATTTCCCGGAAAATAATTAAAAAGATTTTGTATCGAAATCATCCGAGGTTGCCTTTTTAGGTTTTCTGACAAGACAGCGAACTGGTTCCCTGACGACCTGTCAACCAATCATACAACTTCGAAACAGAATTGTCAGAATGTTATTGGGGCTGAAGTTTAAAGCGGGCAGGGCAAGCATGTACCTCGACAGGGCGTCAATTTCAAATCTTCACGTGTAGCGATTATTTTGATAAGGTCGCAGCCGTGGTGGTCAGTATTCCGGGTTTGACTGACGCCAGGAAAAATCAATTTTATACATGGATCGTGTAAAATTCTTGCACCTATTAACCCGGCGACAATATATTGTCGCCGGGTTAATATAATTACGGTTCTGCAATATCTCCAGGGTATTTTATCGATGAATGTATCAGTGTTTGGTTCCGGTTATGTCGGTCTTGTGACTGCTGTTTGCCTGGCAGAAGTAGGTAATCAGGTGCTCTGCATGGATGTCGATGAGGAAAAAATTGAACTGTTGAACAATGGCCAGGTACCCATATACGAACCTGGCATTGAAGCACTGCTGCGAAGTAATCTGGAGCAGGGCCGAGTCGAGTTCACCACAGATTTGAAAAAAACGGTAGAACATGGATTATACCAATTTATCGCAGTTGGTACCCCGCCTGACGAAGATGGGTCGGCAGATTTGCAATACGTGCTGAAAGTGGCCGAGTCGATTGGGCGATTTATTAATGATTACAGGGTGGTTATCGATAAATCTACGGTACCGGTCGGAACAGCTGAAAAGGTTCGAAAACAGATAACCTCAATTCTGGCTGAACGCAAGGTTATGGTAGAGTTTGACGTGGTCTCCAACCCTGAATTTTTGAAGGAAGGCGCGGCAATTAATGATTTCATGAAACCCGATCGGATCATAATTGGATCCGATAATCCGCGAACCACCGAATTATTGCGCATGTTGTATACACCGTTTAATCGGAATCACGATCGAATTGTTGCCATGGATATCCCGTCGGCAGAGTTGACCAAATATGCTGCCAATGCAATGTTAGCGACCAAAATTAGTTTCATGAATGAAATGGCGAATATTGCCGAGCAAGTAGGTGCCGACATTGAACAGGTGAGGCGGGGAATTGGATCGGACCATCGAATAGGTTTCCAGTACATATACCCTGGCTGTGGATATGGCGGTTCGTGTTTCCCAAAAGATGTCAAGGCCCTAAGTCAAACAGCGAAATCGGTAGGTTACGATGCGCAAATGCTGGATGCAGTCGAGGCCATCAATGTTCGGCAAAAAGAAAGGCTTTTTGAGAAGATCAGTAAATTTTACTCGGGAAATCTGGAAAATAAAGTATTTGCGCTGTGGGGACTATCATTTAAACCTTTTACTGATGATATGCGTGAGGCACCAAGTCGCATCTTGTTGGAACGACTGATCTCCGAGGGGGCATCGGTACGTGCATTTGATCCGGCCGCGATGGATGAGGCCAGGAAAATATTTGGCGAGATGCCAGGGTTGTCATTTTGCGAGAGTGCCGATGATGCACTGGTTGGGGCCAACGCACTTGCTATAGTCACTGAATGGAAGATCTTCTGGAGCCCGGATTTCAGCAAGCTGTCCGAAAAATTGATCGATAAGGTGATTTTTGATGGGCGTAACCTGTATGAGCCCAGCCTACTTAAACCTTTCGGATTGCATTACTTTGGTATTGGCCGCGGTGAATCAATAGCTAATTAACCCTGCGACAGTATATGTTGAATTCATCTAATCCGGAAAATTCATAAATCATGCACAATCTCACTAGTCTATTGATTCCACAAGAAATATTTCCTCAGTCACTCGTAATCTCGGATACGAGGTTTCTTCGGAAATTTCCTTGTGAAATCCCATTTCTTTATGAAACCAATGGCCTGCGCGATCTTTGCGCAGATTTATGAAATTTCCGGGCTAATGCCGGTCGCTTCGCTGAATGACATCAGAAAGTCGCTGTGACTAACCTGCGTTTTCAGTTGATAACCTCGCCATCGACATACCCAGGCCGTTTTTACTTAAAATCCGCTGGTCCAGGTTTAAAGGGTAATTTCGCCGCTTGTATCCCCA
>CAZAVY010000021.1:0-36940 GCA_964488685.1 uncultured Gammaproteobacteria bacterium
GGTGGGACTCGAGAATATCGACGATATTATTAACGACCTGAGCCGGGGACTTGATGCCTGAACTGTTCCAGCAGATCGAGGCAGCAATTCTGCAACCGGATGCGAGCCTCAAATGCAAAATGACAGCACGGCTTTTACATGGCTGGAACCAGGGCAAACTTGATTACCGGGGGCCATCGAGGATTTTACCGATTGACGATCCGGGACGACCGCGAGAACCCAAATTGGTCGACCCTCGAAAGCTTGAGCGCCGGGGTGTTTCCAGTGAAGCTGGACGAATTCGGCTACTCCACGCTATTGCCCATATTGAGTTCAACGCGATCAATATCGCTCTCGACGCCGCCTACCGATTTCGAGATATGCCGGAGCAGTTTGTCGGCGACTGGTTACGGGTGGCGGGTGACGAAGCCCGGCATTTCAGTCTGTTGGAGCAGGAACTCAGGCATCGTGGAAGTTACTACGGTGCTCACCCCGCTCACCGTGGAATGTGGGACATGGTTTGCAAAACCCGCAACGACGTGTTGCATCGCATGGCATTGGTTCCGCGCGTCATGGAAGCCCGCGGCCTGGACGTGACACCGGGTTTGATCGAGAAATTCAGGCGATGCAAAGACCAGGCTGCGGTCGAAATTCTCGCAATAATTTACCGTGATGAAATCGGTCATGTGCGGATTGGAAATCATTGGTACGGGCACATTTGCCGGCAGCAGGGTCTAGACCCGGAAAAAATCTTCATTGATCTGGTAACACGATACATGGGGGGTCGGTTGCGGAGCCCGTTCAACTGGCCGGCACGAATCGAAGCAGGTTTCAAGGCAACCGAACTCGGTGCCCTCGAGAAGGCTTTCTAAACCGCATATCTCACTACCGTTGGTAACGAGACGATGGTGAGAAATGCGGTCTAGACTCTCGGATCGGTCAGCTTGAATCCCTGTGCCGGATTCCAGCTGAGGTAGCTGGGCTCATGTCCCCAGTCTCCAAGAACAATACGGAATAAATCAGGATCATATCGGTGCACCGCGGGCCTATGCGTATGTCCATGAATTATCGTTGTGGCCTCGTTTTCGCGGAAACAATCCTGCACCGCCTGCGGGTTAACATCCATGATTTCGATCGATTTATCTGCCATCGCATCGATGCTGTCGTTGCGTAACCGGGCAGCGATGTGCTGGCGCTCGGAGAGAGGCCGGGCCAGAAATTCAGCTTGCCATTGGCGGCTGCGCACCGTGCAACGAAATGCCTGGTAGTCATGGTCATCGGTGCACAGTGTGTCGCCGTGAATTAATACAACGCGAGTTTCATTGAGATCCAGGGAATGAGGTTCTTCGAGCAGGGTAATACCGGTTCTGTCGGCAAATAGTTTTCCCAGCAGGAAGTCCCGATTTCCTGCGATGAAATATACATCGGTGTTGCGTGACAATCGATACAGTGATTCGATTACCGGTTGATGCTCTTGCGCGGGGTCATCATCGCCCAGCCATACCTCAAACAAATCACCCAGGATAAAGAGGCAACGGGCCGCTACGGCCCGTTTATCAAGAAATTGGCAAACCGCGGTTGAAATTTCCGGTCGGCGAGCATCGAGGTGGCAATCAGAAATGAACAGAAATTCGTCATTCATGCCGGTAGGTCTAGCGGTCATTCCTGGGTAGACAAATCAGTTATCTACAGACGGCTGGCACCGGATATGGTAATGGTTTCAAGCGGAACATTCTGGTGCCCACCCTTATTACCGGTCGGCACCTGTGCCATCGCATCGACGACATCCATACCTTCGGTGACCTTGCCGAACACCGCGTAGCCCCAACCCGGCGATGTTTCGCTGCTGAAATTAAGAAATTCATTGTCGGCGTGGTTGATGAAAAACTGGGAGGTTGCCGAATGCGGATCGCCGGTACGGGCCATCGCCAGGCTGCCGCGTACATTCTTGAGGCCATTGGCGGCTTCGTTATCGATCGGTGCACGTTTGCTGGGCTTATCCCCCATATCGACCGTGATTCCACCACCTTGAACCATGAAGTTCGGAATGACGCGGTGAAAAGTAGTGCCGATAAAATAACCCTCGTCGACATAGGCTAGGAAATTTTCACTGCTGATGGGTGAATTTTGCATATCGAGTTCAATCGTAATGTTACCCATCGTGGTTTCCAGTAGTACGGTTGGATTGTCGGCGGTGGTATCGTTCATTGGTTTTTCACCTTCTATATCGGGGTAGAGTACCAGGGATAGAATAGCTGCGAGTACAACCGCAATTGGAAGTAGCGTTTTTATCATCAGCATTCCGTTATTGTCAGCTTGCGGATTCTACTGATTTGTGCGCCCTTATGGAAGCGAGTGGCCCATCATTCCCGGGTTGATAGGCCACTGGCAGGGAATTAACAGTTTCGCTATTACGGTGCTTCTTTTAAACTTTACCCACCCAGACCAATAAACCAGTTAACGCAAGCAATGCTGACGATTTACAATAGTTTCACCCGTAAAAAAGAGATCTTTGAATCCATCATTCCAGGCCAGATTCGAATGTACGTCTGCGGGATGACAGTGTACGACTATTGCCATATCGGGCATGCACGCGTGCTGGTGGTATTTGACGTGGTTTATCGTTTTCTGAAACACCTGGGTTATGACGTGACCTATGTACGCAACATCACCGATATCGATGACAAGATCATAAAACGAGCTCGGGAAAATGCGCAAGACTACAATCAGTTGACGCAGCGTTTCATCGATGCGATGCATGAAGATGCCGACGCCCTCGGGGTACTGCGCCCTGATCTGGAACCCCGCGCGACCGATAATATAGAAGACATGTTGGCGATGATCGGAACCTTGCAACAACAGGGCTACGCTTACCAGGCCGAAAATGGCGATGTGTATTTTGCGGTTTCGAAGTTCGACAAATACGGTCAGCTTTCGGGTAAGATAATCGACGAATTACGCGCCGGCGAACGGATAGAAATTGATGAGGGTAAGATCGATCCGCTCGATTTCGTGCTTTGGAAGTCCGCAAAAGCGGGAGAACCAAGCTGGCCCTCAGAATACGGACCAGGTCGCCCGGGTTGGCATATCGAGTGTTCGGCGATGGCCAATAGCCTGCTTGGGAACCATTTCGATATTCATGGTGGTGGTCAGGATTTACAATTCCCGCATCACGAAAACGAAATTGCGCAAAGCGAGGCCTGCAACGGTGAAAAGTTTGTAAATTACTGGATGCACAACGGTTTGGTGCGCGTCAACGAAGAAAAAATGTCCAAGTCGCTGAGCAATTTCTTTGTGTTACGCGAAGTGCTCGAAAATTACCGCGCTGAAGAAATACGATACTTTATTACCAGCAGTCATTATCGCAGCCAGTTGAATTATTCCGACGATCAACTGAACAATGCACGTTCGGCGCTGCAACGGCTATATTCGGCGCTGCTCGATACGAATAGGGCTGATGCCCCAACCGGCAGTGATTATCAGCAGCGTTTTGAGGATGCACTTTGCGATGATTTCAATACTGCGAACGCGGTTGCGGTGCTATTCGATCTGGCGCGTGACATCAATCGTGCTAAAAACAAGAATGACGACAGGCGGCATGGCCTGGCTGGACTTTTACGTTATCTGGGCTCGGTGATCGGACTATTGCAAAGCGACCCGGAAGAGTATTTGAAATCCGGCGGAGGGCATGCGATCGGGCTTTCGGATACTGCAGTCGACGAGCTGGTCGAACAGCGTCTGGAGGCGCGCAGGAACAAGAATTGGGCAGACGCAGATCGTATTCGGGATGAGCTCAGTGCCGCGGGCATAGTTATAGAAGATGGCGCTGAAGGTAGTCGTTGGCGTCGCCAGTGATGCTGACCGCCTCACAATAGCCCGAATTACCCCGCCTATTCAATTGACGATTATTTTTGATCGGCGTATGATTTCGCGCCTTGCAACCGGTGCGATGCGCCGGCGGCAAATGTCGGGGTGTAGCGCAGCCTGGTAGCGCAACTGCTTTGGGAGCAGTGGGTCGGGAGTTCGAATCTCTCCACCCCGACCATTTATTGTTTTGCGCCCGTAGCTCATTTGGATAGAGCATCGGCCTTTAAGCGCACAATTGGTGTGCATTTAGGAGCCTTTATGGGGAAACGGAACCCATAAAGTGCATCGCACCGTATCGGGGAAACCTTAACAGTCGGCGAATCTTTGCCGGGCTGATGGCAATCCCGAGGAAACCTGCGGTTGACCCATCCTTTGGTTGTGAGTAGCATATTTTCTATTCAACACCCCAGGGATTCAGGCTGACTGCGACGTTTTGAAGGCTCACGTTCAGTCGTGTTGAGGGTAAAAACGCCCCGTAATAATCAGCTTGAAGCCATTAAGTTGGCGGCTGATTTCCGGAGGGCTCCGTAGAGACTATACGTGCGACACCTGCGATGGTGAAGAGATAGTCCAGACCACAAACTCTTAAGTTGAGGCGTCGAAAGGCGTAGTTGGTAAGCTAAGCCGAGGGTAGCAGGTTCGAATCCTGCCGGGCGTGCCATTTTATGGTGGGCGTAGCTCAGTTGGTAGAGTGCAAGATTGTGATTCTTGTTGTCGTGGGTTCGATCCCCATCGTCCACCCCATATTCTAAGGCGCCTGCGATGCAGGCGCCACTGGAATACCTGCGAGAGTGGCGGAATTGGTAGACGCGCCAGATTTAGGTTCTGGTATCTTAACGATGTGAGAGTTCGAGTCTCTCCTTTCGCACCACTAATTCAATAAAATCAAATATCTAAGATATTAACCCGGTGACAGTGTATATCGAATTCCGTGCAGAAAATCGACACCGGACGAATAGCCGAAAAATGGCTGACAACTCGTACCGACGTGGGTATAATCCGCGCCACATTGGGACATTGCGCACTTCTGATATCGTACAGCTTTCTCAAGAATAGGCACAACATCAAGTAAGGCCATTCGTTAATTTACACGTCTCTCAGTAAAAATCGCGAGATTTCAACATGCAAGTATCAATCGAAACCCTCGAGGGCCTGGAACGCAAGATGACGGTCCAAATCCCATCCGAGCGAGTCAGCGAGGCTGTCGAAAAGAAACTCAGGGACTTGAGTAAAACCGTTCGTATCGACGGCTTTCGTCCGGGTAAAGTGCCGTTGAAAGTGGTGCAACAGAAGTTCGGTGGACATGTCCGTCAGGAAGTCATTGGTGACGTGATTGAATCCAGTTACCAGGAAGCATTGGTTCAGGAAAAAGTGCGCCCCGCCGGCAGGCCAAGTATCGATTCGGTAAGCAGCGAAGAAACCGAAGACATGTCGTACATCGCAACTTTCGAAGTTTTCCCGGAGGTCGACAGCCTCGAACTGGAATCCATCGAGGTCGAAAAACTCGTAGTTGAAATTACCGACCAGGATTTCGACGCAATGTTGCAAAAATTGCGGGAACAACGCAAGCGCTGGGAAGAAACCAAAGGCGCGGCCAAAAAGGGGTTCCAGGTCGTAGTGGATTTTGAGGGGCGCATCGACGGCGAGTTGTTCGAAGGGGGTAGCGGCAGGGATATGCCGGTTGAAATCGGAGCCGGTCAGATGATGGCGGAATTCGAGGCCGGGCTCGAGGGTATAAAAGTGAGCGAACAGAAAACTGTCGAGGTCAGTTTCCCCGAGGACTATCATGGTGCCAATCTCGCCGGTAAGAAAGCAGAGTTTACGCTTAAGGCGACCAGGGTTTCAAAGCCGGAACTTCCGGAGCTTGATCAGGAATTTGCCAGGGGATTTGGCATTTCCGATGGAAACCTGGAACAAATGCGCGCCGACATTCGAGCGAATATGGAAAAGGAGAAAAATGATCGCCTTAAATTAAGCATTAAAAATAAGGTCATGAGCGGGCTGCTGGAGCACAACGAAATCATTGCTCCGAGTGCCATGGTCGCCGAAGAGATTAATAATTTACGCACCCAGGCCACGCAACGCATGGGTCAGGATTCAGAGTCGGTTGACGAAGCCAGTTTCCCCGACCCGTTGTTCAGCCAGAAAGCAACCCGCCGGGTGAAACTCGGTTTGCTTATTGCCGAAGTGATTCGAACAGAGAAAATTGAGTTAAATCAAGATCTTGTAGATTCCGCTATCGAGGAAATGGCGGTTGCCTACGAGCAGCCCGGTCAGGTTCGCGACTATTATCGACAAAATCAGCAGGCACGCTCTGGAATAGAGAGTATGGTGCTCGAAGATCAGGTCGTCGCCCATATACTGGATAAAGCCAATGTCACCGAACAGCAAACTAGTTTCGATGAGTTGATGAACGACATCTCCAATACACAAAGGAATCCGGATAGCCAATGAAAGATAAACTTCACAACTCAGGAATCGTTTCGATAAGACCCGACTACCTGAATCCCCAGGCCAACCTGGTACCGATGGTGGTGGAGCAATCGGCGCGTGGTGAGCGAGCTTACGACATCTATTCCCGATTGCTTAAAGAGCGCGTCATATTCGTGGTCGGTACGATTGAGGACCAGATGGCCAACCTGATCGTCGCCCAGTTGTTGTTTCTGGAATCCGAGAACCCCGACAAGGATATATCGCTTTACATCAATAGTCCGGGTGGTTCGGTCACCGCGGGTCTTGCGATTTACGACACCATGCAGTTCATCAAACCCGATGTGAGCACTCTTTGCACCGGCCAGGCGGCTAGTATGGGGGCTATCCTGCTTGCGGGCGGCTGCGCTGAAAAACGTTATGGCCTGCCTCATTCTCGCGTTATGATCCATCAACCACTGGGTGGCTTTCAGGGGCAGGCGACTGATTTCGAGATTCATGCCAAGGAGATCCTGGCCGTCAGGGCGAGACTCAATAAACTGCTTGCGCAGCATACCGGGAATAAGGAAGCTGTGATCGATCGCGATACTGAACGGGATAATTTCTTTAGTGCCGATCAATCGGTAGAGTATGGAATTATCGATCAAGTTTTGACCTCTCGTGCCGACCCTGATGAGAAGCGTGCCACAGAATAGAGATTGTTTTGTGATATATCCTTAGAATTGCTGATTAAAAAACATTATTTCGGTTGTACTTGAAGGTTCGGTCTAATACTATCGAATCGATTGGGCCCTTGATTTCGGTAGCATGGTATGAGTGACGATAAATCCAAGAATAAGGATGAAAAGCTGCTTTACTGCTCGTTTTGCGGCAAAAGTCAGCACGAAGTGAGGAAACTGATCGCGGGTCCGTCCGTATTCATCTGCGACGAGTGCGTGGATCTCTGTAATGATATTATTCGAGAAGAAATCCACGAAAATGGCGAAGATTCCGAGAGTAAACTTCCAATCCCCCATGAAATATTCGATGTTCTCGATGAGTATGTAATCGGCCAGAGTCGCGCCAAGAAAGTACTTTCGGTGGCAGTATACAACCACTACAAGCGCCTGGAAGTCGGCCATATCAAGGACGATATCGAACTTTCCAAGAGCAATATCCTGTTAATCGGACCTACCGGTTCAGGTAAAACCCTGCTTGCCGAGACCTTAGCGCGGATGCTCAATGTTCCGTTTGCAATCGCCGATGCCACAACCCTTACCGAAGCGGGCTACGTGGGTGAAGACGTGGAAAACATCATTCAAAAACTACTGCAAAAGTGTGACTACGATGTCGAAAAAGCGCAAACGGGAATCGTTTATATCGATGAAATCGACAAGATTTCACGCAAGTCCGATAATCCTTCGATCACCCGGGACGTATCGGGTGAAGGCGTGCAACAGGCGTTGCTGAAATTAATCGAAGGAACGGTTGCCTCGGTGCCGCCACAAGGCGGTCGAAAGCATCCCCAGCAAGAATTTTTACAGGTCGATACCAGCAAGATATTGTTTATTTGCGGGGGCGCATTTGCCGGGCTGGACAAGGTCATACTCAATCGATCTGAAAAAGGCGGTATCGGGTTTGGTGCCGATGTCAAAAGCAAGGATAAAAAAGATTTATTCGGAGAAGTTATCAATAAGGTAGAACCCGAGGATTTGATTAAATACGGATTGATCCCGGAGTTTGTTGGTCGTTTACCCGTGGTAGCGACGCTCGAAGAGCTTGATGAGGACGCGTTGGTGCGGATTTTGACCGAACCCAAAAATGCGATTACCAAGCAATACCAGAAAATGTTCGAAATCGAGGGCTGTGAGATAGAGTTCCGGCCCGATTCACTTAACGCGGTCGCTATCAAAGCGATGGATCGTAAGACCGGCGCGCGCGGACTGCGCACCATACTCGAGAATACCCTGCTGGAAATCATGTACGACTTGCCGGCGATGGAGGATGTCAGCAAGGTTGTGGTTGATGCGGCGGTAATCGAAGGTCATGCCCAACCCTATGTCATTTACGAGGGTGGGGATGTACAGCGCGCGGCTTCTGACGAGTAAGTCCCAGACTAGTACATTTACAATCAGCCGGGTTGAAAATGGACACTGAACACCCATATACATATAGACTCGTGACCCAAGCTTTGAGGCGTTTATGTCGGACAGTCAAAACAATTTGCTCGCGGAACAACCCAATCGGCAATTAGTACCGGTATTGCCATTGCGCGACGTCGTGGTATATCCCCATATGGTGATTCCGCTTTTTGTTGGTCGCCCAAAATCGATTCTCGCGCTTGAAGCGGCAATGGCCGACAACAAAAAAATCCTGCTGTTAGCGCAGAAAAATGCCGAAGTCGATGATCCTGGACAGGAAGACCTGTACCAGATTGGAACCCTGTCAACTATTTTGCAAATGCTAAAACTGCCCGACGGTACCATCAAGGTTCTGGTTGAAGGTGGTGACAGGGTCCTGGTGGATAGTTTGCTTGAAACCAACGAATACTTTTCCGCCGCGACTAAAATGCTGGATATATCAGCCCTCGTGGATGATCGCGAAGCCGAAGTGTTATTGCGTTCGGTCTTAAATCTGTTCGATCAATACGTCAAGTTGAACAAGAAAGTACCGCCGGAAATCCTGACCTCGCTATCGGGTATCGACCATCCCAGCAGGTTGGCGGACACGATTGCAGCACACATGTCGTTAAAGCTCGATGAAAAACAGGAGATCCTGGAAATCCAGGACCCACGAAAACGCATCGAACATATTATGAGTAAGATCGAAGGCGAAATCGATTTGATGCAAATCGAGAAGCGAATTCGTGGACGCGTCAAGCAGCAAATGGAGAAAAGCCAACGCGAGTACTATTTGAATGAGCAGATGAAAGCTATTCAAAAGGAGCTCGGGGATATGGATGATGCTCCCAATGAAGTAGAGGATCTGCAAAAAAAGATTGAAGCGTCGGGAATGCCTAAAGAGGCACGAGAGAAAGCCGACTCCGAGCTCAATAAGTTGAAGATGATGTCACCGATGTCAGCCGAAGCCACGGTGGTACGTAATTATATAGATTGGCTGGTGAGCGTACCCTGGAAAAAGAAATCAAAAATCAGACGCGATCTGGCACAGGCCGAGCAGGTGCTGGAAGAAGATCATTATGGCCTCGAGAAGGTCAAGGAAAGAATTCTTGAATACCTGGCGGTGCAACAACGGGTACGAAAACTGAAAGGCCCGATACTGTGCCTGGTAGGTCCACCCGGGGTAGGCAAGACTTCGCTTGGTCGCTCGATCGCAAGGGCAACCAATCGGAAGTTTTCCCGCATGTCATTGGGCGGAGTGCGTGACGAGTCTGAAATCAGGGGGCATCGTCGTACCTATATTGGTTCGATGCCCGGTAAGATTATTCAAAATCTTTCACGCGTAAAGGTAAGAAACCCGCTGTTTCTACTCGATGAAATTGACAAGATGGCGATGGATTTTAGAGGTGATCCGGCCTCGGCGCTGCTCGAAGTGCTGGACCCGGAACAAAATAATACCTTTGCAGATCATTACATGGAAGTCGAATTCGACCTTTCCGACATCATGTTTGTGGCGACTTCGAACAGTATGAATATCCCGGGGCCGCTGCTCGATCGGATGGAAGTCATTCGAATTCCAGGTTATACCGAGGACGAGAAGCTGAATATTGCGATCAAGTACCTGGTTCCCAAACAAATCAAGGAAAATGGATTGAAGCCGGAAGAAATGGTGATTCAACAAAGCGCGGTACTTGAAATTATACAACGCTATACGCGCGAAGCCGGGGTACGTAATCTCGAACGTGAGATTTCTAAAATTTGCCGCAAAGTGGTGAAGGCCATGCTGCTAAAACCAGCCACCAGGAAGATATCGATCACTGCGAAAAATATTGAAAAATATCTCGGCGTAAAACGTTTCCGCTTCGGTTCTGCCGACGCGAAAGATCAGGTTGGGCAGGTTACCGGGCTTGCCTGGACCGAAGTCGGGGGTGAATTGTTAACAATTGAATCCGCCGTAGTCGATGGAAAGGGTAAATTTGTGCAGACCGGGCAATTGGGCGACGTAATGAAGGAGTCAATTCAGGCCGCGATGACAGTAGTACGAAGTCGTGCCGAAGTTCTCGGGGTGAACCCGGAATTTAATGAAAACAAGGATATCCACATCCATGTTCCGGAAGGCGCGACTCCGAAAGATGGTCCTAGCGCCGGGGTTGGCATGTGTACGGCCTTGGTTTCCGCGTTGACCAAAATCCCGGTAAAGGCGGAAGTCGCGATGACTGGGGAAATAACACTGCGGGGTGAAGTTCTTCCAATCGGTGGATTGAAAGAGAAACTGTTGGCGGCTCATCGTGGGGGCATAACAAAGGTTTTGATTCC
Source organism: uncultured Gammaproteobacteria bacterium (assembly GCA_964488685.1). Lineage (GTDB taxonomy): Bacteria > Pseudomonadota > Gammaproteobacteria. The sequence goes on from CAZAVY010000021.1 coordinate 10,692, forward strand.
CGAGGAAAACGAGAAGGACCTTGCGGAGATTGCTGACAATATAAAAGCTAAACTGGATATTATTCCGGTACGCTGGATAGACCAGGTACTCGATGTTGCACTTGCCCACCAGCCGACTCCTCTACCCAAGAGTTCCGAACCGGCAAATGAAGCTGCAAAGTCCAAGGTTAAAGACAAAAAGTCATCCGGAGTCAGGGCGCATTAGTCGTTTGTGTAAATTTTGCCACTAATTTGCAATTAATCGCCTTTTAAGGTTGACCCCTAAGGCCGCTGTTGGTTTAATTCGACGCTCAGGACGGGGGATTACACGAGCATAATAAATATCGCTCACCTGCAACAATAAAAAGCAAAATTCAGACTTGTATTGTCTGTCCTCCTACGGGCCAAGAATATAAACTTAACCAAATGGAAAAATCTAATGAATAAATCCGAATTAATTGATGGTGTTGCCAGTGCTTCAGATCTGAGTAAAGCTGATGCTTCGCGTGCAGTCGATGGGGTTATCGCGACTATTACCCAGGCATTGAAATCAGGCGATCAAGTTACCGTGGTCGGCTTTGGAACATTTCTCGTTCGTCACCGCGAAGCACGTGCTGGACGCAACCCCCGTACCGGTGAGACCATCCAGATTAGAGCTTCAAATGTACCCGCATTTAAGGCTGGCAAAGCCCTGAAAGACGCAGTAAACTAGCGCCCCTTTTTTGACTACACCGGGTGCTTAGCTCAGCTGGGAGAGCATCGCCCTTACAAGGCGAGGGTCGGCGGTTCGATCCCGTCAGCACCCACCAGCTTTGGGAGTGGTAGTTCAGTTGGTTAGAATACCGGCCTGTCACGCCGGGGGTCGCGGGTTCGAGTCCCGTCCACTCCGCCATTATTGAAAGTGCTCGCTTAGAGTGTTTTCGTGAGATGGTATCTACTCATAGGCAAGACCGTAAAAATAGCGACCGTAAAGTAAAAACTATAGTGACCGTAAATTAAATGCTGCAGGCAATTCGAGACAAGGTAACGGGGTGGATTGCCTACGGCATCATTTTCCTGATCAGTGTTCCATTCGCGCTATGGGGCGTTAATTCCTACCTGGGTGGGGGCGAAGCACCACCGGTGGCCGTCGTTAATGGCGAAGAAATCACGCAAGCTGTCCTGGATCGGGAATATGCGGATTATCGGCAAAGGCTGTCGCAATTGTTTGGCGGCTCGATACCTGAATCCTTCGGCACCGAATTAATGCTGCGCCAACAGGTCCTGGGTCAGTTAATCGAAGAAGTGGCATTGCGCCAATACACTCAAAATCAACGCTACCGGATTGGCGATGCGGCATTGAATCGCATTATTCGCGCCAGGAAAGATTTTCAAATCGAAGGCAGATTCGATTCAGAAATCTACCAGGCCCAATTGCGTTCGCTCGGTTACTCCCCACTCGGTTTTGAACAGCAGCTCAGGCATAATGGTTCGATCGAACAATTCCAGAATGGAATAGTCGCTACTGCATTTACTACCTCCGTTCTGGAAAAACAGTTTACCAGTCTCAACAATCAATCCCGCAAGATCAGGACGCTGACATACGAGCTTGATCCAGACACGATACAGATCGATGCGAGTCAGATCGAACAACATTACCAGGCGAATGCCGATCGGTATCGTACACCGGAAAAAGTAAAAATTGATTTCATCGAATTGAGTCTGGATCATTTCAAGCGGGGCATTGAAGTCGAGGAAGACGATGTTTTTGCCCGATACCAGGACAATAAAAGCTCATATAGCAGTGCCGAAATCAGGGAAGCGAGCCATATTCTGGTCAAGCTTGCAGATGACGAGAATAGCGATAGTGCACTGGTGAGAATCAACCAGATCCGGGATCGTATTGTAAATGGAGAAAGTTTTTCCGCCCTGGCCCGTGAACTGTCCGAAGATCCCGGGTCGGTTGCCGATGGTGGCAATCTCGGTGAGATCGAGCGCGGTTTTATGGTGCCGGCCTTCGAAGCAGCGTTGTATGCGATGCAGGTTGATCAGCTCAGTGAACCGCTAAAAACAACCTTTGGATGGCACCTGATAAAATTGCATTCTATCAGTGGTGGAGAGACTCAATCCTTCGACTCGTTGAAAGCGGGTATTGAAGACGAGATTCGAAGTGAACTTGCCGAGAATCAGATTTACGATCTGGCCGAGAACCTGGCAAACCTTGTTTATGAGCAACCGGATTCTTTGCTATCGGCGGCAGAACAACTGGATTTACCGGTGCAAACCAGCGACTGGTTCGAAAGGGCTAACGGAACCGGCATCGCTGCTGAACAAAAAATTCGACAAGCTGCGTTTTCACCTGATGTGTTACAACAGGGACTCAACAGCGAAACCCTCGAACTTGGAAGCGATCGTGTGGTTGTCATTCGTCTCAATCAGCGCGAGCCAGCCGCCCGTCGGCAGCTGGAGCAGGTACGAGAAATAGTGAAGGCTGAGTTAGTCAGGGAGATTATGCGTGAGCAAAGTCTTAAAGTCGGCGATCAAGCACTCGCAGATTTGAAATCGGGGAAAGGACTCGCCGACCTGGCGCTGGAATGGTCGGCGACAGTCGACAACCCTGGATTTGTTGAACGTGGTCAGATCGCAATTGGAAGCGCGATCCTGAATCGAGCTTTCTCGATGGCAAAGCCCGACCCGGGTCTTGTCTTTGATGGTTTTGCGCTAGCCGGTGGCGGGTACTCGATTATTGAGCTGTCAGCAGTGTTAGTGAATGATGGCGATGTCGATCAGAAAGCGATAGAGGAACTTGAACAAGCCCAGGGTGGTTCCGAGTATCAGTCGGTATTGAAACTGTTGACCAGCCGCGCCGATGTCAACCGGACAGGGATAGAAGACCTCTAGCCCGAAACCCTCATTGGAGCATTGGAGAGTTAACAGTACTGGATGCCAGTCTATTCGAGCACGCCCATACTTACGATATTGTAGCCCGAGTCTACATAGATATTCTCGCCGGTTATGCCCGCCGCCAGGTTCGAGCACAAAAATGCGCCGGTATTACCCACATCCTGGATCGTCACATTGCGGCGCAAAGGGGCATTCCTGCTAACTTCATCGAGAATTTTCTTGAAGCTGCCGATACCGGCAGAAGCCAGGGTCTTGATCGGCCCGGCCGAGATCGAGTTTACCCGAATTCCTTCCGGGCCCAGGGCTGCCGCCAGGTAGCGGACATTCGCCTCAAGACTGGCTTTGGCAACACCCATGATGTTGTAATTTGGTAGGGCGCGTTCTGAACCGAGGTAGGTCATGGTAATTATCGCTCCATTGGTGTTCTGCATCATCGGTCTCGCGGCCTTTGCCATCGCGGCAAGACTGTATGAGCTGATATCGTGAGCGATGCGAAAGCCCTCCCGATCGAGATTTTCGAGGTAGTCACCCGCCAGGGCTTCACGCGGAGCAAATGCGACCGAGTGCACCAATGCGTCGAGGTTATCCCAATGCCTGCCCAGTTGTTCGAACAGGCTGGAAATTTCTTCGTCGATGGCGACATCGCAGGGCAGTACGATATCGGACTCGAATTCGGCGGCGAATTTCTCGACCCTCAATTTCAATTTTTCATTAGCGTAGCTGAAAGCAAGTTCTGCGCCCTCGCGGTGCATTGCTTGCGCAATCCCGTACGCGATTGAACGGTGGCTCGCAATACCGACGATGAGCGCCTTTTTAGCGGCTAGAAATCCCATTACTACTCCCGAAAATGAAAGCTATTTTGTCAGCGTCCCCCACTTCATGCAATCCCAAACTTGCAGAATCGTATTGGCTGGGGGCTCTGCAATGTCTGTGCCGGTGCAAGTCGTGACATATCGTGGTGAAGAACTTGCTTGCAGGATCGCGAAGAAAACATTTTAGCGGGCAAAAATGCATTCCTCGCACACCACCAGCGGGTGGAAGTTAACTGGGTCAGGGCAGCCGAACCAAAGATCGTCAAGGGTCGCTGAACAGCTGGTTGAGAAATTCTGGCGCGAAGGGTCGCCCTTTCCGGTTTAACGACGTAGCGGTGATTCTGGCGGTCAGCGTCAGGGTTTCGTCAGGCAGACGGAAAATATCCTGCTGAAACTCAAATCGAAGTTTCGATATCTGCCGTATCAAGCTACGAACCACAAAATGTTCATTACTGACCATTGAGTTTTTATATTCAAGTTCCGCCCTTATGACAACGAGGTTGATGCCGGAAGCCGTCAGCTCGGCAAAGTTGATGCCACGGGATTGTAGGAATTCATGGCGTGCGTGCTCGAGGTAGTTTTGATAGACACCATTGTTGACGACGCCTTGTAAATCACATTCGTAGTCGCGCACTTTAAATTCTATTTCATGGTGGTATCGCATGGCCTTCCTGATCCCGTCGAATGCTCAATGTTGCCACAGTTGTCAGCCCGGCGACAATTCATGTCGAATTCAGGCCAGGAAAAACTGCGGAAATCAGCGCTTTAATTTAAAATGCCGTCAGCAATAGCGGGCCTGATAACAAAATGCCACGAAAACAAAATAGATTAAATTTTTCTGACTTCGGAAAACGATTTCACGGCTACTCGGGAATCACCCATTTGATGGATGACCTGGCCGAAGGTCTGGCCCAGGCGGGAATGGTGATGCTTGGCGGGGGTAATCCAGCAGCGATTCCTGAGGTGACAGACATCTTCGAAAGCGTTATAGAAAAATTACAGGAGTCTGGTAAATTAATTGATACTCTTGCTAATTACGATGGTCCGCAGGGTAAGAGCGGTTTTCTTGAAACCCTAGCCGAGTTTTTTGGGGAGCAATACGGTTGGAAAATTAGCGCCAACAACATCGCCTTGACCCATGGTAGCCAGAGTTCCTTTTTCATCCTTTTCAATTCTTTCGCAGGAAGCTGCGGGCCGATACAGAAACAAGTTCTGATTCCGCTCGTCCCGGAGTATATCGGCTATTGTGATGTTGGTATCGAGGCTGAACTAATTCGCAGTCAGGAGGCCAGGATCGAGTTGCTCGACGATGGGTATTTCAAATACCAGGTGGATTTCGAGAAGTTACAGGTTGATGAAGCGGTCGGTTTAATCTGTGTCTCACGTCCTACCAATCCCAGCGGTAACGTTTTAACCGATCACGAATGCCGACAACTAGATCAGATAGCACGTAGATTTGACGTTCCGTTACTTATCGACAACGCCTATGGCACGCCTTTTCCGAACATAATCTTCAATCAGATTAGTCCGTTCTGGAATGATAACTGCATCGTCTGCATGAGTCTGTCGAAGCTTGGACTTCCCGGTGCGCGCACCGGAATAGTGATCGCAAACGAAGAGGTGATTCGTTACTTTTCAAATATGACCGCGATTACCAGTCTCGCGCCGGCAGGAATCGGGGCCGAGATCGTCAACCATTTGATTAAAGATAAGATTTTATTACCGTTATGTAACGAGATAATCCAGCCTTTTTACCAACGCCGCTCGGAGTTGGCGGTACGCTTGTTGCGCGAGGCTATCGGTGATTCGAGATTACATATTCATAAACCGGAAGGCTCGATGTTTTTGTGGCTGTGGTTCGAGAATCTGAATGTAACTACCAGCGAACTCTATCGGCGATTGAAACAAAAGGGTTTACTGGTTGTGCCCGGGAAATATTTTTTCCCGGGCCAGGATGTTGATACCCACCATGCCGAGAGCTGTGTGCGTATGAATTATGCGCAAAGCGAGCAGGATCTGCAGAAAGGGATAGAAATACTGGCACAGGAAATTCGCAGTTGCTGGCAGTAGCAAGTGGCCTACTTGGAAGTGTGGGTAAACACGCCATCCCAGTCATCCCCGGGAGGTTGGTTGCGATACACGGTGACTCTATCCAGGTAGATCTGGTACAAGCGGCGATCCGGGTAGGCGCGATTTAAATTAAAAAAGTCCAGTTCCGCTTTGTCCCAGGATTGTGATCTGAAATTCAGCAGCGCCTTCTTGTAAGCACTGAGTTCTGAAGTTACTGATTTGTCGAGATCGTTCTTGTGGCCTACCGGTTCAAAAATCGCCACGGGTTCGTTTTTTCCCTTTACCCGTACCAGATCGAGTTCTCGAAAGGTAAACTCGGGAATTTCCAGGCGGGTGGTTTCGCTGACAATGATGTCAACACCATAGTTTTTGGTCAAACCCTCGAGCCGGGATCCCAGATTGACCGCGTCACCTAATACGGTATAGGCCATGCGGAATTCCGAACCCATGTTGCCCACGTTCATATTGCCGGTATTCAGTCCGATGCCGATTTTCACTGTCGGCCAACCGCGTTGTTTGAAATCCTGCTGCATGATTTTCAGTTCATCCATCATTTCCATCGCGGCATATAAAGCATGTCGAGCATGTTCCGAATCAGCCAGCGGGGCACCCCAGAATGACATTATTGCATCACCCATGTACTTATCGATGGTGCCGCGATTCTTATGGATAACGCGGGTCATTGGAGTCAGCAGCGCGTTCATCAACTGGGTTAATTGCTTGGGGTCCATACCTTCGGAAATAGTGGTAAACCCGCGAACGTCGGAGAACAACACGGTCATTTCCCGGTTTTCGCCATCGAGCGAGTATTGTTCCGGTGATTTCGACATTTCATCGACCAGCTCGGGTGGAATGTAATGACCAAACAGGTTGGCGAGCTGGCGCTTGCCGCGGGATTCGATAAAAAAGCCGTAAGTCATGTGCAACATGAAGATCAACACGATCAGCAGCAAGGGGCTGGCCAGGGGCAGGATTAAATTATTATTCCATGCGACAAAGGTTCCGGCCGATACCAGTCCTGTAATACCCAGGGTCCCAGCCGCCGCAAATAACGGTGATACCAATGGCAATAGTAGGGTCATACTGATAGCAATGACAACCAGTAAAACGAACTCGTAGCCAACGGTCCAGGCTGGCTTATGTTTGATACGGTCGTCCAGAATGCCGGAAATAATATTGGCGTGAACTTCTACTCCGGGATAGATATTTTGTACCGGGGTAGACCGCAGATCGAGGAGGCCCGGCGCTGATGTGCCCACCAGAACGATCTTGTTTTTGAGATCCGCCGGATTCGCCTTGCCGCTGAGTATTTTATGCGCAGGAATATAAGGGAAACTACCCTGTTTGCCACGATAGGGTACGAACACCGCCCCGGTGGCGTCGACCGGAATGCGATGGTTTTTCAGGTTAATGGTCTCGAGTGCGTAATATTCCTTGCCGCCTTTGGATCCATCGGTTTCAACTGCAAGTTCGATTCTCGAAGAGTCCAGGTGCCCTTGCGCGGTAGCCAGTGCAAGTGAGGCAAACAGATAGCCCTGGTAAGCCTGCACCAACGGCACCCGGCGAAACACGCCGTCGGCATCGACAAAAGGGTTGTCAAAATAACCCCCCGAAAGTGCCGATGCCTGCAGAATCTCGAGATTCTCACCGTAGCCAAGAGCCTTGTTAATAGGCAGGCGCTCGTTCCATTGGAGGTCCATCTTGGTCAGTGCTGGTGGTAACAATCCGGTTACCCCGGATTCACCCTCCTGCAAATTGGTTTTAAAGTAGTAACCCAAAATGACATTCTTGCCAATCAGGCTATTGGCGAAAATTTCATCGTGCATCAAGCTGGGACGTATTCTTTCAAGTTCCTGTTTATATGCGGCGTTATTTTTTAGCGTGGTGCGTGCCAGCCTGTCGAATTGCTCGAGACCGGAACTTTCATCTTTTTCAGCGAACACGATATCAAAGCCGACGACATCGACCTGGTAGGTTTCAAACAGGTTATCAACAATTGTCGCTAATTTGTCGCGGCCCCAGGGCCAGCGACCCACTTCGGCCAGAGAATTTTCGTCGATGTCGACGATGACTATGCGGTCATCGCGCGTGTCCAGACGAGTAAAATTGAGGCGCGTGTCGTAGGTCCAGTTCTCCAGCTGCTGGATGAAGGGGTATTTGTACAGGCCGGAGGTGTCGACCAGTAGAACCAGCAGGATTAGTGTGCTCAGAACCAATCTTACTATACGCTGAAGATGCATTGCTTGCTCCCGGGTTTAAGCTCGGACGAGCATTCGATAACCGATTACTTCAGGTAAAATTCCATTTTGACGCCAGCGACCTCGATGATGTCGTGACTTTTAAGTTCGTGGGCATTGGACCCGATGGGTGATCCCCCAACCTTTGGCACGCTGTTGTTGGGACCACCGTCAACGTGAATCAGAAAGAAACCCTGGGGGCGTCGAGTGATTGCGGCCACTTGTACGCCCGGCTGTCCAATGGTGGTCAAAGCCTTGGTGAGTACCAGTTCTTTACCCGCGTTGGCCCCGCTCAATAGTTGCAGGCAGGCTTCCTTGCTAGCCATTGGGGAAGCGGATGTAGATGCAACTTCAGAGGCAATCGCCGCAGAAATCTTCTGCACTGATTTATCGATTTCCTTGCCACCGGCGGTTTCCGGCATTCCTGCTTCACCCGGGCGAATAATCATGGTTTGCTCGAAATCCTGTTCACCACTACCCGAGGCGTTTTGATAGGTAATCTGATATTTGCCCAGCGTGATGTTGTCACCATTTTCAAGTGCGTGCTTCTTTACCAGTTTCCCATTGACATAGGTTCCGTTGGTACTGCCCAGATCTTCCAGAAACGAATCTTCAAGTATGGTTATGACCTGAGCGTGTCTGCCACTAACCGACAGGTTGTCGATTTGAATATCGTTACCTGGCTTGCGCCCAATCGTTGTTGTTTCGTTGACCAGTTCGAACTCGGTTTTTTCGCCCGTACTTGATGTCGTGATCAGTTTTGCGACCATGTTGTTATCCAGCCTCTCGAGTATTTTTCTACTGGGTTTAATCCGTTAGTCATCAAACCAAGCAGCAAATTTTTTAAACCAGCCTTTCTTGGATGAAAAATCTTCATCGATTCGGCATAACATTACTGAAATATTATCCTTCCCGCCGTTCTGGTTTGCCTTTGTAATCAATTGCTTGGCAGCTTCTTCTAGATTAGCACTAAATTGTCGAATAGTTAAGTATATATCTTCATCTTCGACTAAATCGGTTAATCCATCTGAACATAGCAAATATATATCATTTTTCAGGACTATATCTTCCTGAATGTCGGGCATGACGATAGGATCGATACCCAAGGCTCGCGTAACCAGGTTCTTATTCATCGAATTTCGGGCTTCTTCGGGCGTATAAAATCCGCGATCAATGAGTTCCTGAAGCAGTGAATGGTCCTTGGTAATTTGTTCAAACTTGTCGTTGCGCAATCGGTAACATCGTGAATCGCCGATGTGTGCCAGTGAAAAAGAGTTGTTGTAAAATTGCAACACCACGATTGTAGTGCCCATACCCTTGAACTCGGCACTTGATTCCGCCGATTTGAAAACCTGCTCATTGGCGGTGACAACAGCGTCCTGAATACAAATTGACTCCATCGAGAAACCACTTGCATCATCTATTTGTCCAGCTGTGATTTCGGGCAGGTGTTGCTGTAATTCGTCAATGATGGTATCGACGGTCATGCTACTGGCTATTTCACCACCGCGGTGTCCGCCCATCCCATCGGCCAACACCACCAGTCCCAACGCACTGTCGTAACCGATTGTATCCTCATTTTTGCTACGCACGATTCCAGTGTCGGTCAGCCCCATGATGGTTATTTTGTTTTGCAGGTTCATTTAACAGCCAGGGCTACGTTTTCAGGAATTTTCTTAAATCTTCAGCGAACTCAATACCCGTTTGATATCGCTGTTCGACATCCTTGAGCAGAGCCTTGTCGACAAATGCAGCCAGGACCTTTGGAATCTCGGCACGGATGGTTCTGACATCCGCAGCCTCTTCATTGGTAATCTTGAACATCAGGCTGGCCATGGACTCGGCCTTGAATGGCAGTGATCCCGAAAGCATCTGGTAGAGCATGACACCAAGCGAAAAGAGGTCGGAGCGACCGTCCACCTTTTTGCCCGCGAGCTGTTCCGGTGACATATAGGAAGGTGTGCCAAGCACCATGCCGGTTTTGGTTTTGCTCGAATCAGTAATGCGTGCGATACCAAAGTCGGTAATCTTGACGATATCCGATTCCGGTTCATACATGATGTTGGCGGGTTTGATGTCACGATGGACGACGTTTTGTCGATGCGCGAAATCGAGGCCTTCGGCCGAGCGTTCAACGATGCTGAGAACGGTGCGCATTTTCATCAAATTGTCAGGTTTACAATAACGCGCAAGATCGTGCCCCTTGAGAAATTCCATGGCGATATATGCCAGGTCATGCTCTTCCCCGGCGTCGTAAATGGTAACGATATTGGGATGATTGAGCCGACCCGCGGTTTCGGCTTCACGGAAAAACCGGTCCTTGACTTCCTCAAGCTCGTCTGCTTCAAATTCCTGCGCCAGGGCCATGGTTTTGATCGCCACCACGCGACCAATTTTTGGATCTTTGCCGAGGTAAACGACACCCATGGCACCTTTGCCGATTTCTTTTTCTACCTCGTAGCGCCCCAGCATCGGTTTTTCGATACCGCCATCATCGAGCATCAGGGTTCCACCGGCATGCCCGCCGCTTCCGCCAAGCATGACCGTTTCCTCCATTTTTTGCGCCCTGGTCATACGCGTTTCGATGTCGCGGAATCGCGAGTCCTGCTTGGACATATATTGATAAACCGAGGTAGCCTTGTTGAACTGGCGTTTGCGTTCATAATCGAGAGCCAGGTTGTACATCGCCTCGAGTACCTGCTCGTCTACCGGTTTGCATTTGCGAAATTTCTCGAATGCCATGTCGAGTTGCCCCTGGGACTGGAAGGCGATACCGAGCATACGATTGCTTTCCGCAGACTCTTCATCGGACCGGGTCTTGCCACGCTCGGTGACGAGAAATCGCTTGGTGGTTATCAACAGGTAACCGATCGCCAGCAGGGCGCCTGGAGTCATGAGCTGAATCCACATCGTATTACCCGTCATCAGGACGTAATGCGTTGCCACCAACCCGAGAACCAGCGCCAGCGTCATGACGAATGCAACGCCGGCTTTGAGGCGTGGCATAACCAGCATCAGATAGAGCATAACCGCGAGGAAGCTGCCCATTCGGGCCCAGAATCCCCACTCGGGTTCGATAAAAAAATCTTCCTTCAGAATGCTCGATACCGAATGCGCCAGGGTTAATACCGGGGCCATTGACGGATCGATCGGGGTTACCTGGGGGGTACCGACACCGGTGGCTGTCGGACCGATCAATACGATCTTGTCACGATATTTTTCGAGCGGGATTTTACCGGTAAAGACGTCGTAATAGGAATCAACCTGGAATGCCGGCGATCCCGGTTTGTCCGAGTAGTAAAAAGTATTCATTTGCAGTTGAGTATCGGTTTTGATGGTCAGGGAACCAAGTTCAACGCTTTCTGCTAAATTAATCCTTATATCACCGGTATCCAGATTCAGGCTTTTCGCTGCTAGCTGCAAAGATATCGAGGGATAATAACGATCGTAGTGCTGCAATACCAGTGGTTCCGAGCGCACGCCGCCATCAAGGTCGGGCAGGGTGTTCAAATGCCCGATAGCAGCCGCGAACTGGCCGATCTCGGTAATCGGCACCAACACGTCTTCAGTCGGAATAGGGAACAATCCGTTGGACTGGGCCGATACCCTGTCGCGAATCTGGTTGATGGCATTCTGCAGTACAAATTCGGGTAGATCCTGGTCTGGCTTACCCCGCGCTATGCCGAGATAAAACACCATCGCCAGTACTACGTTTTTTGCATCTGCCAGGCTCTGTGCCAATTTGGCATCGGTATTCAGCGACTGCTCGGCCTCGAACAAACTCGATTTCAGAGTTTCTATATCCTGGCTCAGGCGCGTATTTACACTCGATTGAAGAAAAAATTCGAAAATTTCTGCGACTGCTTTCTGATCTTTACTACCCAATTCCAACATTGCGCCAAGTGCATCGATATCGGCCGGGGCATCGTTAAAACTGGCGGTTGAGAAAAACTCGATAAGTTCACGTATGTAAAGCGTACCGGGATCGATTTGCGGTTCGAGAAAAAGAATGGTCTGACCGATTACCTTGGCTCCGCCCTCGGAGAGGCGATTGATCAGTTCAGCATGCAGATCTCTTGGCCACGGCCAGCGCCCGATATTACTGATACTTTGATCATCGATCGCGATGATCGCAATCTTTTCGGAGGGCAGGCGATCGGTGGATCTGACACCCCAATCGTAAAAAGATCGTTCGAGGCTTTGAAATGGGGCGGAACCCGAAAAAGCCACGACAACAATGGTAATCAGTAGCCCAGCGAACCAGTCGCTACTCCAAAAACGGGTTTTCATACCGTCTCCATAATTTAATTTTTTATTAGTCGCCCTACTATCATTTTAGATCCTCACAGGGCGTGCAACAGGTTAAAGCCGTAATCCAGATCGTATAAGATGCGTAAAGCTTGCCCCATCGCCATGAACTGGTTATAAACTCCCCAGCGTTCATCTGCATAACGATGATAAATAACTATAAGGTTGTATGGGCCTTTTTACCAGTGTTAAGGTCTAAAAAGTTGACCTGATAGACAAAATTGAAAAGCCACGGGTTTCACCTAGAATAGGTTGTGTTCGACGCGATATCATCCAGTATTCCAGGTTGGAGCCAGGTAGTTAAAAATATGACAGAATTACTTGAGAGAATCGATCGCCTCAACGAAATCGGGATAGCGCTTTCGGCGGAGAACGATACCCGCAAACTGCTCGAGTTAATCATGATGGGCGCAAAGTCATTAACTCATGCGGATGGCGGGTCGCTTTATTTCCTGCAGGGCGAGGAACTAAGTTTCGAAATCATTTCCAATGATTCCCTCGATATTCAAATGGGTGGAACTTCTGCCAATGAAATCACCTTCCCGGCCATCCCCCTGATCGTGGAGGGTGAGGAGAACCACAGTAATGTTGTTACCCACTGTGTATTGTCAGGCAAAACCATTAATATTGCCGATGCCTACAATGAGGATGGCTTCGATTTTTCCGGTACCCGCAACTTTGATGCCAATACCGGCTATCGCACTCAGTCGATGCTTACCTTTCCGCTCAAGGACCACGAACAGGAAATTATCGGGGTGTTACAGCTGATTAATGCCAAAGATATCAACGGTGGCGAGGTGATTGCATTCAGTGCAATCGAGCAACAACTGGCTGAATCCCTGGCTTCACAAGCTGCTGTGGCCCTGACCCAGCAACGCCTGATATCCGAACTCAAGATCCTGTTCGAATCTTTTATCCGGATGATAGCATCGGCAATCGATGATAAGTCCCCGTATACCGGTGGTCATTGCCGACGCATACCGGTGCTGACGATGATGCTTGCCGAGGCAACTCACAATACCGACAGTGGTCCATTAAAAAAATTCAATATTACCGACAACGACCGCTATGAACTCGAAACCGCGGCCTGGTTGCATGACTGCGGCAAGGTTGTAACGCCGGAGTATGTAATGGATAAAGCCACCAAACTGGAAACCATTCACGATCGGATTGACGAATTGGAAACGCGATTCGAAATATTAAGGCGCGATCTCGAGATCGAGTATTTAAAAGCGGGCTTGCAAAACGGCGATCCAGCGCAAGACAGCGTGGCTTTGAAGACTGAATATGAAAACAGCTGCCTGCAATATCATGATGATTTCAAATTCCTGTGCAGAACGAATATCGGTGGTGAATTCATGAGTGACGATGATATCGCACGTGTTCAGGAACTTGCTCGGCTGGATTGGATCGATGCTGGCGGCGTACGCAGGCCGCTATTGACCGAAGATGAAGTGATGAACCTCTGTATCAAGCGCGGTACGCTTAACAACAGCGAGCGCGAGGTGATCAATAACCATATTGTCGCGACCATAAAAATGCTTGAGTCACTACCTTTCCCGAGGAATTTACAGAATGTTCCCGAATATGCGGGCGGACATCACGAGAAAATGGATGGTACCGGTTATCCGCGTGGGCTGAAGCGTGAGGACATGTCGGTACAGGCCCGAATCATGGCCATCGCAGATATTTTTGAAGCGCTTACCGCTAGCGATCGGCCCTACAAAAAGGGTAAAAAATTATCGGAATGCCTGAAGATCATGGGATTTATGAAGGTGGAAAACCATATCGATCCGGATATCTTTGACATTTTTATCAAAGATCGGGTTTACATGGAGTATGCCGAAGAGTTCCTGGACGCCGAACAGATCGACGAGATAGATGAGTCATTGATTCCGGGCTATTCTGGGACACTGTAAATAATTCCGGGTAACTGCCACGGTTTAGCCCGAACATTTCATAAACCTGCTCGCGCCCTTGCTTGACCTTATGTTTCCTCAGGAACCTTGCTCCGTCGGCCGGATCCATTGGTCCGACACTTCTTCGGAAAATCTCCCGAGAAAACAAAGTCCTGCGCAATCATCGCGGCAGTTCATGAAATGTCCGGGTTAGATGAAATCCGTAAGCCGGTTTTCAAAAATAATCATAAGCCGATTCGGTGCAGCTTTCCAATCTCTAGATTGGCATCGCCTTTTTTTACTGCCGCCTGGGCAATTTCTTGAAGTTCTTCTTTTTTCATAGCCTGTCTATCCTGCACTGTACCCAGATTGTTAATAGACAGTTACACCGATTTATTTACAGCCTCACATAATTGATTGGAGCTCGGGGATAAGCTGGTGACTTTTGCTCTCGGATTTTACTCGGGGCGGAACTATTGTGACTTCAAGGGGATTCGAACTTATCCCCTAACTGCGAGTAACGTCGAAAATATTAAATATTAATTGAATATCTGGTAGTTGAATCATATTCCAAGAAGTGTTCGATGAACGTAACTATGCGATGCGCTCTCAGTATCACGCAAAAAAAGATCCGCTGTAACTCCCGCAGAAAAGCATCACAGATAGACTAAGCCGAATTTCTGAGGGCTTTTTGAATGTGATCGACCAGTTCGCGGCGGCGCACTGGTTTGGCGAGTACCGGGACACTGGCTTCCGTCTGACCCGGCAGCGAATTGACATCGGTGGTCGCCGGGAAGCCCGACGTGAACACCACTGGGAGATTGGAGCGAAGCTTCGTCGCCTCTCCAGCCAACGCCTGACCGTCCATGCCGCCGGGCATTACGATGTCTGTCAGCAAGAGGTCAATGGTCGCCTCGGTGCCGAGAATTCTCAATGCCGGCTTCGCGCTATCAGCCTCTATCGTCTTGTAGCCCAGCTCCCGTAATTGCCGCGCGACCGCCTGGCGTAGTGCCTCATTGTCCTCCACCACAAGGATGGTCTCTGCTGATCCTGAATGATCGATGCTGTCCATTGTATGCCTTGGCTCGGCGGCGGGCCTATCTGGTGCACGAGGCAGATAGATGTGTATTTTTGTACCTTTATCAGGTTTACTTTCTATCTTCAGGGTTCCCCCAGACTGGCGGACGAAGCCGTAAACCATACTGAGGCCTAGACCGCTGCCCTTGCCGAACTCCTTGGTCGTAAAGAACGGTTCAAAGGCGCGCGCCGCTACATCGGCGGGCATGCCGCTTCCAGTATCGGCAACCGAGATCACGACACAATCGCCCGACAGTTCCGCCGCCCTGCCCTTGATGTTGGGTGCGATGGTTTGGTTGGACGCCGTAATGGTGAGCGTGCCGTCGCTCGGCATGGCGTCACGCGCGTTGACCGCGAGATTAAGAAGCGCGGATTCGAGCAGTGACGGATCGACTATTGCCGACCACAAATCCGGTTCGATCTCAATGCAACAGTCGATATGCTCGCCCAATATCGGATAGAAGAGTGACTCCAGGCCCTCGATTGTTTGCTGAATGTCGACATTCATCGGCATTAGTTCCTGGCGGCGCGAGAAGGCGAGCAGCTGGCGGTTGAGTGCGACGCCTGACAGACTTGCCCGGAGCGCGGCACTGGTCAGCTCCAACGCAACGTTGTCCTCGGATACGTGGGATTCGAGCATATCGAGGTTGGAGATGACAATGCCGAGAAGATTGTTAAAGTCATGCGCCACGCCGGCAGTGAGCTCGGCCACCACCTCCATCTTTTGACTTTGCTGGAACTGTTCCTGGAGGGCACGGCTCTCGGTCAGGTCGACAAGGGTGAAGATCGCACCATGCAAGTTCCCGCGCGCGTCCCACAGTGCAGCCGCCGCAATATTGGCGATGAAAGGCGAACCATCCCGCCGTCTGAGTTCAAGTTCGACATTTTCAAAATTCTCGCCCATACACGCTTTCTGGAGTAGTTTTTCGAATGCCGTGGCCTCCCCCGGCTCTGTAAGCGCGGGAAGGGCCTCACGCGCTTCTTGATCGGTAAAGCCCGTGAGCCGGTTTGCAGCGGGATTCCATATCGTGACCTTACCCGCCGTATCGAGCGCCATAATGGCCACGGGTGCAGACCGAATCAATGTCGAGAGTTCTGCATTTAGCAGCTCGAGCTGCTGATTGGCCACATCGAGATCGTTGGTTCGTTCGGTGACGCGCTGGTCGAGTTTGGCGTTGAGCGAGCGCAGCGCAACCTCGGTGTTCTTGAGTAGGGTAATGTCCATATAGACACCCACCGTTCCACCGCTGCAAGTCCGAAATTCGGACTTGCGGACAATCCTCCCATCGCTCATCCGAAAATCGGAAGGCTTTCCCGGATTGCGAAAATCGGCGAGCTTTTCCTCAATCCACTCCTCGACCCGACCCCTGGACTCGGGCTCCTGGCCGAACTCCGCGCGCCGCCGCAGGAGCGCCTTATACGATACTCCCTTGACTGCAATATCGGTTATCTCGGGGTAGATCTCACAGTATTTCTGATTC
The DNA here is from genome assembly GCA_964488685.1 of uncultured Gammaproteobacteria bacterium. GTDB lineage: Bacteria > Pseudomonadota > Gammaproteobacteria. The sequence continues at coordinate 27,437 of CAZAVY010000021.1, forward strand.
GACCAGACGAGCAGTTCATCGGCATCGAACGCGGCGAAGCCATCGTTCATCGCTTCCACCGCATCAAGGAGGTTTTGCTGTTCGGCGGCGAGCTCGGTGCGGGCCGCCTGTTGGGCGGCCTGCGCTTCGCGCAATTTGAGGGTCATGATATTGATGTGGACGGCGAGCTTACCGAGCTCATCTTTGCGTAACACCGGGAGGTCCTCAACCACGTCGTTGGCGGCAATCCGGTTCACATGGGCAATCATACCGCCAACCGGCATGAGGATGTCGCGAATTGCGGTGAAACTCAGCATGCCCATCCAGATGCCGCCGCACAGCACGAGTAAGAGATGCACAGCGAACTGGAGCAGGAGCCCGTCGCGAAACTGGCTCAGGAAGTGGGCCGCGACCCGGTATTCGGCCGCGCGGACGTCGGCAACGCGAGTACGAAACACCTCGAGCCCTTGGTTGCGGTTATCGCTGATCAAAAGCTCTCGCACTCCAACAAAACCTGATCGGCGGTAGATCCGCAACATCTTTGCCTCATGCTCGAGCTTGGCTTTCAGCGCCGCCTCAAGCTTTGTTACAAGTGCGTTCTGTTCGGGATTATCTGCGGCGAGTTGCTTGATCTTGAAGACTGAATCGGGGATAGCCGCCAGCGCTTCGTCGTAGTCAAGGAGGTATGCTGGTTCGCCACTTAGAATAAAGCTGCGGTTGCGATTACTGGCCCGCAGAACGTTGGTAAAGAGCTGATCCAGTGCTCTGGAGATAGCACCGGCACGCTCCATCCGCTCAGTATTTGTCACTTGCTCGCTGTACTGAAAAAAGGAAATCCCGATTGCGGTCAGTGCAAGCGCAATTCCCAACACCACAATGCCGACGATACGCAATTTTAAGGTTGTATTCATGACCAATAATTAGTCCTGCAGGCCTTCACGAGCTTACACCTTCTCCGAGATCACCGACTCATACGGCATACCATACGCTGTACTATTTTGCCTTTTGCTCACTCGAAGCTAACCTCTGTCGCCAACATGTAACCAATATCGCGCACCGTCACGATCATACTCGAGTGGGACGAGGCATCGGTCAGCTTCTTGCGCAGCTTGTAGACGTGGACGTCGACACTGCGGTCAACCGGTGACCATGTCCGCCGATGGGAGACTTGCATCAGCTGATCCCGGGTGACTGCCTTGCCGGCGTTCTCGGCCAGCGCCACGAGGATACTGAATTCGGCTGTTGTGAGCTCAACAGGCTGCCATCTGAGTGAAGTTAAGGTGCGGGCGACAAGGTTGATCCGCCAATCGTTGAAAAGGATAAATTTGGCACCGTTGAGACCTGCGTGCTGGTCGACCCGAGGTGGAACCCTGGCGCGCCGTATTACGGCCTTGGTGCGGGCAAGCAGCTCGCGGTTGAGGAAAGGCTTCGTCACATAATCGTCGGCGCCAAGCTCCAGCCCGACGATGCGATCAATGGGATCTGATTTACCGGTCAGGATGATGACCGCGATTGTGTACGTCTCGCGGAGATCGCGCAGGAGGTCGAGACCGGTCTCATTACGCAGGCTGAGATCCAGGATGACGAGATCAAAGTCGCTCCCTGGCAGAGCCTTGTACATGGCCTGCCCGTTACCAACCGCGGTCACGGTATACCCTTCGCTGGTGAAAAATCTGACCAGCGTCATTTGCATTTCAGGCTCGTCGTCAACAACCAGGATCGAACCGTTCATGTTCGCGGTTTGTTAATAAATGTAGATACGATCAAAAAGTTGATTTTCAATTTTATGGGCATTGTTGCGCGGGCCGATTTGGGCAAATTCAAGTTCATCTTCATCATGTGCCTGGTGGAGTCTGACATGGGCTTATCCGATCATGTCTCAGCTGCTAAAGATCGTATTTAACACTTGATTTCAATATTTAACAAGTATTAACAATCATTCACGCGACATCGATATAAAGTGGCAGGCATAAATAAGGTATGTAGCGCGATTGCTGGTGTGCGCGCCACAAACCATCATAAGACGCGACCTAAGTTAGGTTGTGGCGAGAATAAGATTTCTGTAAGGGGGATAATAAAGTTATGTCTAGTGAAGTTGATTCTAATGCAGACACCGATGTAGGGCCAGTCCCCAAAGACTGGTTTCCGGGCCTGATCGAAAACTGGAAGTACGATCTGATGTCCGGGCTTATCCTCTCTCTAATCGCGCTACCCTTGTGTCTGGGGATTGCTATCGCGTCCGGGGCACCCCCGGTAGCCGGACTTATCGCCGGGATCCTGGGTGGCATGCTTGTGACATTTACCAGCGGGTCGTATGTGACTATCAATGGGCCGGCCGCAGGGTTAATTGTGGTTGTCTTGGGTGCCGTCGCCGACCTGGGTGTGGGCATGGGAGAAACCCCGATGGTGGGCTGGCAACGTGCTTGCGCTGTCGGGGTGGTGATTGGAGGGATGCAGATTGTTCTAGGATTTCTGAAGGCCGGCAAGATGACCAATTTCTTCAACCTTTCGGTGGTCCATGGGATGTTGGCTGGCATTGGTGTCATCATCATGGCCAAGATGTTTCATCCGGCGCTGGGCGTGGAACCTCAATCGGACCTGGGGGGCATGATCGGGGTGATCGCGGCCATTCCGGACAGTCTGAGCCGCATGGTTCCCGACGTGGCCTTGATCGGTGGGCTGGCTCTGCTCATCATGATCGTCTGGCCGTTCTTGCCGAAGATAGTCGGCAAGTTTGCCCCGGCGCCCCTCGTGCTGGCCATGGTCGGCATCGGCTTGGCCGGCACCTTGGGCGTGACTGGCAAATATCTGCTCGAGGTTCCGTTGGACTTCTTCGGCGCCCTCAGACTTCCTGATTTCTCGGTGATCTTCTCACCTGCCTCCCTCAAATGGATGGTGGTCTATCTGTTCGTGAACAGTTTGGAGTCGTTGCTGACTGCGTCTGCGATTGATCAGCAGGATCCCTGGAGACGCACCTCCAATATGGATAAAGAATTTATCGGCAAGGGGACAGGCAACCTTCTTTCCTCGATGTGCGGCGGGTTGGTGATGATCGCGGAGGTGGTGCGTAGCGCGGCCAACATCATGAACGGGGCCAGGACACGTTGGTCGAACTTCTTTCATGGCGCCTTCCTGCTGGCTTTCGTGCTCGCGATCCCCGGGATATTGAATATGATTCCCATTGCGGCGCTCTCCGGGATGTTGCTGTTTATCGGATTCAGGCTGGCCCACCCGAAGGAGTTTATCCATGTGCTCCATATGGGCAAGGAAGAGTTTGGTTTTATGTTGTTGACCACCATCGTAGTCGTGACGGTGGATCTCCTGATAGGAATTATGGTTGGAACGGTTGTCGCGATGATCACCAACATGGTGCGGGGCGTGCCGATTGGCAATCTCTTCAAGACAAATGTTGCGATTGAGGAGAGTGGTGACACCATGGTCGTCGCCATAAAGAGCGCCGCTGGTTTTCCTGCTTACATAGGTTTCCGCAGCAAGCTCGATACGATTCCAAGCGGCAAACAGGTCATTCTGGATTTCAGCGAGGCCGGGTTCATTGACCATACCGTGAATGGGAGGTTGATAGACTTTGAAACGGACTACGTCCGGGGCGGCGGGACAGTGACTCGGAAAGGTCTCGAGAACCATACGCTATCCGCGCATTCGCCGAGGGCTTCGCTGGTGAGAGCATAGCCGGCGATGAATAGCCTAAGGAAAACTTCCCTGGTTTGCTTCATGGACACCCGTGATGCATGTACTTGGTAATGAAAGTTATTTGAAAACTCTATATTGGGACAATCCGTTATGCCTATCTTGAGCCTGATAATCTGGGTTCCATTGCTCGGTGCAATGGCAATTCTGTTCGTACCGAAAGATCAGACGCAGTTGATTCGGAATATCGCGCTGGTTTGCTCTTTCATCAGCTTTGCGCTCTCCTGTTTCCTGCTGACCAACTTCGATCTGACGACAGGTGGGTTGCAGTTTGCTGAAAGGCTGCAATGGGTGCCAGAAATGGGGATGTCTTATTCTCTTGCCGTGGACGGCCTGTCACTGTCGATGATCTTGCTCACCACGCTGATTACGCTCGGCTGTCTCATTGCATCTTCGTCATTGACGGACGGGGTAAAGGCCTATTTTTCCTGGTTCATGTTGCTGGAAACCGCCGTGCTTGGCGTGTTCGCGGCCCAGGATTGGTTTCTCTTCTATATGTTTTGGGAAATCACTCTGGTTCCAATGTTCTTTCTCATTGGAGTCTGGGGCGGCGAGCGGAGGGGCCCAGCCAGCCTGAGCTTTTTCCTTTACACGCTGGGTGGTTCGATCTTCATGCTGCTCGGTATCATTGCCGCCTACGTCAATTCTCCTTCCCAAAGCTTCGACATGACGGTTCTCATGCAAAGCAACGCGAGTTGGAGTGTCGAGCTACAGGCATTGATTTTTTTCGGATTCTTTCTCGGTATGGCGGTCAAGATCCCGGCTTTCCCTCTCCATGGATGGCTACCTCTCGCCCATGTCGAGGCACCCGTACCGGTTAGCATGTTCCTGTCGGCCATCCTTCTCAAGATGGGCGCCTATGGACTATTCCGGACAGGCGTTCTCTTGCCCCTCGGCCTGCAGTGGTTTCTTCCTCTTCTTTTCACCCTCGGTATGATCAACATCGTGTATGGCGCGCTGATGGCATGGCGACAAACCGATCTGAAGGCGATGATTGCCTACTCCTCGATCAGCCATATGGGCTTCGTTCTGATCGGCATTGCGGCGCTGACGATCACGGGCTTTACCGGTGCGGTCATGCAAATGGTGACACACGGCATCATCACTGCCGCGCTGTTCTTTCTCATTGGCGTACTCTATGAGCAGGCGCACACACGAGACGTCAATGAGTTTGGCGGACTGTCGCGGCAGATTCCCCGATTCGGTGTTCTGATGTCAATTGCACTGCTGGCCTCGATGGGTTTACCGGGACTCGCGGGCTTCATTAGCGAGTTCCATGTTATCCTTGGCGCATTCGAGCATTGGGGTCTCTATGTGGCGATCGCCAGTGTCGGCATACTGATTACGGCGGCCTATTCGCTACGCACTATCGGCTATATGTTTACCGGGGCCTTAGACACGCGGTGGAACCATCTTCAGGACATCAGCGGCCTTCAATTGATGGTCGGGGCGGTGTTGGTATTTTTGATGATTGCCATCGGTATCTTTCCCAGCTCCGCGCTAAATATTGTGAATCCCACGGTCATTCAAATGATCCATTTGATCGAGGTTTTTTAAATAAGTTATGTCCACAGCAACAGACACATCTGCATCAGATGGCAGCTCTCGCGACGAGCCTCAAGACCACGGTGGTCAGGGGAGCATCTCCCAGCATAGCCGCGATCACCTGCGCGAGCACGTCGACCACATCTGCCACATGCTTTCCGAGCAGGGTCCGATGAGTGTGACCTTCGTCCACAACAATACCCTCCTCGGGTTGCAGCAGCACAATTTTGAGGAGGCCATCCAGAAAGCCCAGGCATTTATTGGTGGGCAAGGTTACCTGGACAACAGCGAATACCGCAACCATTACCGGCGCGACCGAATCACCGATGCTGACATCGGTTCCGTGATGGCTCGGCGTGAGGATCTCGAGCTTGACGAAGTTCTCGCCAGCGTGGACACAAAACCCATCACCTCGGAAACAGTACTACGCCTACATCTCATCAACGGCCTCAATGGGTTGAGCGCCTCTGATCTACGCAATTCCGCCGTAGAAGCGGCTGCCACGCGCAGTTTCCGTTCCGATTTACCGCCCGAAACACGCGCTGCCATTCTCGCGAACACAGAGGCTCAACTTGATCGTGTCAAGCAACGGATAGGCGTCGATCTCACCCTTGCCGGCTGGCTTCAAGAGTTACTCAACGTCGATATTTTGGGCCACATCCGCCGCGATGTGAGCCGGGCCCTGGTGGAAGGCCGCACTGCGACCGCTTCGGCCACATCGATCTTGCGTGATCTTCATATTCCGCCGGAAAGCTGGAGCGACTACCAGTCCGTGGTGGATCAGCACCTTGACGGTTTCGTGGAGAAAGAAAAACGCGAGCCGGCGCTCGAGCTGTGGTTGCAAGCTGAAATGCAGGCAATATCATGCCTGGCGCGGCGAAATTTCGACCTTGACGGTACATTCGACACACTGATTAATCACTTCAAGGCTAATCTCGAAGAGTATGCTGTAACGGGTATGTGGGCCGCGTCATTGAGTCGCCTGGGCCTTTCAGATCCGTTCTCTGCGGTGGACTCTTCCAGCCTTCAGGAGTACGACGTCTGGTTGGATGCAGCTGAACACCTTGCCAATCGGATTCACCATATGGAGCGCTGGGGAGGCCCACCTGTCCCGATAGACAGTGAGTTTCATGCAGAAATTACAACACTGGTCGAGGCCGAGCTCGCCAGGCTTGGGGATATCCAAGATGGCGAGCAGGACACCCTCGAACGCGCTCACTTATGCTGGGTCGTACTTCATGACCTGGGAGAATTGTATCTCAATCGGCGCGGTTTCGAAGCGTTCCGGGTGCTTCTCTCGCTAGCTGATACCCCGGCCCAGGACGACATCCTCGCGAGGGTCGAGATGCTCGACCCTCGCCAGTCGATGCATCGCTTCGCGGAGCAGAGCCTCGCGGCTGACATTGCATCCCTGACCAGTGGCAAGAGTCATGTCGATTTTATCCGCTCGCTCACCGGTGAAAATTTGGTCGAACGCGTGAATGACTACATGATTGGGCTGTGCAGCGCGTTTTTTGACGAGGGTCTGGCAGCCTGGCATCTGCCCAGCCGGACTCTCGGCTTCTACGAGGCCTGGCGAAATCTCGCCGTCCACGACCGTACCTTCGATCTCGACGGATTGAGTGGCTGGCGTGAAGCAATTCACCACTTGCCGATCCTGCCCGTGGATGCGGTGATCATCCAACTCCAGTCGCTGGGTATCCCTGAGTCAGATTGGCCGGATTATTGCGGCCGGGTTCTCGTTGATTTGAAGGGTTGGGCCGGAATGGTGTTCTGGCGTCAACTCAACTCCGACTACTCCAAGCAACAGGCGCACCCAATCGACATCATGCAGTACCTGGCGGTGCGGTTATTCTATCAAAACCAGCTGGTCGACCAGGCCTGCCGGAATCATTGGCAGATTCGTTCGAATATAGATGATTTGCAGCAGTATTTTGCCACACATCTGTCGGAGTATATGCTGTGTAAATTTCTACATACCGGCGAGTTACCGGATTATCTGGCCGAGCAGGTTCGCACGCTCACGGACCAAAACAGCAGCACAGGCAACTATGAGACCGACCGCTGGAAGAACCTTGCCGATACGGCCTGGATGCACCTTGAAAACGAGAGGCCGGCGCGGGAGGCGGGCGATCGGGGTTGGAGGCTATTCAATCTCGCTCAGTTCCTGGGCCTGGACGCTGACCGCATCCGCGCCCTGTCCGGCCAGGAAGTCGCCGCATTCATCGGCTGCCTCGATGGTTTTCCAGAGGAAAGTCACGGGCCTGTATGGCTGCATGCATTCGAGCTTCACTACCGCAACGAAGTCCTGAATGCCATGTCGCTTAATCGCGGCCGCGGCCGTTGGATGAAGCGTGACCGTCGGCCCAAGTCGCAAGTGGTGTTTTGCATAGACGAGCGTGAAGAGTCGATCCATCGCCATTACGAAGAACTTGATCCCGAACACGAAACACTGGGTGCCGCTGGATTCTTCGGCGTGGCCATGGACTATACCGGGCTTGATGAACACCATCACACACCGCTTTGTCCCGCCCCCGTCACTCCCGCGCACTCGGTGCACGAGGTGGCGCGGCCGGTTGATGAGCACGCGAGGCTTCCCGCTCATCGCCGACAATCCAATTGGCTCGGAGTGTTCCACGACACATTCTGGGAGATGAAGCGCAATGTTGTTGGTAGTTATTTTCTGATCGACATTGCAGGCTTTCTCGCTGCCTTTCCGCTGCTCGGCCGCATATTCTTTCCGCTAAAATATTTCGCAACGGTGCGAGCAGTAAGAAACATGTTCGTTCCTACCGTTAACACCTGCCTCACAGTTACCCGTAGCGAAGAAGAGGTATCTCCGGCAGAAGAAAGCCCGGAACAGGACAATAATGGTCATGCTCACGGGAATCCTCTCGGTTTCACCCTTACTGAACAGGCGGATCGCTCTGAAGGACTGCTGCGCAACATCGGGCTGATTCAGAATTTTGCTCCTATCGTAGTGTTCTGTGCGCATGGGTCGCACAGCGAAAACAATCCCCATGAAAATGCCCATGACTGCGGTGCATGTGGTGGCAAACACGGCGCGCCGAACTCGCGCGTACTTGCGGCTATGGTCAACACGCCACAGGTGCGTGAATTACTTCATCAACGCGGCATAATCATCCCCAAAGACACCTGGTTTGTCGGAGCGACGCACAATACGGCTAACGATGTGATCGACTACTTCGATGAAGAGGATGTGCCCGAGGCTGTAAAGGAAAATTATAATGCGATAGTCGCCGACCTTCAGCAGGCAACCATGAGGGCAGCGCGCGAACGCTGCCGCAGGTTTGCTTCGGCGCCGAAGGATGTATCAATCGAAGCTTCATTCCGTCACACTCAGGCCCGTGCCTTTGATTTCTCCCAGGTCCGCCCGGAATGGGGTCACGCAACAAACGCCTTTGCCGTTGTGGGTCGGCGTGGCATCACTCAGGGCGTGTTCTTCGACCGCCGGCCATTCGTTATTTCCTATGATCCATCCACCGATCCCACCGGAGTGATTGTCGAGCGTATTCTATTGGCTGTCGGGCCGGTTGGCGCAGGCATTAATCTCGAATACTATTTCTCTACGGTCGATCCCAAGGTTTATGGTAGCGACACCAAGGTGCCGCACAATGTAACCGGTCTCATCGGTGTTATGGAAGGTGCGTCCAGCGATCTACGCACCGGCCTGCCGCGCCAGATGACAGAGGTTCATGAAGCTATGCGCCTCAACCTTGTCGTGGATGCGCCGATGGAAATTCTGGGCGAAATCTACGGCCGCCAGCCGGGAATTCAGCAATTGCTCGATGGTCATTGGGTAATCCTCATCGCCCATGATCCGGAGACGGGCGAATTCAACCAGTTTGTACCGGGTGTCGGGTTTGAGAAGTGGGACGATTCACAGCTTCAGCCTATCCCGGAAGTGGCTAATTCCTACGCCTGGTTTAAGGGCAAACACGAGAAATTTTTACCTCCCGCGCTTATCACCGAACCCAGCCGTTCGTGGGTGAACTGATGGAGGCGCTTGTCAATTTCGACATTGTCGTTGTCCTCATCGTAGTGTTTCCGCTGCTCGCGGCTGTCGCGAACGGCGTCAATCTCGTTGCCGGGGAGCGTTTCTGGGGCTGGCGGCAGGTTCAGCGCCTGACCTGCGGAATGCTGTTTGCATCATTCGTCGGTACCGTCTGGGTATTCGCACAAATCCTGGGCGATCCCACCCCCAAAGAGGTGATCGTCTACCGCTGGTTTACCGTCGACAAGCTCAATGTC
>CAZAVY010000022.1:0-35305 GCA_964488685.1 uncultured Gammaproteobacteria bacterium
ACGACCTGCTCGATGCCAGGGTGCGGGAATTCAACCCGCGCTACGCCGAGGCCGAGGGCGCGTTGCTTGGGTCTTTTCGCCATCTCCACACCGACATCTACGGCAACCGGGAATTTGTCGAACACCTGCGCAACCGGGGCAAGCTCATTAAGTAATCAGTATATATCGTAAAATATTGCGACTAAGATCGATTAAAATCATTAACTCGCAATTTATTGCGACTAAACTCAAGAAAATGATTAACCTATATATCGTAATAACTGACGATATATGGTAATATCGTCGATATATTCGCAATATATAACGACTATGAGAATCACCGGCTTACTCACAGATGATGCCGTGCTGGCCGAATTGGGCGCACGTATTGCCGGTCGTCGGGTTGAATTGCAGCTGACCCAGGCGGCTGTGGCCGAACAGGCGGGTATCGCCAAGCGCACCCTCGAGCGTATGGAGGCAGGGAAAACGTCACAGTTGGCCACCCTGGTACGTGTGCTGCGGGTGCTGGACGCCGCATCAGGCCTCGATAGCCTGATACCGGAGTCCGGACCCAGACCGATGGATTTGTTAAGGCGAAAGGGCAAGGTCCGACAACGGGCTTCGGGTCAACGTGCCGTAAAGGCGACTGGCAAACCATGGCGCTGGGATGAGAAGCCATGAGTACGCTTGCCGAAGTCAGGCTGTGGGGGAAAACCATCGGCGCTGTCTCACTACAGGATGGGGAGGAAGTCGCCAGCTTTGAATACGATGCAGAATTCGCGCAAAGCGGCATTCAAGTCGCGCCGATTGTGATGCCACTTTCCCGACGCGTGTACCGCTTTCCGGAGCTTTCTCGCCCGACTTTTCTCGGGCTACCCGGCCTGCTGGCCGACTCGCTGCCCGACAAATTTGGCAACGCGCTGATTGATGCCTGGCTGGCATCGCAGGGGCGGCAACCGGATTCCTTCAACGCTGTTGAGCGGCTTTGCTATACCGGTGAACGCGGCATGGGTGCGCTGGAATTTGCCCCGGCCATCGCCCCCAGGGCAAAGCAGACAACACACATTGAGGTCAGCAAGTTGGTTGAGCTAGCATCGGAGGTATTGACCCACCGGAATAACCTGCAGGCGTGTTTTGCGGCTGAAGGCAGAGAAGATGCGCTAGGGGATATTCTGCGCGTGGGCACATCCGCCGGTGGCGCGAGGGCGAAGGCGGTCATCGCATGGAACCCAAAAACCATGAAGTGCGGTCTGGCCAGGTCAAAGCTGATGAGGGATTTGAATACTGGCTGCTGAAATTTGACGGCGTTAGTGGCAACAAGGATAAGGAACTGGAAGACCCGATAGGCTACGGAGTGATCGAGTATGCGTATTATCTGATGGCGCTTGAATGTGGCATTGATATCAGTGAAAGCCGGCTGTTTAAAGAGAATGGCCGGTCGCATTTCATGACGCGCCGCTTTGATCGCCTTGCTGCCGGCGAAAAGCTTCACATGCAGTCACTCTGCGCCCTGGCGCATTACGATTTCAATATGGCAGGCGCTTATAGCTACGAGCAGGCGTTGCTGGTGGTGCGGCAACTGCAGTTGCCAATGCAGGTCATCGAGCAACTGTTTCGGCGCGTGGTATTTAACATCGTGGCCCGCAATCAGGATGACCACGTGAAAAATATTGCCTTCCTGATGAATAAATCCGGTGAGTGGTCTCTATCGCCGGCCTTTGATATGACCTACAGCTTTAATCCTGCGGGTGCGTGGACGGCGAGCCATCAGATGACGATGAATGGAAAACGCGACAATTTCACGATGGAGGACTTCAACGCCTGCGCAAAGACTGCTTCGATGAAACGGGGGCGCGCTGCGAAAATCGTTGCCGATGTGCAGGCGACGGTATCGAAATGGAGATCGTTTGCAGAAAAGGCAGGCGTGCCTGATGTCGAGCGCGAAAAAATTCAGCAAACGCTGAATTTGAAACCCTATTCATGAAGCCAGGCGAGCACAAAACCGTCCAGGCCCGGATCCTCGCATACGCCGAGGCCATCGGTTGGACTGTTGTGCCCCGCGAGGAAGCCGAGCAGCGGCGCGGGTTTGATCCTGAGATGTCGCCCGCCGACCGTGCCAGGAACCGCTCGCTCTTCTTCGACGACCTGCTCGACGTCAAGGTGCGGGAATTCAACCCGCGCTACGCCGAGGCCGAAGGCGCGTTGCTTGGGTCTTTTCGCCGTCTCCACACCGACATCTACGGCAACCGGGAATTCGTCGAGCACCTGCGCAACCGGGGCAAGTTCTTTGACCACGAAGAAAAGCGCGAGCGCGACCTGATTCTGATCGATTATGACGACCCGGCGAACAACGTTTTTGAGGTCACCGAGGAGTGGGCCTTTCACAATGGACACTACGGCACGCGGGAGGATGTTGTCTTTCTCGTCAACGGCATCCCGGTGCTGGTGATCGAGTGCAAGAACGCCAACAAGGACGAGGCGATTGCCCTCGGGGTGGACCAGATCCGCCGTTACCACCGCGAGACGCCCGAGCTGTTCGTGTCGCAGCAGATTTTCACCGCCACCGACGCGATCGGCTTTGCCTACGGGGTGAGCTGGAACACGGTGCGGCGCAACATTTTCAACTGGAAGGACGAGGAGGTCGGCAAGCTGGAGGCCAAGGTGAAGAGCTTCTGCGCCATCCCGCAGGTGCTCGCCTTCCTGAAGGACTATATAGTGTTTGCCGAAAAAGACGAGGAGCTGAACAAGTACATCCTGCGCCAGCACCAGACCGGCGCGGTGGACGCGACCGTCAGCCGCGCCCTCGATCCCGGGCGCACTCGCGGCCTCGTCTGGCATACGCAGGGAAGCGGCAAGACCTTTACGATGATCAAGGCCGCCGAGTTGCTGTTCAAGGCGCCGAAGGCGGACAAGCCGACCATTCTCCTGATGATCGACCGTAACGAGTTGGAAGATCAGATGCTCAAGAACCTCGCGGCGCTTGGATTAGGCAATCTGGAGCACGCCAGCAGTATCAGGACTCTCAATAAGCTGCTGCGCGACGACTATCGGGGCATCATCGTGACCATGATCCACAAGTTCCGCGACATGCCGGCGAACCTCAACACGCGTTCAAACATCTACGTCCTGATCGATGAAGCCCACCGCACCACCGGTGGTGATCTCGGCAACTTCCTGATGGCCGGCCTGCCGAATGCTTCGTATATTGGTTTTACCGGCACACCGGTAGACAAGACCGTCTATGGAAAGGGAACTTTCAAGACCTTCGGTTGCGAGGACGACCAGGGCTACCTGCACAAGTATTCCATCGCCGACAGCATCGAGGACGGCACCACGCTGCCACTTTATTACAACCTGGCTCCGAACGAAATGCTGGTGCCGCACGAGACCCTGGACAAGGAATTCCTGTCCCTGGCCGAAGCCGAGGGTGTGGCCGACATCGAGGAGCTGAACAAGATCCTCGAGCGGGCAGTGAACTTGAAGAACTTCCTCAAGGGCGAGGAGCGGATCCAGAAGGTGGCAGAGTTTGCCGCTGCACATTACCGCGAGAACGTCGAGCCGCTGGGTTACAAGGCCTTCCTCGTCGGGGTTGACCGGGAAGCTTGCGCGCACTACAAACACGCGCTCGACCAATTTTTGCCATCGGAGTATTCCGAGGTGGTTTACACCGGTAGCAACAACGACTCCAGGCTGCTGAAGGAATTCCACCTCGATCCGAAGAAGGAGCGCCAGATTCGCAAGCGCTTTTGCAAGCTCGACCAGCAGCCGAAGATCCTGATTGTGACCGAGAAACTGCTCACCGGCTTCGATGCGCCCGTGCTGTATGCAATGTACCTCGACAAACCGATGCGCGACCACACCCTGCTGCAGGCCATCGCCCGGGTGAACCGGCCCTACGAGAACGAGGCGCAGGAGATGGTCAAGCCGCACGGGTTCGTGCTCGATTTCGTCGGCATCTTCGATAAGCTCGAAAAAGCGCTCGCCTTCGATAGCGAAGAAGTCAACGCCATCGTCAAGGACCTCAAGCTGCTAAAGGTTCTATTCGAGAACAAGATGGAGTCGAAGGCGCCTGAGTACCTCGGCCTGATCGAGCGCAACTTCAACGACAAGGATGTCGATACGCTGATCGAGCATTTCCGCGACCCGGAACGGCGCAAGGAGTTCTTCAAGGAATACAAGGAAATCGAGATGCTCTACGAGATCATATCGCCGGATGCCTTTCTGCGGCCCTTCATTGCGCCCTACGGCACGCTGTCGGCCATCTACGCCGTGGTGCGAAATGCTTATACCAAAAGAGTTTACGTCGACCGGGCGTTTCAGAAGAAAACCAACGAGCTGGTGCAGAGGCACGTCGGCGCTGACTTCGTTGCCGAGCCGCGGACGGAATACCTGGTCATTGACGAAAACACGATTGAATCCATCAAGGCGATCGATGATGGCGACGCCACGAAAGTCATTAACCTGATCAAGTCGATTGCTAAAACGGCCGAGGAACACAGCGATGATCCTTACCTGATTGCCCTGGCCGACCGGGCACAGGCGGTTCAGGAGGGCTTTGAGAAGCGGCAAACCACTACGCAGGAGGCGCTCGAGGAGTTATTTGAACACCTGAAAGCGAATGAAGCGCGTAAAAAGGAGCAGGCGGAAAAGGGCTTCGACGCGCTGACCTGGTTCGTCTATCGATCATTGTTGGATGCGGAGGTTGAAGAAGCCGGGATGGTTAGCGAAAAAATCAAAACCGCGTTCGCCGATCATCCCAATTGGCAACAAAGCGAGGCGTCCCTGCGGGAGCTGCGACAGAAAGTCACCTTTGCGATCGCGGCGCAAGTCGATGATCTGGACCAGGTCGTGAAAATAGTCGATGAATTATTCAGTGTTCTCGACAGAGCGCAGCGGGCCTAAGATGTGACGCAAGCAGTCAGGCAGGCAGAGGCAAAACGGGAATTCAAGACGAGGGTGTACTCGTGGGCGGAGACGCTTGGCGTATCGGTCAACTGGCTGGGCGTTCGCGACATGAAGAACAAATGGGCGTCCTGCTCGTCGAACGGGAACCTCAATTTCAATTCGGAACTACTGGGTCTGGACGATGAGTTGCAGGATTACGTCATCGTGCACGAGTTGCTGCATTTCAGCGTGCCAAATCACGGCAAGCTCTGGAAGAGCCTGATGACGGCGCACCTGGGGAACTATCAGGAGCTGGAACAGCGATTGGGAGCGCAGCACCAATGACCGGGAGCAGCTCGAGCATCCGGTTCATTCACACATCCGACTGGCAGCTCGGCATGACACGGGCGTTTCTTAGCCCGGAGGCGGCATCCCGATTCAGCCAGGCGCGTATCGATGCCATCACGACGCTGGGCAATCTTGCGAAAGAGCATGGAGCGCAATTCATCGTCGTCGCCGGCGACGTATTCGAATCCAATCAACTGTCCAGGCAGACGCTGATGCGTGCCATCGACGCGCTCGAATCCCTGCCCGTGCCAATCTTCGTCTTGCCGGGCAATCACGATCCGCTGGATGCCGCATCGATTTTTTCGACGAAGGAATTTATGGGAGCCAGCGAGCAGGTTATCGTGTTGCGGGACATGGACCCCGTTGCGGCACTCGGAGTGCCGGACGTGGAAGTAGTTGGAGCCCCATGGCGAACGAAACATCCCAACTCGGACCTGTGCCAGGACCTGGCTGATGCCCTTGACCCGGCAAACAACACCATCCGGGTTGCGGTCGCGCACGGCCAGGTCGACACCTTGTCTCCGGATCCATCCAGACCTGAAGTCATCAACCTGGCGAATGCCGAGCAAGCGATTCAGAGCAATAAATACCACTACCTGGCGCTTGGTGACCGCCACTCCGTGACCGAAGTCGGGAGCACGGGGCGGGTTCGCTACTGCGGGGCGCCGGTCGCCACCGCTTTCGACGAAGTCGACCCCAACAAGGCACTTTTGGTGGCGCTCGAACCGAACGGGGATTGTCGCGTGGAGGCTCTTGAAGTCGGCGCGTGGTCGTTCATCGAGGAAGAGCGCGCCATGAATGGGCCGGACGATCTGGCAGCGTTCGAAAAGTGGCTGAACGAGATTCCAAATAAGGAACGTACCGCGATCAAGGTCGGGTTCCAGGGCAGTATCAATTTGGCAACCGCGGCGGCGCTGGATGAGATCATGGATTCAAAGGCCGAGCTTTTTGCGAGCTTGCGACAACGGGAGCGTACGACAGACCTCGCCATCGTGCCGGATGAACTCGATCAGGACAGCGTTTCGCTATCAGGCTATGCCCGCGATACCTGGAATGAATTGCACGAGATGGCACAACAAGACGACCAGGTCGCACAGGATGCGCTCAGGTTGTTTTACCGGCTTAGCGCACAAGGCGGCGCGGAATAGTGCGCATTCTCAGGCTTTCGTTGGAAAATTGGCGGGGTGTCGATTCTCGTGACGTGACGTTTTCCGATGGCGTCACCGTTATTGAAGGTCCTAATGAGATAGGCAAATCGACAATTGTCGAGGCAATTCGCCTGCTTTTTAGCGAACTGGATTCATCAAAGAAGCAAGCCGTTAAATCGATCAAGCCAGTGGATAAGGACATTGGCAGCACGATAGAAGCAGAGATCAAGTCCGGCAACTTTCATTTCGTTTATTCGAAGACGTTCAACAAATCGAACAAGACATCCTTGAACATCCTGGCACCGGCCAAAAAGCAGCTCACCGGAAGAGAAGCCCACGAACAGGCCGAACGGATTCTGGGCTCAACGGTGGACATGGCACTTTGGGAAGCCCTGTTGGTTGACCAGGGCGAGAAAGTCGCGCTCGCCAACATCCGGGACTCGGCCGGATTGGCGAAAGCGCTCGACGAGGCTGCCGGATCATTTTCAAGCGGCGCCGAAGATACGGGACTGTACGCAACCGTTCAGGCCGAGTATGAAAGCTACTTTACGCTGAAGACCGGCAAACCGAAGTTTTCCGCTGAGGAAAACGCGTTTGAGAAAACACAAGCCGCTTTCGACGAGTCAAAGAGAGCTGTCCTGGATGTTGAAGAGGATTCCGAGGCACACGATCGCTGTGCTGCCGAGGTGCGTCGCCTGACGTCGAAACTTCCGGATCTCAAGGCAAGAATGGACGAACTGGACAAGCAGTGGGCCTCCATCAAATCGCTGAAAGAGAAACTGGACGCAAAACAAAAGGAATTCGCCGCAGCCGTTGACATGCGAAAAGCTGCGACGGATGCGGAAGCGGACCGACGGACGCTGGTCGAGGAGATCGGCCTTGCCGAAAAACGGCTGCAAGACGCTACCGAAAACCAGGACCCATTGCAGAAAAAAGCCGAGAAGCTGAAGGGTCGATCCGAAAAGGCTCAGTTGGTCATCGCTGATCTGAAGAAAAAAAGAATATCTGCAAAGGAAGCGCTGGATACTGCTCAGAGCGACGAGCGTCACTTGCGCGATCTGGAAGACCTTGCGAACGAAAGGAACCGACTTGAGCAACTGCAGAAACTATCGAAGCAGATGAAAACCGCGCTCAAGATTGCGGGATCAATCAAGATCAATGACTCCGCGCTTGAGGAGTTCCGGGAAGCGGAGCGCGCGCTCGATATTGCGAACAGCAAAATAGACGCAGTAGCAACGACGGTATCCGTAACCGCTGAGCAAGACCTGGATTTTGAGTTCGACGGAGACACGGTTGCGCTGAGTAAATCGGGCGTGGAAACGCGCAGCGTGGCTTCCGAGTTACGCATCCGGCTTCCAGGTATTGCGACTGTCGAGCTATCGCCGTCAAAGTCGGTCGCAGACGTGCAGGAGGATCTCGCCAGCGCGCAGGCGGTATTTGCCGAACTGCAGAATCGCTTTGGCGTGAGCGACCTCAAGGAAGCGGTCGCGGCGAATGAGCGGCGGGTAACGGCGCAGCGGGAGGTCGATCGTCTCAAAGAACGCGAGGCAGGGATTCTGCAAGGCGCCAGTCAGGAAGAGATAGAACAGTCAATCACGTCTTATCAGTCCGATTGCGAGGCTTATGCCGAAAATCGGCAGTCGAACGAAGAACTGCCTGCAAGTGCTGCGGATGCGTCCAGTCGTCTTCTGGAAGCCAGGGAATTACTCGGCTCCTGCGAGAACGCGCTTGAAGCAGCGCGTGAGAAGACCGACGGCCTGCAGAGCGAATACGCCCGGGTGGACGGTGAGCTTCGCATCGCGCAGCAGGAAATGGCTGGTCTGGAAGCCGCGCTGAATGAAAAGCGTGAGCGGCTGAACAAAGCACGGTCGACCGAGGCTGACGAAGTACTGGCCGTACGAGCGAGCCAGGCGCGGTCGGCCGTGAAGAAACTGGAAGAAGAGACCGCCACTATTCAAGCCAGTTACACGGAGTCGTCGCCGGAATCGGTTGAAGAACTGCTCAGCAATGCAAAAGATGTGTACGAGCGTGCCAATACCAACCTGCGACAAGAAGAGCAAAACCTGGCCGTATTGACAGACCGATTGCAGCAGGCCCAGGCTGATGGTCGATTCGAAGCCATGGAAGCTGCGCAAAGGGAACTCGAGCATCGCGAGACCGTGCTGACATCAACGCGCCGCCGCGCTGCGGCCGTGCAACTACTGTGGAATACACTAAATGAGTATCGGGACACCGCCCGTCACGCCTATGTGATGCCATTAAAGGAGGCGATCGAGCGTCTCGGGAAAATTGTATTTGGCGCCGGGTTCGAAGTGGAAATTGGTGATGACTGGTCACTGATTTCACGAACACTGCATGGGAAGACGTTGCCATTCGATGATCTGAGCGTCGGTGCCAAAGAGCAGCTCGGAATACTCACTCGACTCGCAGCCGCTCAAATTGTCTCGAAACAAGGTGGTGTTCCACTAATCATCGACGACGCGCTCGGATTCTCCGATCCCTCGCGTTTGGAGACGATGGGTGCCGCTATTGCAGCGGCCGGCAGGCAGTGCCAGATCGTTATCCTGACCTGCACGCCAGGCCGCTTCATGCATGTGGGAAGTGCTGACGTAGTGCGGTTTTGAAATTCAATTGATATGACGACCTCACTGGAAAAAGACAAACGGTAACCGGATATGAGAATAGCGAAGGACATATTGCAGGCTGTCCACTTCGCCGCTGATAAACATCGAGATCAACGGCGCAAAGGTGTGGAAGCGTCACCTTATATCAACACCCCATTCAGGTTGCTGAGATGATTGCCCGGGTTGGAGACGTCGATGATGTTGCCGTTTTGATTGCGGCCGTTTTGCACGACACTGTCGAGGACACGGAAACCACCTTCGAGGAGATTGAAGAAATATTCGGCTCAGAGGTACGGGATCTGGTTGCAGAAGTAACTGACGATAAATCGTTGCCCAAGGCTGAGCGAAAAAAACTTCAGGTAGAACATACCGCGCGAATGTCGGATCGAGCGAAACTGATCAAGATCGCAGACAAGACCTGCAACGTTCGAGACGTGGCTCACTCACCGCCGGAAAAATGGGATTCACCAAGGCGAAAAGCATATCTCGAATGGACTAACCGCGTTGTCGACGGGTGTCGCGGTGCCAACATACATCTTGAGCGGTATTTTGATGAGACGCTGGCGAGGGGCTCTGAATCATTGGGAATCGACAGCTAAGCCACGGAGCTGGGACCTGAATTGATATGAAATACCGCCGCTACATTGGGATTGACTACTCTGGCGCGCAGACGCCTGAAGGCGTTGCAACTTTTTGCGGCCAACGGTGCGGACGAACCGGTCAAGATCAGCACGGGGGCTGCCGGAGCGAAAAACTGGAGCCGCCAGGAAATCGCGCAATACTGCTGCGCGGCTATAAGCTCAGAACGGCCTGTCATTATAGGAATTGATCATGCCTTTTCGTTTCCGGTGAGTTACATGCAGCGCTATGGCATTACGAACTGGGACCAGTTTCTCGATGACTTCATGCGCCACTGGCCCACAGCCGATCCGCATACTTACGTTGACTTTCACCGCGACGGCAATCGGCGGACAGGCGACGCAAGCGAATTGCGTCTTTGCGAGAAATGGACGGCAGCCGCGAAGAGCGTATTTCAATTCGATGTGCAGGGACAGGTAGCGAAGTCGACCCATGCCGGCCTGCCGTGGTTACTGTGGCTGCGAATGATGCCCAACGCCAGATCTCTGGTGCATTTCTGGCCCTTCGATGGATTTGAGGTGCCCGACGGCAAGTCGGTCATAGCGGAGGTCTACCCCTCGCTATTTCGCCGTCGTTTCCCCACGGAAGGTCGCACTGCCGACGAACATGATGCATGGTCCGTTGTCGCCTGGCTTCAGGAGGCTGATCGTCGCGGAACGCTGAATTCATACTTTTCGCCGCCACTCGGCCTTTCGAAGAGACAAACAGCGATGCTGGAGGGCTGGATTCTCGGAGTCTGGTAGCGGATGTTCGGTTGCATAACTGTCGTCGCGATTGCGATAGCAGAGTTGTTCAAGTTGGTAGTTCAGATCTTTTACGGTGTTCTCTCTATCGGTAAGTGTTAATGGTCACCTGGCAGTTGAAGCTACCTAGGTCCGCTTACGCGGTACGACCGCGGGACACCACTCCCCTGGGATCTGAGTATGCCTGGTCTCAGGCAACGCCGTTTTCCCCTTTTGGGTAAAGGCCCGGCGCTGGCCAACTTGCCCGGAATTGGGCGAACGTTTCAGTGTGGTTTCATAAAATCACGTCCTTTCAAGGAGGCGGATTTAATCCGCAAGTTTTGGAAAATGAACGTCGACTACGCCGCGAGGGCGGTCGTCTCGGTTCGTCGAGTAATACAGGCTTACGCCGAAGTGAAAGATCGGACCTTGCGGCCCGTGTTGGTTGGAAGATGGATCGGCGGCGTCTCGCCGCTGCGCATCAAAGATCCGGGTGCGCTCTTGCCACTGTACGCGCAGTGGACACGGTTATATCTATTAGTTTCTGGCTATTGATGTCGGCAGTATAAGAACACGTAATCCGGCTGTAATCTCGAAATTCAATCGCAAACCCGTGCCATTAAAGGGCTGGCCGCCCACGTCACTACCCCGCTGCGCTCGGTAGTGACGCGGCGGCCTTCGGACCAAGCAAGCCTGGCGCCAGGCAGTTGCCTGTCACAGGGATTGCGCTGGATCTTCCGCTGTCGTGGCATTCGCGCGACTGTGCCTGACCATCTGTCCACAGGCGCTTCCTGGCCCGGCCCATCCCTGGTACGAGAGTGAGAGGCTCGCGTAACAGGGGCGGACATACCTGTGAACTCAATTGACAGGTGCAATCCAGGTTGAAATGAGGCAGGATACGGACGCACGGATATTTCTTCACACGACGATCGCTGCCGACCGGCTTCTTCGCCTTTCGTCCATTCATTTGATTTTTTCGCCAGTGGATTGGTCTCGTGCGGTGGCGTCCGAATGCTGCCGTTGGTTGCGCCTGATGCGGCTTGATTGGAGAGGTGTGTGTCACGCATATAGATGCCTGCAGGTACTCTGGTAATTCCTTAGTCCTCACGAAGCGCAAATCTTCAGCTCCAATCGGTAGACCTCACCGGCCGATTTACCCGGTAAATTACACTCCAGCTCGAGTTTTCTCGTCGAAACTCCGATAACCTGCATGACGCCGTGGAAGGGATGAGCTAACTTTGAAACGTTTCTTGGGCGTTCAGTTCCTGATCGAAGACGAACTCGGCTGTGCGGTAGACCTTGTTACCGAAAAGGCGCTGCAAAAGGAGTTGCGACCATATATTGAGCGGGAGCGGGTGGTTGTCTGACGCGTCGACCAGGGGCTGGAGTTTCTACTGTTCAGTATTCTCACGATGAACGGCTTTTCAATTCCGTTAATTCAAAATAAAGAAGTGTCGAAATTCGACGCCCTCGCAGCACCAGAGGCCGATTTAGACTCTAAATCGCTCTCCGGTTCCAGTCTTCAGTGTCGGTTTCCTGGTTCTCAACTCAATTCTGAGGAACTGTGTCGATCTACGCCAAATCTACGCCATCGCAATATAACTTATTGATAATAAAGGAAACGCGACTCCTCGTGCCGGCACCATTTTTTCTTGTCCGTAATGCTTACCTCAGTGATTGAACGCGTAACCAGGCACTCAACTCGATTTCGTCGACGATTCGCTGAGCCGCTTTGACAATCAAGCCTCCCACTTCTAAGTGATCGTAAATCAATTCGATATCGTTTAATGACAGGCAAACGTCCATACTGGCGAAAGCCGTGCGTTTGTTAGCGTCATTGAAAACATGGCCCACTGCAAGGAAGCAGGCGTAGCAGGCAGCCAGATCGAGTTCATCATTGATCATCCCAAAGGACATTCTGTTTTCGATACGCGCCAAGACAGCATCCAGTGATTTATTACCGGCCATGCCCTGGAGTTCGTTCTGGTTTATGACAAGATCATGAATCTCGATCACATCCGTCCTGGTGAGGAATTTCAACGCTATTTATCTTTCAGGTAGTCGAGCGTAGCGGATAACTGCCGTTTACGGTTTTTGAGTTTCGTGGCTGCTTCTCCTGCTTCGGTTGCTTCAAAACTTAATATTTCAACGGCAGATGCAGGTACAAAATAGCCTTCCAGATGATCCCGATTAAGAATCGCAACAGGTTTTCCTCCCGCTTGTTTGATGACCTTTTTGGGATTTCGTAGCTCTGTAAGCGAAGCGGTTTTGTTGGTCAGCAGGTTCTGCATGATTATTTCCGGCGAGACAATTAATGGGCATTATAATATACATTTAAATGTATATCAAAAATTCGTTTGCTGGTTAATATCCTGCAACGAGATCCCCCGATTATCCGACCGTAGTCGGACTCTGGATGCATCGGTGTTTTGCTATACCCTGGCCAGAGTTTTGGCTTAAGTAAGTGCTATTCGGGTCAGACTCCTTAGAAACCTTTAAACTATGCAAATATCATGGAGTCTGCCCCCGACCCGGAATTCAAACCAGGCCCTGCTCGGAAAGGCAGGTAAATCCATCGCCGACGATGACGTGATCGAGCAGGCGTATATCGACCAGCGCCAGCGCTTTTTGCAAACGTTCGGTGATGCGAATATCGGCCTGACTGGGTTCGCATACGCCTGATGGATGGTTGTGCGCGAGTATTACAGCCGCCGCGTTGTCGGCGAGCGCCTGTTTGACCACTTCCCGCGGGTAAACGCTGGCGCCGTCGATGGTACCGCGAAACATCTCCCGAAACGCGATCACGCGGTTACGATTATCGAGCATCAGGCAGGCAAATACCTCGTAGTCATAGTCGCGCAGACAGGCGCGTAGATAGCGCATCGTTTGCGCAGGGTTGGTCAGGCAATCCCGGTTTTTAAGACCTTCTGACAAGTGCCGTCTTGCAATTTCGAGCGCTGCCTGTAATTGTGCGAACTTGGCCGGGCCCAGTCCTTTGCGTTGGCAGAAGTCTTCTGCGTCGGCATCGAATATCGCGCGTAAGGAGCCATAGTCGACTATCAGTTGTCGAGCGAGATCGACCGCGGAACATCCCGCAACCCCGGTGCGTAGAAATATTGCCAGTAATTCTGCATCCGAAAGTGCGTTTGCACCACGGCTGATGAGTTTTTCGCGGGGTCTTTCGGCGCTGGGCCAATGAGAGATTGCCATGGGTATTCCTTTACCTGTTGTTCTCAAGCGCTAAAATAGAACAAATGCAGAAGCTCGGCAACAAGAAAATTTTACTCGGGATCACCGGCGGCATCGCTGCCTACAAATCCGCCGAGCTGGTGCGCCTGTTGATCAAGGCAGGCGCCGAGGTTCGGGTAGTGATGACACCGTCGGCGCAGGAATTTGTGCAGCCGTTGACCTATCAGGCGCTTAGCGGCCATCAGGTTTACATCGATTTGTTTGATTCACATGTCGAATCGGCGATGGATCATATCGAACTGGCCGGTTGGTGTGACCTGTTGGTGGTGGCTCCGGCATCGGCCAATTTCCTCGGTAAATTGAATGCGGGTTATGCCGACAATCTGCTACTGACATTGTGCCTGGCGAGCAAACAACCCGTCGCGGTGGCGCCAGCGATGAATCAACAAATGTTCGCCAATGCGGCGACGGGCGACAATATAAAACAGCTCGTGAATCGGGGTATCCTGATCTGGGGGCCTGCTGATGGCGAACAGGCCTGCGGTGATTTCGGCCCGGGCCGGATGCTCGAACCCGAGCAGTTACTGGACAATATTATTGCGCGTTACAGCCCTGGGGAACTCGACGGGGTTGAGTTGTTATTGACGGCGGGCCCAACGCGTGAGGCTATCGATCCGGTGCGATATATCAGTAATCGCAGCTCCGGCAGGATGGGGTACGCACTTGCCGAGGCTGCACTCGGGCAGGGTGCGAAGGTAACCCTGATAAGTGGTCCGGTTGCATTATCGGCACCGAACGGTGTCAGGCTGGTGTCGGTAGTGTCGGCGCAGCAAATGTATGATGCTGTGCTGCAACATGCCGTAAAAAGTGATTTATTCATCGCCTGCGCCGCGGTGTCGGATTACCGGGTCGAAAAGGTCGCGGATCACAAGATTAAAAAATCGGCTAACTCGATATCACTGCAGCTGGTTTTGAATGCCGATATACTGGCTGCGGTTAGCGCACTTGATAAGCGGCCTTTTTGCGTCGGCTTCGCTGCCGAAACCCGGGATCTCGAAAAACATGCC
Source organism: uncultured Gammaproteobacteria bacterium (assembly GCA_964488685.1). Lineage (GTDB taxonomy): Bacteria > Pseudomonadota > Gammaproteobacteria. The sequence goes on from CAZAVY010000022.1 coordinate 14,601, forward strand.
CTGGCCAAGCTGGAACAGAAAAATCTTGACATGATAGCGGCTAACCAGGTGGGTGGGGGTAGCGGTTTTGAAGTCGATTTCAATCAGCTCGAAGTTTTCTGGCGAGGCGGTCGACAATGTCTCAAATCTGCCGCTAAACCCGAGATTGCTAAACAGCTAATCGATTTAATTGCCGAGCGCTATACTTGCGTTTGAACCCGGCAGGTATCCACATAGCATGACAGTTGACAAGAATAGTGTTGCGGAAATTTTGATCGAGGCCCTGCCCTATATTCAGGCGCTGGATCGAAAAACCGTGGTGATTAAATTCGGTGGTAACGCGATGGTGGATGAGGCGCTTAAAAGCAGTTTCGCACAGGATATCGTTTTGCTGAAACAGGTCGGCGTTAACCCGGTAATCGTGCACGGCGGCGGGCCGCAAATCGGTAAGCTGCTGGAGCAAATCGGCAAGAAAAGTCGTTTCATCGAAGGTATGCGCGTCACTGACCATGAAACCATGGACCTGGTCGAAATGGTGCTCGGTGGTCAGGTCAACAAACAAATTGTAGCCTTGATCAATCGTCATGGTGGGCGCGCAGTCGGGTTAACCGGTAAAGACGGCGGTATGATCACTGCACGTAAAATGAAACTCGCCGGAAGTGATTCAAAAAATGACGATCTTGGCCAGGTTGGTGAGGTCGTGGCGATCGACCCGTCGGTGGTAAAAATGCTGGACGATGACAACTTTATCCCGGTCATCGCCCCTATCGGTGTCGGCGTTGACGGCGCTTCTTACAATATCAATGCCGACCTGGTAGCGGGAGAACTGGCCAAGGTGCTGGGCGCTGAAAAACTACTGCTGCTGACCAATACCACGGGAGTACTCGATCCCGAGGGGAATTTGTTAACCGGCCTGAGTACCGATGATACCGAAGGCTTAATCGCCGACGGAATAATTCACGGGGGTATGCTGCCTAAAGTGCGTTGTGCGCTGGACGCGGTCAAGGCCGGGGTGCGTACCAGTCAGATAATCGACGGTCGTGTAAAGCATTCGGTGTTACTGGAATTGTTGACGGATACCGGGGTTGGCACCCTGATCAACGGCGCTGTTTAGTGTCGATTGTTTCTGCCAATTTCCGGGGCGGTGCCGACATTTAATTAAAGCCCTGAATACGAAACCTATCGGTGCCGGGTAAAAAATTAAAGTTTCCCGGTGCCCTGCGACAAATCAGGATGCTTCGAATTTAATTGCTACCCGATTTCAATTCGCGAAATCGCGCCAGGTCAAGTTCGTACTGTTGGTTGATTCTTGCTTTCTCCAACATTTTCAACTCCAACTGTGCACTGCGACTTTCCAGTTTTCGCGTGAAGTGTTCCATTCTTTGTGCCAGGCCACCCGGTATATTTTTTCCCTGGGAGAGGTAAATTGTCTCGGCTCTGGTATGCAGTTCATCCAGTGTTTGCTGAGTCGACACCAGGCTTTTATTGATCAGTTTGATTACCGAATCGAGCACCTCGACCCGACCTTTGTGCGCCAGTCCAAGCTCTTCATCCGTGCTGAAGGTTAACAGTAAAACCTTGTCCTTGTTATCTTGCACCGCTTTCACCTGAGCGGCGAGCGCTTCCTCCTGTTCCAACTTGAGTTTTTTTTCCGCCTCGGCCGCTAATTCTTTATCTGATTTGGCGGCTTCCCGGGTAGAAAGAACCACCCCCTGAGAATTCAATTGCTGGTGTTTCTTTTTATTCTGTGAGGGGGGTAGTCGATCGCTATAGCGGACCTGGCCGTCTTCATCAACCCATTTGTATAGAGCGCCGGCCTGCGCCGGGTTTGCCGATGCTCCCACAACCACAACTGTGAGTAAAATTGGCAATAGCACCGAACTGGCGCTTAAAGGAATGCTTGCTGCTGGCACAGTGATGTTTGATCCTTAATCGCATCTGATAATTCAAATCTTAACAGGCATAATAGTTTATTTGTTGTGATCTTTCATTAAATTACGCGCTATTCAGAGGTCAGTAAACTAGCTACTGGGGTATGCAGTGCCTGTAAATAGTGTCGCTCACCGGGAGAGGTAACGAGTACCGCAACACCGATGTTCTCGGGATTCCAGTCGGGGTCTATCGCGATTCGATGATGATTTTGCTGCTGCAGATTTTCAGCACTGCTCATGTAACGCACCACCTGTTCGTGGTTCAGAGTTTCACCTGAATTTTCGCCACGTTTGACCTCGGTCGACAACTTATTCTCATACACCAGGTAGCGGTGATGAACCTGTCCGATGGTGTCCCGGTCACCGAGTGAATGCAGCTCGAGAACCAGGCTGGATTTGTCTCTGGATACGGTCAGTTTCAAGTTCAGCGGTGCAATTTGTTGATTTGCCTGCTGGATTTTTTCAAGAATGTTGTTCGATCCCCGGGCCTCCATACCGTTAACAAAGAATTCAGGCGTATAAATTGTGCGCTGCAGGTTATTAGCGCCCAGTTGGCGTTGTCGACTGGTGTAGTCGGCGCTTGAAAAGCGATCCTTCCAGCCAAGATAATCCCAGTAGTCGACATGGAAAGCGAGTGCGAGCACGTCGAGCTCATCCCGCGGCGCCTCGATAAGCCGAGACAACCAGCGATCGGCTGGAGGGCAGCTGCTGCAACCTTCCGAGGTATAGAGTTCGACAACGGCTGTTTGTTTTGGACCGCTGCTAACCACGATTGGATCACCCGCATAAGCTGAAACTGTAAATAGACTGGCAAGGAGTAATATGCGGATCATGGAGCACCTGTTATTCTGTTGCATTATTTAGATAGACTGTGACGACCTGTTCTAGTTCATTCAATACCATAGTTAACTCGATAATTCTCAATCGCGGCCTGGTGTTCGTTTTCTCCGCATTCTTTCAGATACGCCAGGATATGATCGAGTTTGATGATGGTAATGACCTGTAGTCCTTGCTGTTCCAGCTCCTGGATTGCTGATTGCTTGCCGAGTCCGCGTTCCTGGCGATCAAGCGCGACGGTGATTGCACTGGCTTTGGCGCCGAGCGTCTCGATCAATGCAATCGATTCTCGAATTGCAGTACCCGCAGTAATGACATCATCGATAATCATCACCCGACCTGCGATATCTGCACCGACCGTATTGCCTCCTTCACCGTGATCTTTCGCTTCTTTTCGGTTAAACGCATACGGGATATCGCGCTGATATTTTTTAAACAATGCACTCGCAGTAATTGCCGCCAACGGGATACCCTTGTACGCGGGGCCGAATAACAGATCGAATTCAAATTCGCTATGCTGGATTGTATCGGCGTAGAAATCGGCCAATGCCGCGAGGTCGGCACCGCGGTTGAAAATACCGGCGTTAAAAAAATAAGGACTGATGCGGCCTGATTTAAGTGTGAATTCGCCAAATTTGAGCGCACCGCGTTGCAGGCAGTACTCGACAAAGCGGGATTGATAAGCATGCATAAAAATTCGCTATCAGTTAGAAATCTCAAGTCATGTATCATATCGGCTGATTAATATAATGGTAGTCATTTAAGATGCGCGTAATAACAGTCAACACCAACGGAATTCGTGCTGCAGCGCGCAAGGGTTTTTTCGACTGGCTACCGCGCCAGGGTGCGGATTTCATCTGTGTTCAGGAAACCAAGGCCCAGGTAGACCAGTTGGATCACCCGATGTTTCACCCCAAGAACTATTTTTGCAATTACTACGATGCCTTGAAAAAAGGTTACTCGGGCACCGCCATTTACAGCAAAGTGCAGCCGTTGCAGGTAATTCGCGGTTATGGTGAATCCGAGTTCGACAACGAAGCACGTTATCTGGAGTACCGTTACCGGAATCTGTCTGTGATCTCGCTATATGCTCCCTCCGGTTCTTCGGGCGACCACCGCCAGGAGTCCAAATGGCGTTTCATGGACAGTTTCCTGTTACATCTGCAAGCGCTGCGGCGCAAACGTCGTGAATTCATTATTTGCGGTGACTGGAATATCGCGCATCAGAATATAGATTTGAAAAACTGGCGCTCGAACCAGAAGAACTCCGGCTTCCTGCCCCGGGAACGAGCCTGGCTGACTGATTTGTTCGATCGTGTTGGCTATGTCGATGCATTTCGGATTGTCGATCCTCGTGCGGAACAATATACCTGGTGGTCAAACCGGGGCCAGTCCTGGGATAATAATGTTGGTTGGCGCATCGATTACCAGATGGTTACGCCCGGTTTGAAAGAAAAGATTCGGAAAGCCCGCATCTACCGAGATCGGCGTTTTTCCGATCACGCGCCGTTGATCATGGACTATGACCTGGAACTCGAAGATTGATCGGACCCTGCGCAATTTAACTGAACTGCGTGATCAAGGGCCGATAAATATTGTATATTGTGGGCAGGTTTTCAATTCGCTGATAAATTATGAATAACTCCGAAAAATTATTTGAGCGGGCCGCCGCTGTAATTCCCGGCGGGGTCAATTCCCCGGTCCGTGCGTTTGCCGCGGTTGGAGGTACTCCACCGTTTATCGATCGTGCCGAAGGCGCCTATCTGATCGATGTCGACGGTAAGCGTTATATTGACTATGTCGGCTCCTGGGGACCCATGATTTGTGGTCATGCCCACCCTGAAATCATTGCCGCGGTCACCGAGACTGCGCAAAACGGATTGAGTTTTGGCGCGCCGTCTCCACTCGAGGTCGATCTGGCTGAGCGCATTTGTAATTTGATGCCGAGTATTGACCTGTTGCGGATGACCTGTTCGGGTACCGAGGCCACCATGAGTGCGATTCGACTCGCACGTGGGTTCACCGGGCGCGACAAAATCATCAAGTTCGAAGGTTGTTATCACGGGCATGCAGACTCGTTGCTGATAAAGGCGGGCTCGGGGGCTTTGACGCTGGGCGTACCGAGTTCAGCCGGAGTTCCATCGGTGTTGGCCGAGCATACGGTGACCCTCGAATATAATAATATCGAACAGGTTAGGCAGGCGTTTTCCGAGATTGGCGACCAGGTTGCCTGTGTCATTGTGGAACCGGTTGCAGGCAACATGAATTGCGTGCCTCCCGTTAGCGGTTTCTTGCAATCCCTGCGCGCATGCTGTGACCAATACTCGAGTGTTCTGATATTTGACGAAGTCATGACCGGATTTCGTGTCGGTCTCGGCGGAGCGCAGGAACGTTACGACGTCGTGCCTGATTTGACTACGCTCGGCAAAGTCATCGGTGGCGGCATGCCGGTCGGCGCCTTTGGCGGCCAACAGGAAATCATGAATCATATTGCGCCGCTGGGTCCGGTCTACCAGGCAGGGACCCTGTCGGGTAACCCGGTGGCGATGGCAGCTGGACTGAAGAACCTTGAAATCATTTCGCGCGCCGGGTTTTTCGAAGACCTGACACAAAAAACCGGACGCCTACTGGAGGGTATTCTCGCCGCTGCCGAAGCCAATGAGATCGCACTTCGCGCCAACCAGGTGGGTGGGATGTTCGGACTGTTTTTTACCGACCAGCCCGAGGTCCGCAGATTTAGCCAGGTGAGTGCCTGTGACGGTGAACGATTCAAGCTGTTTTTTCATGGTATGCTCGCCCGCGGTGTCAATTTTGCGCCGTCAGCTTTCGAAGCAGGATTTGTCAGTGCGATGCATGATGAGTCCGAAATTGAACAGACGATCGAGGCCGCTGCCGCAACCTTTGCTGAGTTATAAAGGCTTTCTTATAAGCCCAGCATACCCTTTTTCAGTTTCTTGTTTGCCGGGTGATTCCCAAGCCAGATTTCGAGCAAAGCGTTTTGGAAATCGTCACCCGGAATCAATCCGAGTTGCTGCTGGTTTTTACTGATCCGGGTTCCCTGCCCTGGAAGATAGTCGAACTGGTATCGGTCTTTCGCCACTGCGCTGGTATCAAAGTAGCCGTAGAATTGATCAATGCGTGTTTTTAAGTTTTTTAAGCTGTCGGGGCTCTGGTTTTTTTCGAATCCTTCACGCCAGCCTTTGAGCAATTTTTCGCTGGCCACCTCCTGGTAAATAAAATCAAGCTGAACCCGCCAGGGTCCCGGATTTGACAGAATTACCGCGACGTCGTCAGACTTGACGGTCAGGTACAATGAACCCACGTAAACGTCGATCCAGAGCTTTTCACGCAACCCGACCCCGTTCAGAATCAGGCGCTGGCCGTCTGCTGTTGTGACTTCATCGTCGATGAAAACCCCGGACTTTTCGGCGGCGCTTACAAATGCACTGAAAACACAAAAGCAGAATGCAAGTATTAGCTTGTTCATTGCGGCTATCCCCATGAATCAGATGCTGCAGCAGTTTATGCCACGTTAGCCGGAAATGATAGCCGTTACACCGTTAACCCGGTGACATATATTGGTACCAGATTAATAGATTTATTCGGTGCTCGTTTCGGGCCTGATATACTGGATGACACCGAGCCTGATCAGCTCGGCATGCAGTATTACAGCCCGGTCGGCGCAATCCGATATCTCGAGCAGGCGTTGTTTCAGAGTCGGATCCAGCGGTAGCAGGTAAATGAGCTGGTACAGGATTTCACAAAATCCCTGGTCGTCGGCACGAATGCGGCCTTCCTGAGCGCTGACGTGTTCGAGAAGTTCGAGCATGTAGTAAAATTGTTCAGGTATTTCCAGTGCGACGGTATCGTCGAGTACCTCGATCTCAGCCAGCGTCAGGCCGTTATCCTGGGTGCGAGTGCTGAGTATCTGAAAGCGTTTGATCCCGAACGCGGTAATGCCAAGCAGGCCATCGGCACGGTGTTCCCAGTCGCTGATAGTGGCGGTCGTCCCCACTGAAAAAATATCGGCATCGACAACGGTTTCGTCTCCCTTGTGGATCAGGACTACACCAAACAGGCTGTCCTCACGCATGCAATTGGCGATCATGTCAAGGTAACGTGGTTCGAAAATTTTGAGCCCCAGGGGGTTACCCGGCAGTAGTACAGTCTTCAATGGGAAAAGCGGAATTTCAGCCATAGTTCGTTACTGCATTATTGCTTATTCACCCCAACGTGGTGATAGATCGTTATCGATTTCCAATTGATCCAGAATGCGGGCGACGACAAAATCAACCAGTTCGGAGACCTTGTCTACGCCATGGTAATACCCGGGATTCGGCGGCAATATCACCACTCCCAGGCGTGACAATTTGAGCATGTTCTCCAGGTGAATACTGGAAAAAGGTGTTTCTCGTGGAACCAGAATCAATGTCCTGCGTTCCTTGATCGCAACGTCTGCGGCGCGATGTATCAGGTTGTCACCGCTACCGACTGCGATCGATGCGAGCGTACCCATGCTGCAGGGGCATACCACCATGGCATCGGCAACCGAAGATCCACTGGCTGGCGGTGCCGTCCACTGGTCTTTGGAGTAAACCCTGATCAAGCCAGGGTCGGCGTCGAAATAATCGGTCAGCGTTTGTTGCATCTTTTGTGGCGATCCGGACAGTTTCAATTCCGTTTCCATGCCCAACACGATCTGGCCGGGTTGAGAAGTGATAAACTGCACCCGAATGTTATTCTGCAGACAACATTGAAACAGACGCAAGGTATATTCAGCACCGGAGGCTCCGGTCATGGCCAGAGTAATGACTTCAGGGGTCATGGATCGGAAAATGTCAATTCAGCTTCGACCAGCTTATCGGTGGCTTGCGAGAGGCGCGCGATCAAATTTTCGAGAAAGATGCGATAGTATCTCAGCTGGGTATCGGTGGACGCCTGTTCCATCAACGAGGCGTTGACACTCATCAGGGAAACTTCAGTGCGAGCGACAATTGTGGCATTTCGTGGTTGGCGGGTCAGAAATGCGATCTCACCGAAACAGTCGCCCTGTCTCATCATGCCAACGACCTTTTTATTTTTAACCACCTCGACGCCTCCCTTGGCAATAATATAAAAAGCGGTTTCCTTTTCTCCCTCGGTGACGATGACTTCGCCTTTGGCAAAATCCTTCCACTCACTGGCGTTGACAACTTCGGTAATTTGCTCGTCACTGAATTCCTTGAAGAAAGCCAGATAGCGAAGGGTCTTCCATTTTTCCTGCATGTCGATACGTTCGCCAACCCCGCGTAAACGACCGAAGGCATTACTCAAATCTTTGGCCAGCAGGTAGGCGGACCCATATCGGTTGTAGATAATTTTCTGCATTGCCTTTTGGACGATGTCAGCGATGTGTTGCGGCACATCCGGATTGATTGCCATTATCGGCTCGGGCTCGAGGTTACTGATTTTGTAAATCAGGGACTCCAGGCTGCTCGCTTTGTAAGGGGTTTTTCGCGCCAGCAGCGAATACATCACCGCACCCAGTGAATAGATATCAGACTGTGCCACGAGGCGTTTTTCCTCGGACAATTGTTCCGGAGGCATATACATCGGCGATCCCTGAATCTCGGTATCATGCCCTTCAAAACCAACATCGACGTGGGCAATGCTGAAATCCATGATTTTGACTTCGCCTTCAAGGCTCAGCATGATATTGCCGGGTTTAAGGTCACGGTGGATTATGCCTTCGCGATGAACGTAGTCAAGACCCTTGGCGCATTGATAAATAATATCGACTATCTGGTTCGGAGTGAGCGTTTTGCCTCCGGTTACATATTCCTGTAGCGTCATGCCGTCAACGAATTCCATAACGATGTAGTTGAGGTCAGCCTCCTGCCCGGCATCATAAACGCTGACCACCGAGGGATGGTGCATTCGTCCGGCGCTATAAACTTCGGCGAAGAAAGCCTCGCGCAGTTTTTGTTTGGTTGCATCGTCCAGATCGCTGGCTGCATGTGCGACCTTGATCGCAACGGTGCGTTGCACGAAAGGATCGAATGCTTCGTAAACGACACCCATAGCACCACGCCCTATACGGCGTTTAATTTCGTACTTGGCTATCTTTGTCGGTCGCTGTGATTTCCCGGACATACCCAAATTCTAGTTTTGCAGTGCTTGAATTAGACGTTGATGAATATTATCAAAACCGCCATTGCTCATAATAACGATTTGATCCCCCGGCTGACAATGGTGCAATAGGTATTCGATAATTTGCTGTGTGTCGGCTACGATTTTTACCATTGTAGGCGCAGAATCCGCCATTTTCGATATATCCCACTTCAAATCGGGATTGCCGCATAGCAAAACCAGATCAGCGGCAGCAAATGACCGACCAAGTCGACTTTCATGCACCCCCATCTTCATGGTGTTGGAACCAATGTCCAGCACTGCGATCAAGCGGCCCGGTGTAGTTTTTTCGAGCGCATTCAAGGTTAATTCAATCGCTGTCGGGTGATGCGCGAAATCATCGATGATCTTGACACCGCCGATTTCGGCGATCATTTCCTGTCGGCGCTTAACCCCGATAAATTTAGGCATGGCTTCGAGTGAAGTTTTAATCTCGACTCCAGCGTGGCGGGCGGCAAGGATCGCGGCGGTTGCATTTAAAGCGTTGAACTGTCCTTGCTGTCGTAGTTCCAGTGAATATTGCCGGGTGCCTGTGTGCAAGTTGTTTTGCCCGTCAAGATAGAAATCAGCTTCCGCATTGCTGCCGGAGAAACTCAATCGCTGGCTCCAGCAGCCCATTTGCAGAACTTCTTGTAACGCGGCGTCATCTTGATTCGCTATGATCAGCGCGTTTGCTGGCAGGGTGCGCACCAGGTGATGAAATTGCCGCTTGATTGAATTCAGATCATCGAAGATATCGGCATGGTCAAATTCAAGGTTGTTCAGGATCAGGCTGCGTGGATGGTAGTGGATAAACTTGGAACGTTTATCGAATAGCGCCGAATCGTACTCGTCGGCCTCGATTACGAAAAATGGGTCGCTGCCGAGTCTTGCCGAGTGCAAAAAATTCTGACTGATACCACCGATCAGGTAACCGGGATCGAGTCCGGCGTATTCGAGAATCCAGGCCAGCATGCTGCTCGCGGTGGTCTTGCCGTGGGTTCCCGCAACAGCGAGTACCCAGCGCTTTTGTAAAACCGTTTCATATAACCACTGGGGACCCGAGGTATATCGCAGCCCACGCTCAAGAATTGATTCAAACTGTGGATTACCGCGGACAATCGCATTGCCGATAATAAATACATCGCAGTCCTGGGGGAGCATATCGGCGTCATAGCCCGGATGCAGTTCAATTCCGGCTCGTTCCAGCTGGCTGCTCATCGGCGGATAAACATTGGCGTCTGAACCGGCTACCTCGTAGTCGAGCTCACGCGCTAGTTGCGCGATGCCGGCCATAAAAGTACCGCAAATTCCAAGGATGTAGATTTTCATCAGGAAATCCAGAAAATTATAAATTGATAAAGAACGAAATAGTTGAACGTTATCATAGCGGAGAGATGGGTCGAGATTTCGAGGGAACGTTTGAAAATCAACGACAATACCGCGAGATTCCAGATCAGGATGGCGATGGTCACGTAGATTAACAGGCTATCCGAATTGCCTTCATTCCGTGTAGCGGCCCGATAAACCGGTATCGTGACTGCGGTAATAATCACGTTGATCCCGAGCAGGGCTGAAAAAGTTTGCGGGAGACGAGCTATCAGATTTTTCCATTTCAATCCGGCATAAACGATCAAGCCCAGCATGCCCAATTCCAGAATGATTTGCGCACATACCAGCAAATAACCGCGTTGTTCGTCGACCAGCAGCAAGCCGATCAGGAAATAACAGAATAGGGTAAGCGCAATATTTAAGCGGTTGTAGGGCAGGCTTTCCGGACTGGAAAGCAGCAGGCACATTAAACCGTATTGTCTGAGGCTTAGCAGCCATTGCCCGATGATGTTTAGCATGTGCGACATCATAGCCGGTTAATAACACAACACAAATAAGGCGGGAAAATGAATGAGTAAAAATTGCCATTTGGTTATAATCACGCACTTTTAACCCGTGAATTTAATGAGCGAATTGCCCGCGACTGATTTAACCAGCTTCCAGGGTTTAATCCAGAGCTTGCAGAATTACTGGTCCGAGCAGGGCTGTGTGATTTTACAGCCGCTGGACATGGAGGTTGGTGCCGGCACCTTTCACCCGGCAACCTTCATCCGTGCCATCGGCCCGGAGCCCTGGCGCGCCGCTTACGTGCAACCGAGCAGACGGCCTGCCGACGGGCGCTACGGTGAAAATCCAAATCGCCTGCAACATTATTTTCAATTTCAGGTTTTGCTCAAACCCTCACCTGATAATTTCCAGGAACTCTATCTCGGTTCGATCGAAGCACTTGGCTTCGATACGCTGGTACACGATATTCGCTTTGTCGAAGACGACTGGGAATCGCCCACGCTCGGCGCATGGGGCCTGGGTTGGGAAGTCTGGCTGAATGGCATGGAAGTGACGCAGTTTACTTATTTTCAGCAGGTTGGAGGTCTGGAGTGTCATCCGGTATCGGGTGAGATCAGCTACGGAATCGAGCGCCTGGCGATGTACCTGCAGGGAGTTGACAATATATTCGATCTGATCTGGAGTCGGGGGCCACAGGGAGTTATAAGCTACGGCGATATCTATCATCAAAACGAAGTCGAGCAGTCGACCTATAATTTTGAGCTCGCCGATACCGACGCGCTGTTTCACTGGTTCGATGTGTGCGAATCCCAATGCCGGAAACTGGTTGAAAAAATGCTGCCGTTGCCCGCGTACGAGCAGGTAATGAAGGCATCACACAGCTTTAACCTGCTCGATGCCCGCCATGCAATAGCGGTAACCGAACGCCAGCGATATATTTTGCGGGTACGCAGCCTGTCTCGCGCCGTAGCCGAGAGTTACTACGAGACGCGAAAAGCACTCGGCTTTCCGTTGATCAAGCAGGGTGCGGCATAGTGCCGTCGCAGTAGGAGGGTGGTGAGGAATGAGGGTTAGCGATTGCCTGATCGAAATTGGCACCGAAGAATTGCCGCCGCTAGCGCTGCAGTCGCTGGCGCAGGCCTTTGCCGCGAAGGTGACACAGGCCTTAACCGGGCACGGCCTTGCGCCAGGCACGGTTGAAGTGTTCGCCACCCCGCGCCGCCTGGCGATGTTGTTACGGGACACCCCGCGGCAACAGGCGCAGCAAGTGATCGAGAAACGCGGGCCGGCACTGGATGTGGCGTTCGATGCCGATGGCAATCCGTCACCGGCGGCGCTCGGATTCGCGCGTTCCTGCGGTGCCGAAATCGACCAGCTCGAACGACGCGAAACTGAAAAGGGTAGCTGGCTCTACTACGGCACGACCCGGGCGGGTCAAAATCTGCAGCAGTTGTTGCCGCAGCTTGTTGCTGACGCGCTAGCCGACCTGCCCGTCCCCAGGCGCATGCGTTGGGGAGATCGAAGTGACGAATTCGTACGCCCGGTCAAATGGTTGGTGATGATGCTTGATGATCAGCTTGTCGACTTCGAATTATTTGGCCTGCATTCGACCCAACATAGTTTCGGGCACCGGTTTCACGCGCCCGGAAAGCTGGAAATACCCGGCGCTACCGATTACGAACAAATTCTGCTGTCTCAAGGACTGGTGATCGCAAGCCTTGAGCGACGTCGTGACACGATTCGCAAGCTGGTCGAACAGGCGGCGATAAAAATGGGTGGCAGGGCGCAAATCGACGATGCGTTGCTGGACGAGGTTACCGCGCTGGTCGAGTATCCGGTTGTAGTCTGTGGCCATTTTGATGTTGAATTCCTCAAACTGCCGGCGGAGGTATTGGTCACCACGATGCGGGAAAACCAGAAATATTTCGCGCTGTTTGACGGCGATGGTGCTTTATTGCCGCATTTTATTGCCATAGCCAACATAGACAGTCGCAGGCCCGAGGTGGTTGTAAGTGGCAACGAACGAGTCATTCGCCCGCGTTTCGCCGACGCCAGATTCTTCTTTGCGCGGGATCAGAAACAGGGTCTGGACGTTATGCGAATTCGGCTGGATTCAGTCGTATTTCAGGAAAAACTCGGAAGCCTCGGAGACAAGACCAACCGAATTATCCGCCTGGCAAAGTACATCGCGAGCCATTCAGGTGTCGACCAGGATCTCGTGCGTCGCGCTGCGGACCTGTGCAAGGCAGATTTGATGAGTGATATGGTGGCTGAGTTTCCAAAATTGCAGGGGCTGATGGGGCGATACTATGCCCAACATCAGCAGGAAGAGCCATCGGTATGTGATGCGATCGAGCAACACTACTGGCCCCGCCATGCTGGAGATCGCTTGCCGCGAGGTGAAATTTCACAAGCGCTCGCGCTGGCCGATCGTCTTGATAGCCTGATCGGTATTTTCTCGATTGGTGAAAAGCCCGGTGGCGACAAGGATCCGTTCGCACTGCGTCGTGCCGCACTGGGGGTATTGCGGATCATCGTCGAAAATAAACTGACCCTGGATCTTGCAGATCTGTGCCAGGTTGCGGCCGATGGCTATTTCAATCTGGTCGAGGCTGAGGCTGTTACCGGGTCGGTCATCGAGTACGTGTTTGACCGGCAACGCGCCTATTACCAGGAACAGGATATCGGATTTGATATCGTCGATGCGGTATCTTACAAGCGGCCGGGTCTGCTATACGACTGCGATTTACGAATACGAGCGCTACAGCAGTTCTTAAACAATGAAGCGGCGTTATCGCTGGCGGCTGCCAACAAGCGCATCAGTAATATCCTCAAGAAACAGGCACATAACGGTGTCGAGGTCGACCCCGACCTGTTGGTGGAAAACGCGGAAAAGCAACTCTATCAACAACTGCAGGAGCGCAGCAAAGAAACGGTAAGCCTGTTTTCGCAAGGAAACTACCTGCAGGGCCTCGAGCGGCTTGCCGAGCTCAGACCGATGGTCGATTTGTTCTTTGACGAGGTAATGGTGATGGTTGACGACGACGCATTGAAAAATAACCGGCTTGCGCTACTCGATCATCTGTTGCAAAGTTTCCGTCTAGTCGCTGATTTTTCACGGATTCGGTCCTGAGCGGCTAAGATCAGTTAGGGAGAGTCGATTGGACAAAATGGTAATCCTGGACAGAGATGGCGTCGTTAATCACCTTGCCCATGACGACATATCTGCTGTTGATGCATGGGATCCCATACCGGGAAGTATTGAAGCGATCAGTCGTCTGAAAAAGGCAGGTTACCTCGTCACTATCGCCTCTAATCATTCCGGCATCGCACGTGGACTCTATTCCGAGAAAGGATTGCAGGAAATGCATGAGAAAATGCAAGGCTTGCTTTCGGTGAGGGGCGCCAACGTTGATGGAATTTTCATTTGCCCCCATGGTCCCGAAGCGAATTGTATTTGCCGTAAACCCAAACCCGGCTTATTGTTCCAGATAGCAAAAAAGTTCGATATCGATTTGTCAAAAACGCCATTGGTTGGTGACAATATCACCGATATTAAGGCAGCCAAGATGGCTAACGCGAAACCGATTCTGGTGCGAACCGGGAAAGGGGAGTATGTAATGCAACACTTTCCGGAAGCGCTCGATGTTCCCGTTTATGACGATCTAGCCCACTTTGTGCGCGAAACCCTGCGTCGCAAGTAAAGGTAATCCGTGGTTAGTCCGTTTTACAAATTCTGGTTGGGGCTGCGTTCAACCTTGTTCTGGATTACGTTTCTGCCCGGCATGTTGTTATCGGCCAGCGTGCTTTCGATCATATTTTTCATGCCATTGAAATATCGCATCGGCCTGGTCAGATTATGGATTGCTTATTCACTATTGTGTTTGCGTGTTTTTTGCGGGCTTAAGTACACCGTCGAGGGCATGGACAATGTGCCCGATGACGGGTTTATCGTCATGAGTAAACATAGTTCAACCTGGGAAACGATAGCCATTCAACGCTTTTTCCGTCCCCTGGTATGGGTCGTAAAACGAGAATTGACCTGGATTCCATTTTTCGGCTGGGCCTTGAAAGCAGTGAATGCAATCGCGCTGGATCGGGGCACCGGGCGCAAGGCGATCAATCAACTGATAGCCGAGAGCCAACTTCATATGGACCGGGGACGAATCCTGATGTTGTTCCCCGAGGGAACACGGGTAATGCCGATGCAGCAGAAACCGTTCAAGCTCGGCGGGGCGATCGTGTCGGAACGTACCGGCTACGCGGTACTGCCGATAACCCACAACGCGGGGGAGTTCTGGCCCCGGCATAGCTGGATTAAATGGCCGGGCACGATTCGTGTCGTTATCGGCAAACCCATCGATCCGCAAGGCAAGAAAGCTGAACAGATCATTGGCGAAGTGTCGAGCTGGATTCAAAGCGAGGGTGAAAGAATCAGTGATCGCAAGCAGTTAGAACGTATCGGTGTCCTGTAATGTCCGCAAGTATTGTGGGGGACAACAATCTTAAGCTGGCTTCGATCGAAACCATCTCCCCGGTGAATTTTCAGGGTTGTCCCTATTGCGCAAACAAGCTTATGCCGGGTGAATTAATGAGAATTGCGGGTACTGCCGGTGCGATCTAGGTTGTTTGCATTGCTTTTATTAATTCCGGGTCTGGCCCAGGCCGATTGGACCGGGGTGTCGCTTGAGTTGGCCAACCTTGATTCCGACTGGAAATTTGACAGCGAAGTGCGCGAAGCGCAAATCAGCAGCATCAGTTTTCAGATGGAAGAAAAAGCGGCCAACGGGCTCAGTGTGGGTTTCGGAATCGGTTATTTCAGTCTGCGGGTCAAAGCCGATACTCCGGTTAACACGCGTAAATTTGATGGACAGCACCTGAAAATTTACCTGCGCCAGTCATTTGCCGTCAGCAAAAATATCGAACTGTTTGGATCATTGAGTTATCGCTACAATTCAGGTAGTGGCGAAGGCATTGATGATGACGATGCCGATATAGATTGGAACGAAACCAGTTTTCAGTTGGGTGCGAGCGCACGAATTGCCAACGTCAAGATAACCCCGTTTGTTGCTTATTACGATATCGATGGTGATATCAGTGATGACAATGGTACCAACGTATTTGAACTTGATGACCCGGTCAGCCAGGGTATTCGCTTCGATTACTTTCTCGAAGAGACGGCTTTCGTTCGATTCGAAATCTTATCCGGGGGTCGGTCCGGGGGCTTTCTCTCTTTTTTACGACGCTACTGATCGTTCCTGGTGAAACTGTGCTTGCGAGCGTTATAGACTTCGACTAAAGCGTCGATGCTGGCCTGATCATACTCGCGCAAACCGCTCAGCACCATCTTCTTCTGGCCCTTGCCGACCGTCTCGCCGTTGCAACTCAAGAGGTAGTTAAGCGCGACATCACCGCGCTTGCCATAGAGTCTGAAAATACTCTCTTTCAGTTCCAGATCTACCGTATCGATATCGAGTGTGTCGAGAGAAATACGCATATGGTCGTAAATGACCAATGGCCTATCGGTGTTGATCATGACATTATTCTGTTTCATCAATGGTACCAGAACATGCGGGAAGGTACGGCCGGAAAATTCAACATAGTTGCGTGTCAGCGTATCGATCAGGTTGCGGTTGTGGCTATGCGCACCATTGCTCGAAACATCGAGGTACTTTTTGTCGTTCTCGTCGTAGATTGAAATTTCGCGCGCGTTAACTTCGGGTAGAATCAGGGTGATTTCGTTATTCACCATTCCCGAAAACGATAAGCCCATGGTTTGACGCAGGCCGTAATGATTTATCATGACCGAAAACAGCAAGTCACCCGGCACACAAAAACGTTTCGAATCGATGTCGTGAATCGGGTTGAAATCACCGGCCGCCAATTTTGCGAAATCGCTGGCCTGTTGCCGGGTGAATGAAAGCCTGGAACCGTCCAGGGTGTAGTATTTTTCTAGATTCATTTTTGTTTCCGGGTTAACTTACCTTCAGCCCAGGATGGTATCTTAGCGCATTTTTCAATGGGGGAGTAACGGGTGGTTGTCTGCACTCAAAATTTCAGATTTCTGGAATCGGGTTATGCTTAGTTTTACCAATCTTGCGCTTCGACGCTCGACATCGTTGTTGTTCGAAGCGGCCGACTTCAAAATCTATCCCGGACAAAAGCTGGGTATCACCGGTGCAAATGGTTGTGGTAAGTCTTCGTTGTTCGCGCTGATTCGGGGTGAGCTTTCTGCTGACCTGGGCGAATTTACGATGCCCCGGGACTGGGCGGTTTCATCGGTTGCCCAGGAAACAATACTGAGCGAACGTATTGCGGTTGAGCATGTTATCGATGGCGATGAGGAATTTAGGCTGGTTGAAAGCAGATTGATCCAGGCCGAAGCCGAACAGGATGCGATGCTTATCGCGAGTTGCCACGAGCGGTTCCAGGAAATTGATGGCTACCAGGCAAAGAGTCGTGCCGCGCGATTGCTGTCGGGCCTGGGATTTAGTGAAGCGGAAATTCACCGACCACTCGACAGTTTTTCGGGTGGTTGGATTATGCGACTCAACCTGGCGCGTGCCCTGATGTGTCGTTCCGATTTACTGTTACTCGACGAGCCGACCAATCACCTCGATCTAGATGCGGTGATCTGGCTTGAGCAGTGGTTGAAACGTTATCAGGGAACCCTGTTACTAATCTCGCACGACCGTGATTTCCTTGATGCAGTGGTGAACTGGGTCGCGCATATTGAGAATCAACAGGTAAACCTGTATCGCGGGAACTATTCTTCATTTGAAGTACAGCGAGCCGAGAGCCTGGCGCAGCAACAGGCCGCGCATCAAAAACAACAGCAGAGCATCGCCCATATTCAGCGCTACATCGATCGCTTCCGGGTCCAGGCAAACAAGGCGCGCCAGGCGCAAAGTAGAATCAAGGCCCTTGAGAGAATGCGAATTATCGCGCCCGCGCATATCGATTCCCCATTTCATTTCGAGTTTCGCGCCGCCAGAACATTACCCACCTCGTTGTTGAAGTTAGATCAGGTGGCGACCGGTTACGGTGAAAAAATCGTACTAGAGAATATCGATTTTTCGCTGATTCCCGGTGAGCGTATCGGTTTACTCGGTTTGAACGGAGCTGGTAAATCAACCTTTATCAAGCTGCTTGCGAATCAGTTGCAAGCATTCGACGGAGAGGTTACCCGCGCGAAGGATTTACAAACTGGGTATTTTGCACAACATCAACTTGAACAACTCGACCTCGATGCCAGCGCCATGTTGACGCTGCAAAGGCTGGCGCCCGAATTGAGCGAACGCGAGATCCGTGGCTACTTCGGCGGTTTTAATTTCCGCGGCGATAAAGTGATGCAGCCCATTAAGACTTTTTCCGGGGGAGAAAAGGCGCGCCTGGTGCTGGCCTTGATTATCTGGGGCCGGCCTAATTTACTGTTGCTGGATGAACCGACTAACCACCTGGATCTGGAAATGCGCCTGGCGCTGAACCAGGCCTTACAGGGCTTCGAGGGCAGCGTTATCCTGGTATCGCATGATCGACATTTGCTGCGCAGCGTCTGCGATGATCTATGGCTGGTGGATGGCGCCGCGGTGCAACGATTTGAACAGACGCTGGACGACTATCCGGCGTGGCTGGCGCAGCGTAAATCACGTGGTGAAAATCCCGCTGAAATCACGGGCGGGAACAGGGCGCAATCCCGGCGTCAGTTTAGATCACACAGAAACCGACTCAACAAAATCGAAAAGCAGATCGAGAGCTTGAGCGCGACGCGGGACAGCCTGGAACGAAGACTCAAAGATAACACTATTTATAATGCAGGAAATCGGGATAGTTTGCAGGTAAGCCTGGCGGCCCAGGCGGAAAACAACAAATTGTTGATGCGTGCTGAAGAGGAGTGGCTCAGCTTAAGCGAATTAATCGAGCAGCAGTCCGGTTAACTTAGCCCGAACATTTCATAAACCTGCTCGCGCCCTTGCTTGACCCTTGTTTCCTCAGGAGATTTTCCTCAGTCGGCCGGATCCATTGGTCCGACACTTCTTCGGAAAATCTCCCGAGAAAACAAAGTCCTGCGCAATCATCGCGGCAGTTCATGAAATGTTCGGGTTAGAAATTGCTCGAAGTCGGGTTTCAGTTTGAACAGCGATCGGGGGGCGTTCCCAATGGCCGCGCTTCGTTTCGACATTGTTGGTGGGATTTGCCCCCGGTACTTTGCTTTCTTCATGCAAAATGCAGTTTAACTATTGCGGCATTTGCAAACGATCTGCCCCAGGGTCTTGAGTGCATTTTCGTTAGCTTGATTCCACGGAAAGCCGCAATTGATGCGCAGGTGATTCCTGAACCGGCGGGTCGCCGAAAACAAAATGCCCGGTGTAACCCCGATGTTATGTTCGAGCGCCCGATTAAATATATCGATGCAGTCACAACCCCTGGGCATTTCCACCCACAGCACATTCCCGCCGTGAGGATTTGAAATGCAGGTTCCTTCGGGGAAGTTCCTGGCAATCATGAAGCGGCCCTTTTCGACCTGTTCGCGCATGGCGATTCGCAGTCGTACCAGGTGCCGGTCGTATTGTCCGCTGCTGAGAAATTCAGCCAGCGCGAGCTGGTTGATCGAAGAAGTGGCCGAGGACCAGGCCTGTTTGAACTGCATGAATTTCTTGTGATAGCGACCCGCAATCACCCAACCCACGCGGTGGCCGGGAGCCAGGGTCTTGGAGAAAGACGAACAGCTTAATACAATGTTATTGAGGTCATACGATTTCGCCGGGCGGGGAGGCTTGTCCCCGAAATAGACACTGCCGTAAACGTCATCCTCTATCAACGCAATATCACGTTCGGCCAGCAGGTTGACCAGTTCCCGTTTCTTTTCTTCGGGCATCTGACAGCCCAGGGGGTTACTGGTATTGGGAGATGCCAGCACTGCCTTGATCTCCATGGTGTCGAAGGCCTCTTCGAGTGCTTCGAGGTTCAGACCGGTTACCGGATCGGTTTCAATTTCAACCGCCAGCATCCCCATTTGTTCGATCATGCGCAATACGGCGAAGTAGGTCGGGGATTCGACCGCGATAATATCGCCACGTTTGGCCACGGTGCGCAGGCTGATCGATAAAGCCTCGGTGGCGCCGGAAGTGATGATGATATCGTCGGCATTGATCCTGGTGTAGGTCTGGGTGTAGAGTTGCGCGATCTGGTCGCGTAGCTTGCGATCCCCGGGGGGGAAAATGTAATCCATGCTCTTTTGCGGGTAACGGCTGATAATACTGCGGGTGGCCCGGGTCAGCGATTTGACCGGCATGAAGTCCATCGATGGGTGCGAGGTGCCGAAAGGTGTTATGCGTGGATTGTTTGCATTGCGAAACACTTCTTCAAATAAACCGCCGAAGCGTACCCGGCGGGCCTGGCCGGGAGTGGTGGCCGAACTGGCGATATCATTGATCTGGTCGACGAGGGTATTGACGTAAAATCCGGACTGGGGTTTTGCGCTCAGCACCCCCAGGTCTTCGAGGTTGACATAAGCCTGGGTAATAGTGGCTATACTGACCCCGAGTTGCTTGCTAAGCTTGCGCAGCGATGGCGCCTTATCGCCGGGTTTGAGGTCTCCTTTTTCGATTAACTCGTTGATATAGCGTGATACCTGGTCGTATTTAAAGGTTTCCGGGCGTAAAACTGTCATGGTATCGGGCGACTGTTATGTAGTTGTTTTGAAAAAATTGTAACTGTTATTATAACAGTTTCCCCTCTAATATCGCATCATTGCTGCTGTGGCAGGAATCCTGCCCTGGCAACGAGTTAAAACCCCCCCCCTCCTCCTCCTCAAGGTTTTAACTAATATTTAACCCACCCTAACCGGGTGGGTTTTTTTTGCCTTCAGACCGTTACGAGCGCAGCATAGATCGAATCAAAGTAACTGAATCAAATCATTAAGCGGTTGATTTATACTCATAATATTGAAATCAGGACGGGTATCTTTCC
>CAZAVY010000023.1:0-35118 GCA_964488685.1 uncultured Gammaproteobacteria bacterium
GGTTACCAGTAAAACAAAAAGAGTAAATATCTGTATGTAAACTTTCATCGATAAGAATTATAGAACAGATATAGAAGTGGAAACCAGATCGCATAAAAAAAGGCGCCTATGGGCGCCTTCCTCGTCCTCACTGCCGTTTTAATTTTATTTGGCAGCTATCTCCTCCAGTTTCTTAGCCTTAATTGTGACCGGCTAGCGCCAAGTATTCAGCACCACCACCATAGGCCACTGATATAAGCAGGCTGTAGTAGACCACAGGCATCTGGAAGTTGCTACCAAATTTTGCGCTAATTTCATGCTGGTAAATCCCGATACCGGTCTGACAAAAGGGGCCTGCAACTGATTCGCCGAGCCCGACCAGGGCGCAACTTTAAGGACACAGAACTCGATAAGGGCGCAAGCACAGTCTTGCCGCTGGATCCGGGAAAACTTAGGGTCGGTATTAACCCGGTTGACGCTTGTGACAGTACGGTGCCCCAGGTATTTAATAACGATTGTGAAATGATCGTTGCCGTGAACAAACTTGGTACCCTGGTATTTTAATTTGTGCGTCGATTGGTATCATTAGTACATTGTCCATTTGAATGACCCATGAAATCGAGCGACATCTTCCATAAAACGGCGAAAGGCCTGTCTGAAATAAAATTCAAAAGCAACGCTTTATCGATGAAACAGCGACGTGTGCTAATTCTGGTTAACGGCGAAAATACTGCCGCCACGCTCAGAAAAAACTCTCTATGCGACAATATCGCCGAAATTCTGGAAAGCTTGATGAAACACGGTTTCGTCGATCTCGGTGACGCTACTCCTGCTATGTATGATCGTGCTCCGAAGCAGGACTAGAACAATGTGCCTGAAATCGGTGCGCGGGATTTCATGTGTAACACTTTGCTGACCTTTGTCAATCGGGTCAGGGTGAGCAAGTTAATCGACGATATCAAGGCCGTCGAAGATATTGATACACTCAAGAATATCGTCAAACAATGGTACCAGGCAATTGCAGAAACCCCGGGCGGCATGTACCAGGCGGACGACCTCGGGACGGAGGTGCTGGAAATGATTCAAAATGAGGATGTCATCGGGTTGCAGTAGATCGATCCCGGGCCCGGCAGACTGCTAAACCTGGCATACACCTTTAGCAAGCTGCGTGGGCGGTCATATCAACCGGGATTGATGTGGCTTAGCCGATCGAGTTTATCGCCAGCCAGTTCATAAGCCTGTCCAAAGCCTCGAATAAATCGACCGCTCCGGGGGCGAATACAAAACAGGCGGAAGTCGGGTAAGGGTTCGATTGTCTTCATTACCTTGCCGAACCGATGCTGAAACTCCGCCAGTACCAGTTTAAAAAGATCGTTGTCTCGCGCAATCACGCGCGCACTTCCCCGCAGGGTGATACGCCTCCGGGCAAAAGGGTTATCGGATTCGGTTTCAATCAACATAAGGCCGATTTCGGGATTGCGCATGAGATTGCCCGTGTGACTCGCAAGATCACTCAGGAAAAGATAACAATCCGCGCGGTACCAGACACAAGGGGCATAACTCGCTTCGGGCGAATCATTGCTCGAAAGGGTTGCCAGGTGTGCGCTGCTGGCGCGATCACGTAATGTCAGGTATTCCTGAAGTGCACTATCTGAATTGTTCAAATTCGGCCCCCAAAATCGTTACCGGTTTATTTTACCATGCCGGCAGACTGCTAACCCGACATACGCATCAAGCGCGCACTGGCGGCGTCGTTTTCACTGGCCAGTTTCATCAACTTGACCTGGTGTTCGAAGTAGCGCGCATAATCGATCATACGTACCATCGCCTCCACGGCGTTGACATTACTCGCTTCCAGCGCGCCCGGGGTTACCGTAACCGAAGCGTCGGCTACCGCATCGACCCCGTCGAGACTACGAAACAAGCCATCCTCACCACGATATAGCCCATCCTGTTGCGGATTTACGAGGCGGATTCGATCGATACCCACCAGGGTATTGGCGCCCTGACCTGCGCCACGAATACTGATGATACCATCGCGTCCGACCTGAAGGCTTTCAAAATCAGGGATCGTAATCGGACCACCGTCACCCAGCACGATTTGATCGGCGCCGTTGAGCAGTAATCCGGTCGGATCGATTCTGAAATCACCGCGACGGGTATAGGCGGTGCCGCCGTCGTCGGTCTGAACCGCAAACCAGCCATCGCCATTAATTGCGAGATCGAGGTCGCGCCCGGTGGTGGTTATCGCGCCGGAACTGAAATCGGCACCGGAGTGTTCATTGCTGACATACACCCGGTCGAGGTAGCCCGGACCGGAAACCGGATTTGACTGGAAGTGGTCCAGGGTTGCCTTGAATCCAACAGTGCTGAGGTTGGCGAGATTATTGGCATTGTTCTGCTGCGCAAGCATTGCCTGCGCAGCTCCGTTCATCGCCAGATAAAGATATTTATCCATTTCGTTGCAAGCTTATATTGGCTATCGAATCTGGATAATGGTATCGGTGATCGCATTGGACGTTTCGATCGAACGTGCGTTCGCCTGGAAGTTTCGTTGTGCCGTAATCAGATTCACCAGTTGCTGGGTCAGATCGACGTTGGAAGTTTCCAGGGCACCCGATTGAATCAGGCCGAAGCGTCCGGTACCTGCGCTGCCGGTAATCACTGCGCCTGAATCAATGGTTTCCTGCCACGAGGCAGCCCCGATCGCGCGTAAACCCTGAACGTTACGAAAATCAGCCATGGCGATCTGCCCCAACGGAGTGGCGATACCGTTACTGAAAGTCGCACGCATCAATCCATCTTCCGAAATATCGACACCGGTCAACCGGCCGGTTGAGAAACCATTGGGGTCGAGTGTGCTCACCGAAAACAAGGCCGCAAACTGGGTCGTGTTGTTATTGGCAAAATCGTGGGAAACGGAAAGCGCGCTGGCACCGTTGGTTAACGGAACCGCAACGTTTTGCAGCAACGCCGGGCTGCTGCTGGCGAAGCTGCCGTCGGCATTGAAATTCAGGATGCCAACATCCTGGTTAACCGCAACACCACCATTGAAGTGGCCTACTGTGGTACCACCTGCGATATCAACTTCGGCGCCATCGAGATAGGTGTAAACCGCCCATTGATTGGGATTGTTGGCGGCATTGGTGATCGAGCCTGGCAGATCATGTATGTAATAGTATGACATGACATGCGAAGCACCGAGCGAATCGTAGATCGTGGTCGAAGTCGAATGCGAATAGGTATTGCTCGCGGTTGGATCAAACAAGGCCGGATCCAGGGCGACTTCGGCGGCATCGAGGTTGATCCCGATTTCGACTTCAGTGGTCGCCTGGGGTGAACCCGTGCTTGCCGGCAGCTGTATCGAAACCGTAGTATTCAGACTGGTCGATGTGACGTTACCGTTCGCATCGACCGGGAAAGCCTGTAGGTACTCCCCGGCGCTATTGGTAATGGCACCGGAGGCATCTACTCTGAACTGTCCGGCGCGGGTATAGGATATATCGTTACCTGTCAGGGTTTTGTTTGTGACGAAAAAGCCCTGGCCGCTGATGGCCATGTCTAGGCTGGCATTGGTAAATTTAAGATTTCCCTGTTCAAACTGCTGGCTCACGCTGGATACCTGCACCCCGCTTCCGACCGAAGTGGGCGTATTGCCAAAGGGTGAAATTTCAAACAGATCTCCAAATTCGGCACGTGAATTCTTGAACCCGGTGGTGGAGACATTAGCGATGTTATTGCTGGTTACGCTAAGGTCGACGGTAGCGGCCTGTAGCCCGCTGAGTGCTGTATTAAATGACATTGTTTTCTCCTGCCTTGTTACAATATTTTCCGAACCTGGTTCATATCGATATCGCCGAGGCCGGAAACGCTAAGCGTGAGATCCTGACCACCGACGCCGAGGGTTACACTCTCGACATCAACCACCGTAAACGTTACTCCTGCGCTGACCTCATTCCCTCGATAAACCTCAGCCGCAATCCGGTATTCGCCACTCGGCAACCGATCGCCGTTGCTATTCAGACCATCCCATTCAAAATCAAGCATCC
Organism: uncultured Gammaproteobacteria bacterium; assembly: GCA_964488685.1. Classification (GTDB taxonomy): domain Bacteria; phylum Pseudomonadota; class Gammaproteobacteria. Next base: position 4,029 of record CAZAVY010000023.1, read on the forward strand.
CTGCCTGTTGCACACCCAGTTGCTGGCGATCAACCAGTTGTCCCGCCGGGTTCTTAACGGTGATCACGACCTTGCTAGCCGCTTGATCGAGATCCACCGACCCCAGCAGCGATGTGCCATTTTCAAGGAAGGCACTTTGTGAGGGCACCATCACGCGTCGCCCCACCAGGGTCGATGCCTGCAACGCCTGATTCGACTGGAACGAGGTACTCAAGGCGCTAAAATTAGCATTTAAGTCATTGATACCGCTGACAGTTCCGAATTGAGCCATCTGCCCCAGAAACTCACCGTTTTCCATTGGTTTGAGTGGATCCTGGTATTGGAGTTGTGCGGTCATCAGTTTCAGGAACTCGGCCTGTCCTAGTTCATCGTTGCTTTTATTCTGACTTTCGGCAGGCGGATTTAATCCCAACTGGGAGTAAATCGTGTTGGTATCGATATCAGGCATCTCAGGTCTCCGTTAACTTCCCAGCGACAGTACACGCAACAACAGGTCGCGTGAGGTGTTCATGACTTCTACATTGTTCTGGTAAGCGCGCGAAGCCGAGATCATGTTGGCCATCTCCTCGACCGGATTGACATTACTTCCGTACACGAAGCCGTCTTTATCGGCGAGCGAGTGTCCGGGGCTGTAGCGTCGCTCGACCGCCTTATGGCTTTCGACAATACCGAGCATATGCACCCCGACCTCACCCGGCCGATCGAGATTGGCCAGCATTGCCTGAAAAACCGGTTGACGCGAACGATAAGCCTGCGCTTCGCTACCGGCCAGCGTTTCTACATTGGCCAGGTTACTGGCGGTAGCGTTCAAGCGCAGCGATTGCGCGCTAAGCGCACTTCCCGATATATTAAAGTTGGCAAACAGTCCCATGACTATTCCCCTTTCAGGGCTTTCATCAGTCCCCGCACCTTGCCGTTGAGAAAAGTAAAGCTGGTCTGATACATCAGTGCGTTCTCGGCGAACTTGCTCTGCTCGACATGCGAATCGACGCTGTTTCCATCGAGTGAAGGATGCAACGGATTACGATACAGCAGTGGAGCCTGGCTAACGCTGGTTTGAGTTTTAATGTGGTCGCGATGGGTGCTCGCCAGAACCAGATTGCCTTGTTGCCGTTGACCGGCGCTACGCAGCATCGCGGTGAAGTCGATATCACGCGCTTTATAATTCGGGGTATCCGAGTTTGCAATGTTGGCGGCCAGAATCGATGAGCGCTGGCCACGTAGCAGTAGCGCATCCGCGTGGATTGAAAAGGCTCGGTCGAAACTGATTGGCATGATAATCACCGTAAAAACAATTTACGGAAACCGATGCATGGACGATGCCACCAGAATATAAATTTTACAAATCAATAGCTTATGATTCAAATACCGAGGTTGGAGGCGGCAAGGCGGCAATCGGAAGAGACACGCTTGCCGCCTTTTGGCGTTTGCAACCCGGCAACCTGTCGGCTTACGCTGGTTTACACCCGGGATTGACCCGGAGCTGTTCGTTGGCCTGATAATTGCTTGTTATAATTATTGATAAATTGCAAGTTATTTTTGAATACACTAAATAACGGATGCCAAAAGTATATAGATGAATATAAGCGTAAAAACAAACTTGATCCTGAGTCTGCCGATAGCCGGCATTTTGTTATTGACCGGCTCGTTGCCACTGCAGGCTACGGAGTTTCAGAGCCTGACGTCGATTCGCATGCAAACCGAGTCGTTTATATTAAGTCACCCATACGAGAGCCCCTATCCGCCTCGTTTTCAGCTTGGTAAGCTGGATTCGAGACTTCGCCTGAGAGCCTGTCAGGAATCGCTGTCTATCGATTTCGCGCGGGTTAATCTTATCTATGGAAACACCGCTATTTTAGTGCGTTGCCCGGTAAATTCAGGCTGGAAAATTCATTTACCGGTGCGCATCGAGGTATTTGATGACGTCGCTGTCGCCGCGAAACCTTTGCTCAAAGGTCAAAAAATTGACCATTCAGTCATCAGTTTTCAAAAACAGAACATCGCACGTCTGAACAATGGCTACTACACCAATTCCAGCAGCATCAGGCAGCTGCAGGCGCGTCGTAACCTGGTTCGCGGCACCGTGCTCAGCCCTTCCAATCTTAGTCATCGGTTACTGGTACGTTCGGGCCAACAGGTGACCTTGGTTTTGAACTACAACGGACTGGAAATCAGGTCGACGGGAGAGGCTCTGCAATCCGCTAGCCTGGGTCAGATCGTCAGGGTTCGCAACCGCCAGTCGCTGAAAATTGTCGAAGGAGTGGTTTCGGGAGAATCCCTGGTTCGGGTAGGTATCTAATGTATATTAAAGAATTTAACGGTAAACTATTTGCCCAGGCTGTCGATAAGGTAGATGGGAATCTCATGGAGACTAGCAATGACTGACCCGATAAATACGCATAACCGCCTGCGCAGCACCGGGGTATCGGCGGATACCAGGGCTGGCTCCAGCGCGAAGACAAACCAGCCAGGCGCAACCGGCAACCCCGCTTCCAGTAAGGCGGATGATACCAGCACGGTCGAACTCAGTAGCGCGACGCTTATCGAAGAGCTCAGCGAGCAAATCAAAAATACACCCGAGGTTAATCAGGCCCGCGTCGAGGCCGTCAAGCAGGCCCTCGTCAACGGAGAATATCAACCGGATGCCGAAGTAATTGCCCGCAAATACAGCGAAATTGAGAAATTGCTGCCATGAACAGCCGCCAGTGTGGTCAACATCTGATCGAGTTGCTGGAAGCGCACAATGCGCGAATTGACGTCGCCATTGAATACCTGGACGACATCAAGACCGCTATTGCCGAAAACAGGCTCGATAACCTGCAACAATCACTCGATAGCCCGGAACTGGCCGTAGATGATATCGAACAACTTGAGCGGCAACGCCATGAGTTGCTGACGCGTTACGGATTCAACCGGGATGGTGGCGGTTTTGAAAAATGTGTCCGCTGGTGTGACAACGAGCAAAAACAGGTCTCCAAACTATATCAGCAACTGATTCAGGGACTGGTGCAATTACAGCACTCAATTCAAATTAACAACCTGCTGGTTTCGAAGGGTCGAGACCGGGTACGACGTTCGCTCGGAATTCTGACCGGGTTGAATACCGCCGGAAACTGCAAAATTTACAGCAACAAAGGTAAAACACTAAGCCCCAGCGATCAACGCAATATCGCCGTCGCCTGATAAAAATCAAGTAATCAAGGGGTCAGACTCCTTGAATTGGACTCAAAGCAATGCTATTGTTCATCGCATTGACTGTTAAAGACAACGAGTCACAACCTTCATGGCACGTCTTCCCCGCTTTGTTATTCCCGGCCAACCCCAACACGTGATCCAGCGTGGCAATGACCGGCAAACCATATTCCGGGCCGAAAAAGACTACCGCTTCTATCTTGAAAAACTCCGGGAAGCGGCAGAAAAACATCAGTGTGACATCCACGCTTACGTGCTCATGACCAATCATGTCCATCTGCTGATCACACCGCATACGGAAACCGGAATTGGAAAGACGCTGCAAAGTATCGGCCGCTACTATGTGCAGCATTTCAATTACTGCTACCATCGCACGGGCACCCTTTGGGAAGGTCGCTACAAGGCAACATTAATCGATTCAGAGATTTACCTTTTGACCTGCATGCGTTATATCGAGCTTAACCCGGTCAGGGCAAACGACATAGCAAAACACCCTTCTGAATACCCGTGGTCGAGTTATCGTAGCAATGCGCTGGGGCAAGAGGATGTGCTTGTCACGCCGCATCGCCAGTACAAACGGCTAGGGGCTACGTCTGAAGCAAGGCAGTCTGCTTACCGGAAGTTATTTAGCTCGCGAATACCGAAACAAACACTCGATGAAATCCGGGAAGCGACGAACAAGGCCTGGACCCTGGGCAACGAACAGTTCCAACAACGGATGGAAAAGCAAATTGACCGCCCGGTCAGATCCAGAGGGCACGGTGGTGACAGGAAGTCTGAATCGTATCATAAATCGAGGAGTCTGACCCCTTGATTTGCACTGTTAGCGAATTTTTAGGAGAAACATCATGGCTGAACTTCAGCAAATTATCGAGCAGGCATTCGAAAATCGAGCTGAAATCAATCCCGGCAATGTAGACCCGAAGGTAAAGAATGCTGTGCTTGAAGCAATTGACCTCCTGGACTCGGGCCGGCAGCGCGTGGCGGAACCCGTAGCCGGCGGGTGGCAGGTCAACGAATGGCTAAAGAAAGCTGTCCTGTTGTCGTTCCGGATCCGCGACAACCAGATTATGCCGGGCGGCTTTACCCAGTATTATGACAAGGTAGATTCCAAGTTCGACGGCTGCTCTGCCGAGCAGTATGCCGCCAGCGGGGTTCGCGTGGTGCCACCGGCCGTCGCGCGTAAAGGATCGTTCGTCGCATCCGGCGTAGTAATGATGCCTTCATATGTCAATATCGGCGCCTATGTCGATAGCGGCACCATGGTTGACACCTGGGCCACGGTTGGTTCCTGTGCACAGATTGGCAAGAACGTTCATCTTTCCGGCGGCGTCGGAATCGGCGGTGTACTCGAACCGCTGCAAGCCTCACCGACCATCATCGAAGACCACTGTTTTATCGGCGCCCGCTCGGAAGTGGTCGAAGGTGTTATCGTCGAGAAAAACTCGGTTATCTCGATGGGCGTGTATATCGGACAGAGCACCAAGATTTATAATCGCGAAACCGGCCAGGTGAGCTACGGACGCGTTCCCGCGGGCTCGGTGGTAGTGTCCGGTAATTTACCGTCCGAAGACGGCAGATACAGCCTTTACTGTGCGGTGATCGTGAAACAGGTCGATGAAAAAACGCGCTCCAAAGTAGGTATCAATGACCTGCTACGCAACCTGTAGACCTGCCATGGCAAGTGCAACCCTGAAACTGGTATCGGAGCTCATCGCCAGACCTTCCGAGACACCCGATGACGCGGGTTGTCAGGCACTATTGATCGAGCGCTTGGATCAGATTGGGTTTGAATGCGAAACCATGATCTTCGATGATGTCACCAACCTGTGGGCGCGGCGTGGCAAGGCCTCTCCGGTATTGGCTTTTGCCGGGCACACCGACGTGGTACCAACCGGGCCGCTGGATAAATGGCATAGCGATCCGTTTCAGCCCGAGATTCGTGACGGCTGTCTGTTTGGTCGTGGCGCTGCGGACATGAAATCCAGCATCGCGGCGATGGTGACCGCCTGCGAGCGGTTCGTCTGCGAGCACCCCGATCACAAGGGGTCGATCGCTTTGCTGATCACCAGCGATGAAGAAGGAATAGCCGTCAACGGCACCGTCAAGGTCATCGAAACACTCGAAGCGAGAGGCGAGAAGATCGACTGGGCCCTGGTAGGTGAACCGTCTAGCCAGACAAGCGTTGGTGACGTGGTCAAAAATGGAAGGCGGGGTTCGATAGGCGCAAAGCTGGTGATTAACGGCATACAGGGGCACGTTGCTTACCCGCACAAGATAGACAACCCGATCCATCGGGCGATGCCGGCTTTACATGAACTCGCACAGCACGAATGGGATCAGGGCAACCAGTTTTTTCCACCAACCAGTTTTCAGATATCAAATATCAATTCCGGTACCGGCGCACATAACGTGGTGCCGGACCACGCCGAGGTTTTGTTTAACTTACGCTATTCCACCGAAATCGATGCAAAGCAGATTATCGAAACTACTCGGGTGATTCTCGACAAGCATGAAATCGACTATCAGATCGACTGGTCAATCTCCGGCTATCCCTTCCTCACCGCCGAGGGAGAACTGGTTGCAGCGGCACGCAATGCCATTAAACAACATACCGGTCTTACCGCATCACTGGAAACCACCGGCGGTACTTCGGATGGACGTTTCATCGCACCCACCGGCGCACAGGTACTGGAACTGGGTCCGGTCAACGAGTCGATTCACAAGATCGACGAGCATGTGAATACGCAGCAACTCGAACAGTTGTCTGATATTTATCAAAGTATTCTCGACAACCTGTTGCTTTGACAACCTCCACTCCCCTTTCTCATCGGTGTCGGCAGCACAATGCTGGTGAGAAATTCGGGCTAACCGGTCGCTTCGCACCCTCGCCCTCGGGACCTCTGCATTTTGGATCCCTGGTTGCGGGACTTGCAAGTTACTGCCAGGCAAGGTCGCAACAGGCTCGCTGGCTGTTACGCATCGAAGATGTGGACACTCCGCGTGTCGCCGCCGGTGCCAGCGATCGAATTTTAACAGATCTCGAAGCCTTTGGATTCGAATGGGACGGTGTACTCCTGTATCAAAGCGACCGGTTTGAGCAGTATCAACACCATCTCGATCGATTGCTCGACCAGGGTGATAGTTACGCCTGTGAATGTAGCCGCAAAACCCTGCGCCAACAGGGTGCCCCCAGTGGGCCCCTGGGTCGAATCTATCCGGGTAATTGCCGTTCGAAAAATTTGGCAACTGCAAACCATTCCATCCGACTCGATACCGGAAAGGCGGGTTCGATCAGTTTTATTGACGGCGTCTTTGGTTCATTTGATTTGAACTTGCCGCTCGAGGTCGGTGATTTTGTACTCAAACGGGCCGACAATATATACGCCTACCACCTGGCGGTGGTCGTTGACGACGAACTGCAAGGTATCGACGAAGTCGTTCGCGGCGCCGACCTGCTGGAAAACACCTGTCTTCATATCTACCTGCAGCAACGTCTCGGATTCAAAACCCCCGCCTACATGCACCTTCCTCTGGTGAACAATGCCGAGGGCGTAAAGCTCAGCAAGCAAACCGGTGCCAACGCTTTAGACCACCGTAAGCCATGCCAACAATTGCGGGTCGCATTGCAACACTTAGGTCAGTCACCGCAGCCAGAGCTGGCCCATTGCAACCCAGCCGAGATTTTAGCCTCGGCAATCGACAACTGGGACCCTGCATTAATTCCAGTACAACGCCCTTCAATAGCGGAAACCTTCGCATGTTAACCTGCATTTTTCACGAAGGCGTCGGATTCGAGGGAACCCCATGATCAGGCCCAGGACCAATTCTGGTAAACTTAGAGTTAAAATGGGGTGCGGCCATGAGGTACTCTTTGCGGGATCGCCGTAAATACGTCCATGTAGGCTCGCGCGCGACATCCCTGTCGCTCAGCGTCCCGCCAAGAGTACCCGATGTCCACACCCCTCCCGTTCTTTGTACTGACTTCGCTTCCTCCATGTATTATGCGAACTTGTAAATATTCTGATATCGAGAATTGTTGTTCGGTATTCATTTAGCTGTAAAATATCCTGTTCGGGAGTCAAACAAAACCAGGGGTAAAAAATGCTCAAAACCGCAGGTGATTTAATCAAGGACGTCCAGCAACACATTAAATGCGTGGACGTCGAAACCGCCAAGAAAATATTCGACGAAAACGCTGATTCGGTAATCGTTGACGTACGTGAAGCCCATAGCGCCGCCGAATCCAAGCTATCACAGTCGATCAATATTTCGCGAGGTGTGCTGGAAATGCAAATTCACAAAGTGTGCCCCGAGGCCGCTACCGTAATCCTGACGCATTGCGCCGGCGGGGGTCGTGCCTCGCTCGCGGCTCATTCACTTAAACAACTGGGATACACCGAGGTTTACGCAATTACCGCGCCCTTTGACAAAATCAAGGAAACATTCGGTTAATTTTCGGACTACTTGATCTTATCGATGATTAAGGTGATTTGTGCCGGGGGATTACCGCTATCGACAGCTTCGAGTTCGGTATAGAAATCTCCGCTCTGCGCCACCGGCTTACCGCTGCTGGAAATACGGGCGCCCACAATAACCTGGCCGAAAGACGACAATTTCAGGCTTGGCATCATCGCGTCATCATCGCTGAGAGTCAGTGACAAAGGTAAATCGCCAAGCTGGAATTTCTTGACCGCCAGCGGCATCGGTGGTCCCTGCATCGCTTTGGCGTAAACAAAAACCAGTGATTCGGGGCTGGCTTTAGCCCTTAGCTCAGCATTGATATCAATCAGCAGGTTGATCCGCGCACCCTTACCAACCGTTCGTGTCAATTCCGGGGCACGCTCTTCGAGCATTTCAATCAGCCCCTCGACTTCGCGCATCGAAGTCGGGTTATCCACGATCAAGGGCAACAACCGACTCCAGTATCGGTGCGCGGAGGCGTAATCCTGGCGTTGTTCCGCAGCCATTCCGGCAAGCCAGAGGCCGTTGGGGAATTTTGGCGCCAGTTTCAAACCGGTGATAATCAATTCCTCCGGCTCGCCCCGCAAAATGCCATCGTTCTGCATCGCCAGCGCATCGGCGAGTGCAAACATTATCCCGGGTTCATTGGCTACCAGGTCATTGCTGCGCTGGAATGCGGCCGCTGCTTCGTCGTACTGCTGCTTTCCCATAAAGGTTCGACCGAGCATAAACCAGCTCTCGGCATCTTCAGGGTTATCGCGCAGCCGCTGCTGGATTGCAACCGCCATTTCATCGAGGCTCATCTGCGGTGCCGCTGCGGGTTGCGGTCGGGGCGCTACCTGTGCCAGTTCAGGATTCTCGATGACACGGTATTCGCCGTAATTCAGGTAAAGCGCAATACTGGCTGCCGGAACCGCGAACAACACCAGAACTGCCATCCACTTGCCACGCACTGCTTCGTTGGCGGTCTCCCCGTTATCGAGTTCCAGCGCCAGTGAAGTCTGCAGGTCAAGGTAGAAACTGTCAAAGGTGGCCTGATCTATATCACCGTCGGCAAGCTGGGTTTCGAGCTGTAATTTCTTCTCGCGAGCGATTTGAATGTTCTGTTTTTGACGTTGATCACCCTGTTGCGCACGCGCGGATTGAAATAGCGGCAGCAATAAAATGACAAGCGCGAGCGCGAGCAGCGCGGTGACGATTATCCAGAAACTCATCGAACCGGCTCTTTACCTTCCAGTAAATGTTTTGCCTCGGCCATCGTTTCGGGATCGACTTCGACCGCCTTTTCGACCGCGCGAAGCCTGCGAACGACAATCAAAAGCACTACCAGCAACAATAGAAACGGACCCAGCCACAACAGGTAGGTATCCGATTTGAAACGCGGGCGGTAAAGTACAAAATCACCGTAGCGAGCGACCATGAATTCAACCACCTGTTGCTGGTTTTTACCCTGGCGCAGCATTTCGTAGGTTTCACGGCGCAGGTCACGTGCGAGATCTGCATCGGAGCCGGCCAGGTTCTGATTTTGGCAAACCAGACAGCGCAGTTCTCCGATGAGCTGATAGTAATCTGCCTCCATTTCCGCGGAATCAAACTGGTGAGCTTCGGTTGCGGCCTGCAATGGCGTAAGCCCGAGCCCGAGCAGCATCAGCAACAGTAAACGCTTCAACTCAAAAGCTCCCGCAGAATTGGCATTATTTCCTGCTCCAGCGATTCGTGTGTAACCGGGCCGATGTGCTTGTACCTGATCTTACCGTCAGCACCGATAACAAAGGTTTCCGGCACCCCGTATACGCCCCAGTCTATGCCCACACGTCCATCTCGATCGATAACGCTGGTTGCATACGGATTACCGAACTGTTGAAGCCAGCGGCTTGCATCGGCGGGTTCATCCTTGTAGTTGAGCCCGACCACCGTGACCAGATTTTTGTTCGCCAGGGCCGTGATCACTTCGTGTTCAACCCGGCAGGCCACACACCACGAGGCCCAGACATTGAGTACCCAGACTTGTCCAGCCAAATCTGACGGCGATAGCCGACGCGATGGATCATCCAGCATCGATAAAGAAAAAACCGGCGCCGGTTTGTCGATAAGTGGCGATGGCACTTTCTGCGGATCGAGGCGTAAACCGTAACCGAGCAGTCCCACCATCAGGACAAACACTGCCAAAGGCGCTAAAAAACGAATCACGATACTGGTTCCGCTGCACGGTGATCGACATTACTGCTGCGAACCAGGCGCCGGTAACGTCGATCGCTCGCCGCAAATAATCCACCGAGGGCCATGATGATCGCACCCAGCCAAATCCAGCGAACAAAGGGCTTGTAATATATTCGCACCGCCCAGACACCTTCCTCATTGAGTGGTTCACCCAGGGCGATGAATAAATCACGGGTAAATCCGGCATCGATCGCGGCCTCGGTCATGGGCATGGTTTGCACCTGGTAAATCCGCTTTTCGGGAAAAAGGTCGACCTGGAAATCACCCTGCTCGGAACGCACACTGAATCTACCACGGGTCGCCACGTAGTTATCTATATTAAAGTCGCGTACACCGTGAAAGGTGAACTCGTACCCGGCGACCGAATAGATATCACCGGGCGCCATGCGCAAATCCTTTTCCTGATTGTACAGGCTGGTCAAAGTCACACCGAGGATAAATACGGCAATGCCGAGATGACCCAGCAACATGCCGTAGAAACCGGCGGGTGTTGCGCGTAACGCAGACAGCAGGGTTCGATTGCGGACCCGCTCATGGATTGCCATGGCGGCAGTGATCGCAATCCAGACCGCCATCGCAATTCCGGCGTAAGCACCCCAGTTCCAGTCTGAAAGCTGCGATCCTAAAACAGCCGCCAGCGCCAATGCCAACAGTGCCGGTAAGCGTAGCCTGGTCACCAATCGCGCCAGCTTGTCGTTCTTCCAGCGAATCGTCATGCCGATGCCCATCAGAACACCTAATGGCGCCATCAGCGCAAAAAACATCAGGTTGAAATAGGGCGGTCCTACCGAAATCTTACTCCCCATCGCATCGATCGCAATCGGATAGAGCGTGCCCAGTAAAATAGCGCCGGTTACGACGGTAAGAAAGACATTGTTAAGCAGCAAGGCGCCGTCACGCGAAAACAGACTCGTCGATGCCGCACTCTTCAGTAACGGCGCCCGCCACGCATAAAGGGTCAGTGAACCACCGACAACCAACAGCAGAAAACCAAGAATGTAGATTCCGCGTTCCGGATCACTGGCAAAGGCGTGCACCGAGGTCAAGACCCCGGAGCGAACCAGAAAGGTACCGAGTAAACTCAGCGAAAACACAAATATTGCCAACAATGCAGTCCATGCCTTGAAGGTGCCGCGTTTTTCGGTAATCGCGAGTGAATGCATCAAGGCGGTGCCGACCAGCCAGGGCATGAAAGATGCGTTTTCAACCGGATCCCAGAACCACCAGCCACCCCAGCCCAGTTCGTAATAAGCCCACCAGCTACCAAGCGCTATTCCCAGGGTCAGGAACAACCAGGCAATATTGGTCCAGGGCCGCGACCAGCGCGCCCAGGCCGAATCGACCTGCCCCGAAATCAACGCTGCAATCGAAAACGCGAAGGCGACCGAAAATCCAACATATCCGAGATAAAGCATGGGTGGGTGGATCGCGAGACCGATATCCTGCAACAACGGATTCAGATCGCTACCCTGGGCCGCGGCGGGAAACAAGCGATCAAACGGATTCGAGGTCATGATAATGAACAGCAAAAATCCGCAGCTAATCAACCCCAGAATCGACAACACCCGGGCACGCATCGCGCGCGGCACATTAGGCGTAAACAACGCTACCGCCCCGGTCCACAATGAAAGTACCAGGGCCCAAAGCAATAAGGAACCCTCGTGCGAACCCCAGACACCCGAAATTCGATAAATCAATGGCAATTCGCTGTTTGAGTTTTTAGCCACATAAAGTACCGAAAAATCGTGGCTCAGGAAGGCCCAGGTAAGACAGGCATAGGACACACCGACAAATAGCAACTGGGCCAGGGCGGCAGGTACCGCCAGCGCAATCCAGCGTTGCACCCCGAGGGTGGCTCCGGAAAGCGGCACCAGGGCCTGAACAATGGCGATGCTGAGCGCGATAATCAGTGCGAACTGGCCAATTTCAGGAATCATTGCCGGACTTCCTGTTCAGGCATCATACCGGCGAGTTCCGGCGGCATGTAATTCTCATCGTGCTTGGCCAGGACTTCCTCGGCGACAAATACCCCGGAGTCGTCAAGCCTGCCGTTAGCGATAATACCCTGGCCTTCGCGAAACAGGTCTGGAAGTATGCCTGCAAATTTCACCGTAACATGTTGCTCGTTATCGGTTAAATCGAAATTCACGGTCAAACCGTCGCCGGGTCGATTGACACTGCCGGTGACGACCATTCCGCCGATGCGGAACAACTTGTCGTTTGGCGCCTGGCCTGCAAATACTTCGCTTGGCGTGAAAAAGAACATGATGTTCTGATCCAGTGATTTGAGCGCGAGGCCGACACCAAATGCAGTACCGGCAACCATCAGCACTATCAAACCAAGTCGTTTCTTTCTCGCGGGAGTCATGTCGATTCTGCCTTCTGGCGCCGCTTCAATTGGCGCAATTCTTTCTCATGTTGTTTTCGCGGAAGATACCAGTTCAGCCATAACACCAGAGCTACCAGTGCGTAACTCGGCCAGACAAAAGCGGCATATCCACCCATTTGGAGGAATTCTGTCATTTAAAGTTCCTCAACCCATTTACTGTTTCGCTCACGCTGCAACAATTCCACGCGGCACTTTTGAAACAATACCAGAATATAGTAGACCTGGAACGCTAGTGCCATCAGTAGCAACGGTATCAACATACTCCAGTGGATCGAAGGTTTGTCGAACTTGGTAATCGTCGCACCCTGGTGCAGCGAATGCCACCACTCGACCGAGAAATGAATGATCGGGATATTGACCACTCCGACCAGGGCCAGGATCGCGACCGCCCTGCCCGCTATCCGCCTGTCGTCAATAGCATTGTGCAAGCCGATAATACCGAAATACAAGAAAAGTAAAATCAATTCCGATGTCAGGCGCGCATCCCATACCCAGTAGGTTCCCCACATGGGTTTACCCCAGAGCGATCCGGTCGCCAATGCGAGAAAGGTGAAACTGGCGCCAATCGGGGCGCTACTGATCAAAACCACCTCGGCCAGTTTCATGCGCCAGATGATGATAATCGCGCCACAAAAAGCCATTGCGACGTATATAAACAGCGACATCCAGGCTGCCGGCACATGTACAAAAATGATGCGGTAACTCTCACCTTGCTGATAATCCGGTGGCGCTTCGATTAAGCCACCGTAGAGCCCGGCCAGCAGTAACACCAGGAAGACCCGGGTTAGCCAGGGAATCCAGTTACCGGCGATGCGATAAAAATGAGGGGGCGAACCGAATTTATGAAACCAGAGAAACATTGTCACCCGTTCAATCTGCAAAATGCGCCAGGCGGCGCAAACTGTAATAAGTAGAATTCATGTTAAATCTTTAGTTATTCCTCATTTACAAATCAATTTTCCAGGTCACTCGGGGCACCGCTCCTGGCCGGATGCGGGTTAACTTGCTGATAATCGTAAAGCTGCCGCTGTAGCCAGGGGCGACAGTGAAATCGACAAAAACAGAAAAGCCAACAGCATGTAAATCTGTGCGGATACCTCGATTCCCATCGCGGCATTATCAATCGCGCCGGCCGCAAATATCAAAACCGGCACGTACAACGGCAACACCAGAAGTGATAGAATTATACCACCTTTTCGCAGACCCACAGTCAATGCGACGCCAATTGCGCCGATTAAACTCAGAATCGGGGTCCCGATCAGAATTGTCAGCAATAACGTCGTTTGCGCAACGGTCGGCATCCCCAGCATTTCCGCCAGTAACGGCGCCACAATCAATAATGGTAATCCGGTTACCAGCCAGTGCGCGCACACTTTCGCCAGCACCAATACCGCAACCGGATGGGCACTTAGCAATATCTGTTCGAGCGAACCGTCATCAAAATCAGAACGAAATATGCTGTCCAGTGACAGCATTGCCGCGAGCAAGGCGGCGACCCATATAATTCCGGGCGCGATCTGCGCGAGAAGCACCGGTAATGCGCCGAGCGCTAGTGGAAACAGGGTTATCACCAGTACAAAAAACAGTAACGGCATGGCGTATTCGGCACGGTTTCGCATCGCCAGCAGCAAATCACGCCGCAGTAGAAATAAAAATGCCTGGGTAAGGGACAGGCGATGACTCATTCTTGAGACCCCAGTTGCAGGTGTTTCACACTTTGCCCGGGCATCGAAACATCATGATGTGAAGTCATGACTATCAATCCCTGCTGCTGCAGGTGCGTTTCAAACAGGGATGAAAACATCGACATACCGGTTTTATCGAGCGAGGTGAACGGTTCGTCCAGAATCCATAACATCGAATTGGTTACGAGTAATCGAGCCAGTGCCAGCCTGCGCTTTTGTCCTGCCGACATACTCCCGACTTCGGTTTCACCATAGGCGTAGAGCTCCACCTGCCGCAGCACATCGTCCAGCTTCTGCTTTGACGGCACTCCCATCGCCCTTGCCAGTCGTAAATTCTCGAGGCAGGAGAGTTCATGCTTGACGCCATCATGATGTCCGACGTAACCCACCTGTTCGAAATAATCTCCCGCCAACCGATCAATCGGATCGCCGCGCCATAGTATCTCGCCGGAATCTGCCAGCCTGAGCCCGGTCAAAACACGCAACAAGCTGGTTTTACCGCTGCCATTGGGGCCTTCAACCACCAGCATCTGGCCCGCCTCCAGCGAGAAATCAAGATGCTCGAACAGCAAACGGTCGTTACGGACGCAACTGAGGTTGCGGGCTTCGAGTAAGATGGATGGGGGCATACATGAACTGCGAATCTAAAGTGGTCGAAGATTAGCCTTGCACCCGCCAAGGTTCAACCCATATTTTGATATAGACCAGGACGGATCACAATATCTGAGGTGTAACCCCTGTGCTGTCCGGTTTACTCGATATGCCCTTAGTTTTGGCTCAGTAACACAGCAACAAAGGCGACGACTAAAGCCACCATTGCCGCTATCTTCGAATAAAATCCTGATTACCGGTATCGACCTAACGAATGAAACCCTTCCGACAACATCGCCGAGCTGCCGGAATTCGACGCGGCGACAATATTGGTTGCTGGTACGCCGGCCCTCAACTAAAATCCGCGCAGCTTGTATCTGGCTGACTTCGGTTTCTACCTGGGAGCGGAACCGTTAATGTGGAAAAACCTTGGAGCATCCTGGGCAATATTGCTCGGCATCGGATTCATGATGCTGGCCAACGGGCTCCAGAGTACGCTACTTGGCATACGCGCCGGCATCGAGGGCTTTGCGACGTTTAACACCGGCATCATGATGTCGGGTTATTTCATCGGTCTGTTTATCGGTTCACTAGATCGCGCCGCTGCTGGTCGGCAGGGTGGGGCATCTCCGGGTGTTTTCGGCACTGGCTTCGCTGGCATCCAGTTTGATTCTGATTCACGGCGTTTACATCGACCCGTGGGCCTGGATGGCGATGCGGGTTAAAGCGCCCAGCGCAGATCCAGTAGCAGGATATCTTCGTCTCCGATTTCATTTCCAGGTTTTTTGAGTGGATGCCCCCACTGTATGCGTCCGTGAAAATTGGCATCCGACAACTCGACCCCCAGCCCCAGACCATAAATTTCACCGCAGACGTCACGGTTATCGACTTCGCATTTAACCTCGCCGAAATCGATGCCGGCCGACAACGAAATAGCCTTGGTCAGCGGATTGCCGCTGAAGGGATTGACTACCGATTGAAATCGCCTGGTCAGATCGCTGCGCAGGTACCAGGCATTACTGCCGCTCAAAGCAGAGGAATACCCCCGTACGGTATACGGGCTACCCACATACAACCTGTCGTTGTCAAACAACAAATCGTCGCTGTATTGCAACTTGAGCCTGAAACTGGTGTACCAGTCCGGATCGGGTAAGAAGTAATACAACTGGCTATCCACAACAAATTTTTCGAACTGAAGCCGGGCTCCGGTCTCGAACCCATCCTCGATGGTAAAGTAATCATCGTCTCTGGCGCCATATGAATCAAGCCCGCGATGATAACCATAACTGGTGGCGATCCGCCCCCAGGATCGAAACCATTGATGCAGCAACTCAAGACGTAGCTGGCTGGTTTTGTAACTGGAAACTTCGATTAACTCGGTATCCAGAAAACTTCTCGAATCTTTAAGTTCCAGGGCAAGCGCAAGGCTGAGTTTATGGGTCTGACTTCGAGTGAGTAACTTGCTAACGCCAAACTCATCGCTAACCGTGTCGCCTTCAGACAGGAAACTACCGTTAATTCCCTGCACTCGCTGTTTATACCTGATATCGCTGTGTTTCAACATCAACAGGTAACTGCCCAGTGGAAAGCTGTAAATCAATTCGCGACTGCGGTTGCTTTGAAAGGATCGAAAAACTTCACCGCTATTATATCGAAACTCGATTATATCGTTGATATTAAAAGGATTATCCAGCGCCGCCAGAAAACTAAGCTGGGCATCTATATCAGTCTGGGCATTCACTCCCAGTTCGGTACGAAACGGATTCGATTCGTCAATTTTAATCTCGACAATGCTTCCGCCCTGTTCGATTCCAGGCTTGATTTCGAAACCGGCGCTGATCGAAGTAATCCGCTCGATCATCTCCAGCGATGTTTCAAGATCTCGCAGGTTCAATACATCGCCACCAAACAGGAAAGCGGTTGCAATCTTGCCATCGTGTGCTCCGCTGTCGGCATCGATAATCGACTCGATCCTGCCGACCAGGATTCGAATCTCGATCTGGCCGTCGCTGATATTCTGTTCCAATAGATAAGGGCGTGAGGTGACGTAACCTCTTTCGATCAAGTCATTGGAGAGCTCGGCAAGGATGGTTCGAATTAATTCGCCATCGATACAGGCACCCAGGAAAGCCTGGGTCAAGCCAGCCAGATCGCTTTGACTGGATATTTCCGTGGTTTCGAATTCGACCTTGCGTAGGGGTATACATTCGGCGCTGAATGCAGCCTGAAACATCGCCTGCAGCAACAGGCTGAACGCAACCAGGCTAGAACCAGATCGAAGCGAATAAACGCGTAACCGTCGCATCGAAACTGTAAAGAGGCTCATCCCCAACCGAACCAGTCTCGGTCAGATCGCGAAAATTATCGTAATCGAATTGAATCCGGTCCAATTGAAGATTCAAACTGCCACGACCAATTGCATTCCAGGATCTTCCAAACTCGTAACTGGCACCGAGACCAAGAGAAGTACTGCTAAAGGAACTCAATTCCTTGTCGCGAGCAAGAAAATCCTGTGCGTCCCGGAAGGGAAACAAATCGCTGTAAAATTCGGCGTTGCCTTGATCGTGAAATCTAAAACTGGCCTCAAAAACCCAGTCTTCCTGGTATGGAAAGGTATATCCCAGTTCGTAGGTCGTCGCCTCTATATCCCAGGTATCTTTAAAAACGCGAATTCCTCCATGCAATGCGGCGCGTTGCGACAGGAAGTAACTGGAGCGTACCGCAACCGCGGTACTGGTTCGGGTCTGGGGATAAACTTCCTGCTGAAAGCTGAAACCGGTTCCACTGGCGGTATCGAGATAACGTACCGACCGATACGGATTATTGAGATAGCCTTTATCGGTTATGGTTTCAAAGGTAAGCGACATCAACAGGTTTTTGGTGAAAATTTGCGAAACCCCGACGCGATAACTACGAACTTCGGCTGACTCTTCAAAATTATCGTTACCGTTTTGTTCAACGGTATTGTCGCCAAAGGCGAAACGCATGCTGACGGTTGTCAGATCACCAAAAATTTCCTGAGAAATCCCGAGGCTCAGCGTCTTAGCGGTGAAATCACTCTCATCGCTGTTGGTAAAACCGAGACCAATGGTTGTTTTGTCACGCAGGTAATCAACACTGATAGTGTTTTCTTCGCGCTTCTCGGTGTATTTGCTAGCACTCACCAATACGTCGATCGATGCGCTGGTCACGTTGTCGACATAGTGATTCAATCCCAGGGATACGCTGTCACCCAGATTCTTTCGCAGTAGTAGCGAAGGCCCGTCGATCTCCGCGCCACCACCTTCGTATCGATGGTAGAGCAGGTCCACACGCTCCTCGGGCAACACCGCCGCCTGCAGCGGGTGAAAAGACGACAATATCAGTAAAACCGGGAGTAAACGCCAACAGAAAGACATCATTTAGTCTTTATGACCGTTAGGGGCAGCTGCCGGAGCACTAGTTACAACCGCAACCACCGCCGGTCGCTATCCCCGCGCCGCGCGCACCTTCACGTGAATCGTAAACGTGATGTAGATAACTGGTCGATACCGGATCCCGGTTCAGGTTCATTATGGGATCTGCCAGGTTTGCCCGCTCATAGGGTTTGACCCAGGGCTCACCGGCGCAGCCACCTAGCAGTACCAGTCCGATAAAAAACGATAATACGAATAGCTGTTTCATGTGACTACTCACGCACCAGTTTCTTTACCATTTTACGGTACTTGTTTTCGTCACCGGGCTTGTACCCCTGGTGCAGATATCGCATATTGCCATCGCGATCCACGACCACGGTCGTCGGCATTGCAATGACATCGTATTGCTTGCTGACCTTGTTTGTTTTGTCCAGCAGTATCGGGAAATCGACCGGAAAATTCTTAAGAAATCCCCTGGCGTTTTTCGTATCCTCTTCGACGTTAACCCCGAGTACGGTAAATCCCAAAGGCGAATACTTATTGTGCAGTTCATTCAACAACGGCATCTCCTCCCTGCAGGGACCACACCAGGAAGCCCAAAAATTAATCAATACGACATTACCCGCCATTTCACTGAGTTTCAAATTCTTGCCGCTCAAAGTCTTCAGGGTAAAATTTGGCGCCGGCCCGTTTACCGTAGCGGCATTTGCCAGGCCTGACCCGGTTAAAGATAAAATACATAACAACAGCAGGCCAGGCCTGGTATGCGAAAAGATTTTGTTCATATTTATTCTCCTTAGAAAAAAACGTTAAACGCTAACGTGAACTCAAGATTGTGGGAGGTTTCATCTTTACCAAAAAGATCTTGTTCAAAAATCAAATCTCTCATTTCGATATCGACACTAAAACCATCCGCGAACAGGGTACGGTGACCTACCGCATAGGCGATGGTAAAACGATCATCACCGGCAAATTCGGTATTACCTATCCCTGCGGCAAAATAAAACACTGTATTAAAGGTAGTTGAATCAGTTAAAAATGCCTCCCCGGGGAACAGATTGAACCCCAGGGAAACAAGGTAATACTCAAACTCTCGCTCGGATTCAGACAACAACGGCGCACCGCCGCTTAATTTTTCAAAACTGGTCTCACCGGAGTCACCGAGTCCATAGCTAACCTGCACGAAAAAATCCTCAGATACGTGGTAACCGAGTTTGACGCCAACGACGGAGTTGGTGTCAAAATCATCGATTGCCAGGTAACCGGCATACACAGCAATTTCAAAGTCATCCGAGTCGATCAACGACTCATCGAAATCAACCCGCTCGATCTGGGGTTCAATCAGATTTGTCTGTTCATCCTCGTCGCTCTGCGCAGCAATCTCGGCCACTGGCATCATCGCGATTAAAAATGAAGTCGCTAGAAAAATACTGCGAAACCGAATTTCCACTCGTCTATTTCCTCGTTATTGTCACTGGAACCGGATGAAAAAATAATATACTCGTTAACTTCGAATCGAAACAGGAAACTGCGACTCATGTAGCGTTGAACGCCAAGGCCGAACTGGGCAATTGAATTGGTCTCATCATCCGAAATAATCAGGGTCGCACTTGGATCAACCTTTATCTTGCCAATTCCGAGGGCCATGAACGGGGAATACCTCAATTCCGGAAACGGCTGCATCACCAGGTTCGCCTTGATAAAGGTGCTGCTGGAATTTCTACCTACCGATTTACCGAAATGAACCTCTGCCGCGAGGTTTGCGGTAAATGAATAGGCGCCAAACAGGGTGAATACAGGTGCGGATTCAAATTCACCTCCGGACACCCCGAGCAACCACTTACGTCTTGAAAAGTCATCGAGTCCCAGCTCAATAACCTTAAACTTTTCGCCGGTGGGCAACAGCGTTTCCCGCATTTGATCCCGGCTCGCCCAACCGGATATACCATCGCCGGTCTCAATTCTGAACCAGTCCGTTTTTCTCCTTAACACCTTGACTTCGGTGCCGCGATCGATCACATGAAACCTCGGATAAGCAGAACCGGGCCCAGTATGGAGGTCGATAAAGGGATCCGCAATGGTCACCCGGTAAACCGATTTATCCGTCGCTACCTTTTCCACCGCCAGAGACGGATCCTTATCGGTGGACTGCGCCTGCGCCGATTGCCCGGCAACCGCTAACAACAGCAATAGATTGGGCAAAATTAACCCCTTGAAATTTCTCAAGCTTTGCTTCCCGTGAAAATCCAACCACTAATTTAGTTTTGTGGCGCCGCCGGGTCAAATGGATCATTATAATTCTGTGCGCCTAAGTCCAGCCACTCAGAGATTAGCTTTAATTCGGCCGCTGTCAACATTGCGGAATGATCGAGGCCGCCGGAAATTGCACGCCCTGCGTCCAGCTCGGTTGCGGTCATCTTTTCGATGAAGTAACTGAGGCGCGCACCGTTTGACGTCATACCGGGATTGACGACCGCCGCGGGGTCATTGACCTGAATCGGATTACCCATCCCATCCAGCACCGTTATCGTGAAAGGCACAAGGTTGGCACCGTCGAACATCCTGCCCTGCTTGGCAATCAACAGTTCGCGGAAAGATCTGAAAAAATCGTTTGGATCCTGGTTGGGATCGGTAGTCAAATCGAGTTGTCCATACGGCAGGCGGGTACCCGCCAGGCTGGTATGGCATTCGACACAGCTGTCGTCGCCAACTCCATTGGGTGCGTTGACAACGACCAGCGGCGTGTTGGTCGGATCATTCGGGGCTGGATTGGCGGGCGCCGCCGGGGTAAAAACGTCCGCACCGCGATCGAGCTGGAACAGCGCGTGGATATGGAGGGGAAAGTTGATCGTAACCCGACAATTGTATGCCCAGGCCGGCGCACAAAACGAATTGGTCGGCAGCGTCATCGACGCGTCCAGATCGGTGTATAAATAGGCGTAACTCGCGTCCGGCGCGCGCAACGTGACATCGTCCGGGTCGGTCCAGTAGTCGTCATAAATCAAATCGGCACTGAGTTGGGGTTCGATCGTCGGCGGATTGGTCAGCCCCACGCTGTCGAAGCGCACTTCGGCCAGGGTCTGTTCGAACGCACCCAGGTAGGGGTTCGGCGATGTGGTACCCGGTATCAGTGTATTGACAAGCTGCTGCGAAGCGGGAACGCCGCTGTTAATCGATGGCGCTTCAGCATCGCTGCGCACATGAATTTCAGGCGGATTGCCACCATTGTTGAGATCGTGACAGCCGACGCAGGTAACCGTATCACCCGGCTGCACCTGGAACCAGTTGTTATGCTGTGGTCCGATTCGGCGTCCTTCCCCATCCAGCACTTCCACCCCCAGCGGCACGTTGGATGGAACTTTTACCTTGACGGAACCATCGGGTTCAACCGGTGCATAGCCGACGATTTGGCGCATGCCACGGTTGCGTTGTAAAGCAAACGCATTGCCGTCGAGATCGGGCGGATTAACCAGCGTCGGATCGTTGGGATCAGGAATACCGACCGCTTTGATAAAACGTACAAATCGCGCCGGGCGCTCGGCGGCCACGGCGTTCGCCGGGTCCGAAAAGTCCTGCGCCGAATTGATGCCGGCGGCAGCGGTACAAACATTGAAATAACAGCCGTTAAATGTGCCGTCGCCCATATCGTACACGCTCTTTATATCGACCACGCCGACAAGGTCGGTTTCCCAGGCCGAGTCGAGTTGACCGGCAAGTTTCTTGTCGAAAATAACCGGTGGGCGGAGTCTGTCGCCAACCGTAATCACATCGGTAATCACAATGCCGTTTTCGGCCAGAACGATGGGTTTTTCGGTGTTATCATTCATATTGTATAGCCAGATCGCGTAAGCGGGTGACTTTTCCACGGCCGCAGGGTCGGACAGGTAAGGATCGATACAGGGCCTTATGACGTTATTCAATTCCAGCTGGCAGGTGGATTTGCTGACCAGTATGCGATTGGAACCATCCCAGATCGGAAAGGCCGAAGCATAGCGACCATTGACGGAAATCGAGTTATTGTTGGCGACATTGGAAATCGTGGCTGCAACCTGCCCCGACCCCGGCAGCCCGGCCATTGACCAGATCGGTTTAACGATATCGGCAAACCGATCGGCATCGATAATCACGATATCGCCGCCGTCAAAAGTGTCGTCAAAAGGTTTGGTGATTACCATTAAATCGCCGTTTTCCATCTCTCGAAAGTTGGTGAACTGGATATTGGCGCCGCCGGTGCCGGTTGAATGGCTTTGCGATCCGTACAGAATTTCCATGTTGCTGCCATCCGGATTGGATGTATACAGGTTGATTTCATTGTTTCCGGCGGCGTTATCCCAACGGCTGAAAACGATCCGGCCACCCTCGTAATTGGTTAATACCTGCGGGTAAAGATCGTGACTCTGGTTGAAAGATATCTGATGGATGTCGGTACCGTCAGCATTCATCACGTGCAGTACCAGTGCCATAATATTCTCGTCCTCGTCGAGTGAAGAGTATGGAGGCCTGCCCTCGTTGATCAGCATTTCACGCGATTGACGCTGACGATTTGAGGTAAACAGAATACGACCGTCGGGCAGATAGCCGGGATAGAGATCGTCGCCTTCCTCGGCAAACAACTGGCTCGTAATTATCCTTCTAAGCTGGGAAGTAGTCAGATCGTATTCGAATATGTTCCAGGTTGGCACGATATTATCGTTGACATCGGGATCGAACAGGCGCAGCGAAAATATAATCCTGGTGCCATCATGGCTCGCATTCAATCCTTTGACATCACCGATACCGAGGCTTACCGAGATGGAGATATTGGTTTCCGAGGCACCACCCGAGCTGTTGTCGCGAAGGTAAACATCCCCGCCAGACATGAACATTCTGGGCTCGCGTACATCAGTCTGCAGATCATTGCCCATATCATCGACCGGGATCGGTCGTTTGATGTACGCGATCGGGATTTCGATGATGCCGGGATCGATTCCATCACCCGACGATGAGCCGGGATCACAGGCGCTGATCAGGGAGACTGATGCGCCAAAAAACGCTAATCCGAGCCACTTTAAAGTGGATCGGGTCCACGATTTAGTCAAATCTATAGGTAGAATTTTCATTGTTTAAAAAATTAAATGTTCCTTGAAGGACTCATTAACATTGGGGTGAGTGTATCTTCGACCCGGCGTCATTTGCCTCCGATTTCTGACCAAATGCACTCTTTTGCTTACCAACGGTATACGTAAGTGGTAGTGGGTCTCGTAGAATTAGTACTCAGGATTAATTAACGGACGCGTTACCGATAGAGATTTGTTATTGAGCTTAACAGCAAAGGTAAATTGGACGGCACAAAATCAGTTTTTTGTGAACTATTGCCCGATAATCGAAACTTTAAGAAGTAATTGCTGTGCTAGATTTACAGGCTAACGAGTTCGCCTTGAACTGGAACCTCCGAAGGAGCGTTTAGGAGATAAATGGGAAATTCCATGGGAACCATCAACATAATTTCGATATCCGTGGCCGTGGTCGCAATGGTAATCAGCCAGTCGATCTGGGCGGCCGATCCAGAGCGGCGCCAGGCGCATCGTATCAATAACCGGTTAACCGGGGTGGTCGCCCCGAACAGCACCATCGATACGATGGAGGCTTTACTGGTGAGTGACCCAAGCGGTAAATCCGCGGCCGAATTTGCAATCGACACCGCGCTGAATCCGGCCGCAACTTCTTTTTACAACATCACCCTGAAGAATTTCGTCGCGCCCTGGACCAACGAGGAGCAAACCGTCTTCACGCCGCTGAACGACTATACCGCGACCGCCATCGGCCTGATTCGCGACGGCGCTGATTTCAGGCAGGTTTTACACGGCGATATCATTTACCATGCCAACGGCCTGGTTCCCACACCTTACAACAATAGCAACAACACCCACTACGAAGAACTCGAAGCGCTCGGGCCGGTGGCCGGCAATCTTGCCGATCCAGCTATCCTGCAGGGCGTTACTCAAAGCTCGGTAACCGGTTTACCGAGCGGCGCGACCGCCGGCGTGATGACCAGCCGCGCCGGATCGATGGCTTTTTTCTCCGACGGCACCAACCGGGCGATGTTCCGCTTCACCTTGATGAACCACCTGTGCACCGACCTCGAGCCGCTGAAGGATGTTTCGCGGGTGCCGGACAGAGTCCGCCGCGACGTGTCCCGCAGCCCGGGAGGCGATAGCCGTATCTTTTTAAACGGTTGCGTCGGCTGCCATGCCGGCATGGACGGTATGGCAGGTGCCTTTGCCTTTTACGAGTGGAACTACAACAACGACAAGTCGGACGGCAGTCTCGGCTACACCCCCGGGGCGGTATCGGCCAAGCACAACATCAACCCGAGCAACTTCGAACACGGTTATATCACCAGCGGCGATAGCTGGGTGAACTACTGGCGTAACGGCCCCAACTCGATCCTCGGCAATCGCCCGGGAGATCCCGGCATCGGTTGGGGTCACCCCGCCGAAGTGCTTGACGGCAAGGGCAACGCCACGGGTAGCGGCGCCAAGTCTCTCGGCCTGGAACTGTCCAACAGCAAGGCCTTCGCCCAGTGCCAGGTCGACAAGGTATTCAAGTCGATCTGTCTGCGCGATCCCAATGTGTTTAGCGTCGATCGCAGCGCGCGCGACGGCTTTGTTTCCCATTTCACCGGCGCCGCCGGTTACGACATGCGTGAAGTGTTCACCGATGTCGCCGCGTACTGCAAAGGGAGTTGAACATGTTAAAAAACCACCCTTTTATCAAACTATTCTCAGCGCTTGCGCTGGCAGTGGCGTTAAGCGCCTGCGACAGCGGTGGCGTCGGCACCAGTTCCAATCCGAATTTGGATACCTCCGGTGTCGGATTTATTTACACCGGTCCTGCCGCGAGAGACATCGCCGTCAGCAATTTTCAGTTCTACCTGTACAACAACGTGAATCTCGATACCCGTTGCGGCGGATGTCATAACTCCGAGGCCAGCACCCCGGTCAGCCCGTTGTTTTTCGATACTTCGGACGTCAACGTGGCTTACGACGCCGCGATTGCTTATGTCGACCTGGTCAACCCGGCCAGCTCGCAGTTTGTCAACAAGCTCAACAACACCCATTTCTGCTGGGAATCGGTATCCGCAATCTGCGGAACCCTGCTTACCGGCTGGATCGAGGACTGGAAAAATGCAGCTAACGGCGGCGTAGCCTCGCGGCAGATCAACCTGGTGGCGCCGGCCAATATCCGCGATCCGGGTGACGCCAAATCCTTCCCGGCAACTGCAATTACGGTCGGCATCAACGGCACCAGCTTCGCCGACACGGTGTATTCGCTGGTCGTCGGCACTGTTCCCGCCATCGCCGACGATAACTGCCAGAGCTGTCACGAAGAAATCGCCACACCGCTACCGCAGGCGCCGTTTTTTGCCAGCGGGGATATCGATAGCGCCTTCGAGGCCGCCAAATCCAAGATGGACATAGACACCCCGTCCAATTCCCGCTTCGTCCAGCGTCTGCAACAACAACACAACTGCTGGAGCGATTGTGGCGCCGATGCAACCCTGATGACGGCGAGAATCACGGCATTTGCCGATGGAATTTTGCCGACCGCGATCGATCCCTTGCTGGTCACCAGTAAAGCACTGACACTCGGTGAAGGTATCATCGCCTCCGGTGGCAACCGCCATGAAACCGATCAATTCGCGATCTGGGAATTCAAGACCGGCACCGGCCTGACCGCGTTTGACACCAGTGGCCTCGATCCTGCGATCAACCTGAGCCTGATCGGCAGCGTCAACTGGGTCGGCGGATACGGCCTCGAGTTCACCGGCGGACGGGCGCAGGCCGACACCATTAACAGTGACAAGTTGTTTACCTACATTCAGACGACGGGCGAATATGCCATCGAAGCCTGGGTGATTCCATCCAACGTGAGTCAGCAGGATACCAATATCATCAGCTATTCCGGCGGTGACACCGCGCGTAACTTCACCCTGGGCCAGACCTTGTACAACTACGAGGCATTCAACCGCATCGACGCCATTCCACCGGCGCCCAACGGCGACCCCTTCCTCACTACCGGTGAAAACGGAGAGGAAATCGCCCAGGCCAGCCTGCAGCATGTAGTGTTGAACTATGACCCCTTCAATGGCGGCCGCAGTGTTTACGTCAACGGCCAGTTGGTCGCAGTCACCGATCCGGTGGCGGCACCGACCACCATCAGCAATGTCTGGGACGATACCTTCGCCTTTATTCTCGGCAATGAAATCTCGGGCAATCGTGCCTGGATGGGACAGGTCAAAATGATCGCGATGCACAACCGCGCATTGACCCCGGCGCAGATTACACAAAACTTCGATGTCGGCGTCGGCCAGAAATTCTTCCTGCTGTTTTACGTCGGCCATCATCTGGGTGAGGATCCAAACAATCCGCTAAGTTTCATCATGTTCGAGGTGGCGCAATTCGACAGCTTCAGTTACCTGTTCAACAAACCGACTTTTGTCAACCTCGACCCCAACTTTGTCCCGGGTTCGATCAGTATCCAGGGTTTGCGAATCGGCATTAACGGTAAAGAAGCGAACGCCGGCCAGGCCTACGGCAACCTCGATGCCACCGTCGACGTGGGTAGTTACGATCCGGCGCTGGGCCAGGAGTTGTCTTCGCTGGGCACTATCATTGCCCTGGAGAAAGGGCCGGCCAGCGACGAGTTTTTCCTGACCTTCGAGGTTTTTAGCACGCAAAGCAATGTCTTTACCGATATTCAGCCATCGATACCGGGCGATCCGGGCGATCCGGGCAGCGCGATTGAATCCGACATCGGGGTACGCACCTTCGAGGAAATTAATGCCACCATTGCCGCGATTACCGGGATTCCGGTTACCAATGTCGTGGTTGATGCAGTTTACGATGATTATTTCCAGCAGCTACCGACGGTCGAGGCGATCGACGCTTTCCTGCCGTCGCACCAGATGGCGATTGCGCAACTCGCGATGACCTCGTGCAGCGAACTGGTTGACAACAATCCAGGCTATTTTGCGGGTTTCAATTTCTCACAGACCGCGATGACCGCGTTTGGTCCCGTCGCCCCGGGCCTTCCAGATGCGACCCAACAGGCAAATCGGGCGCTGATCATCGACCCGCTGGTGAGCGCGGCTTTGAATGTCGATCAGGCCACCGCAGCCAACAATCTGACCACCCAGCCGGATGAGCTGGAGATGGATGGTCTGCTCGGCGGTGGCGCAGTTCAAACCCTCAATACCGGGGTTAACAGTGTTCCTTATGACAGCCTGATTACCAAGTTGATCAACACCTGTACACCGGTCGCCCCGGCAACCACCTGTATTCTCGAGGATACAATACTGAGAACCGCGCAAATCGCCAAGGCGGTCTGCGCATCCACTGCCGGTGGCGCGGCAATGCTCGTACAATAGGACCGCAACATGGCCAGATTCAAGAAAAAGCAGTACCTTGCACCCGACGACCCGCTCAAGTTCGAAGACCACGGACGCCCGGTTAGCCGTCGGCAATTCATTCGCCAGGGGTTCACGGCCGGTTCGGCCAGCCTGCTCTCGGGCGGCATTTTCAGCCTGTTTGCCAACCCCAACCAGGCACGCGCGGAGGTCGCCCCCGACCTGACTCAACTCGCCACGGATATTAATTGCACCCTGGGTGGAATCGGCGCCGGCGCAAGCATTCCCTTCATCTGTTTCGATCTGGCCGGCGGCGCCAATTTAGCCGGTTCCAACGTACTCGTCGGCCAGGGTGGCGGGCAACTGGATCTGCTATCGACCGCAGGTTACAGCAGACTTGGCCTGCCGGGCGACATGCTGCCGGGACAGGACAGCACCGGCGTAACCCTGCTCAACCCCAGCGCCAACAATGATTTTACCAACCGCGAGCTGAACCTGGTGTTCCATGCCGATAGCCCGATGCTACTCGGGATTCGCGAAAAGGCCGTGACCGCAATCGGCCGGTGCGACGGCTGCGTAATTCCGGCACGTTCGGATAACGACACCGGCAACAATCCACACAGCCCGTTGTACGCGCTTGCATTGTCCGGCGCCCGCGGCTCCGTGGTTGATTTGATCGGGTCACGCAACAGCACCTCGGGTGGCAATTCGATGTCGCCGGCGATGTACATCGATCCGGAATTTCGCCCGACCAAGGTCGATCGTCCCAGCGATGTGACCGGGCTGGTCGATGTCGGCGACCTGACCACAATTCTCGGCGCCAACGACGTCACCGCGGTAATGGAATCGATGGTGCGGGTGAGCCACAAGAAACTCAGGCTGGGTACCATCAGCACCGGCTTAAGCAACGATGACATCATCAAGGACCTGGTGCGCTGCGGTTATCTCAAAGCAGCCGACATCGCCGAACGATTCGCCGGCACCAATGTCGACCCGAGCCAGGACCTCGATATCCTGTCGATTTTCTCCGCCGGCGAATTCGGTGACAACGAATTCAGGAAGACCGCGTCGGTCATGAAAATGGTAATGGAAGGTTACGCCGCCGGAGGCTGTATTACCATGGGTGGTTACGATTACCATACCGGTGATCGCATCACCGGTGAAAACCGTGACCTGCGCGCCGGTCGCTGCATTGGCGCCTGTCTGGAGTACGCCGCGATTCGGGGCACACCGCTGATGATTTACGTATTCAGCGACGGCTCGGTATTCAGCAACGGCAACAACGACAACAGCGCTGCGCCCAACGGCGGTATCGACGGCAATGGAAATGTTACCGTCGGCGGCGGCGGCAAGGGCGAGTGGACCGGCGACAATTCTTCCACCGCCTGCTCATTCTTTCTCGCATTCGATCCTGTTGCAGCACCGACCCTGGTGCGTGCCAATCGTCAAATCGGCCGCATGAGCGCGGCGGCATCGGTGGTTACAACGGCAACTCCGGCCGCCAACAATGTCAACCTGCTGGTGAACATGGTCATGCTGAACTACATGGCATTGAATGGACAGATCGCCCCGGGTAACACGACCGCATTCACCAATGTCTTTCCCAATCACGGCCTGGGTAGCAGCCTGGATGGTTTCATCGGGTTTGACAGTATCGCCTAGCGCTGCAATCGATTCGGTGCAATGATACGGGTCGGTATTCAATACCGCGGACAAAGTGCTGTGTTTTTCCGGGCTTGGTTACTGCTGTCGGCGTTATTGTGCCTGCTCCCTGCTCACGCGGCCTGGTTCGCCCAGCAGCGCGAAATGATGGGTACCCGCATATCGGTGGAACTCTGGCATGACGATTCTGCCTTTGCGGCCGAATGCAGCGAGAAAATCTTTAGCGAAATGCGCCGCATCGAGGCGCTGATGAGTTCGTACCAGGATAGCAGCGAGCTTTCCTTCATCAACAACAATGCCGCCCTTGCCGCCGTGGAAATCAGCGACGAGATGATGCATCTGATCCGGCAATCGATTCATTTCTCGGAGATTTCGCAGGGTGCATTCGATATAACCTACGCCAGCATCGGATATGCCTACGATTACCGCAAACGTCAACAACCCAGTGTCGCGTCAATTTCAGAGAAACTGGCCGCAATAGACTATCATCATATTGTGATTACCGATAACAGGATTCAATTTAACAACAGCGCAGTACGCATCGACCTCGGCGGAATCGCCAAGGGCTATGCGGTCGACCGCGCTGCCGATATCATCGACCAATGTGGGGTCACAAGGGCCATGGTAAGCGCTGGCGGTGACAGCCGAATCATCGGCGACCGTACCGGAAGCCCCTGGATCATAGGTGTACAGCACCCACGCGATCCTTCAAGCATCGCGCTTCGATTGCCACTCAGTGACACCGCATTGTCGACATCCGGTGACTACGAAAGATTTTTTATCGACAATGGGGAACGTGTGCACCATATTATCAACCCTACGACCGGACGCTCGGCCATTGCCAGCTGGAGCGCCACGGTAATCGGTCCCGACGCCATGACAACTGACGCTTTATCAACTACTATTTTTATTCTGGGTGCGATCGATGGTATTAAATTGATCGAAAGCCTGGAAGGAATCGAGGCAATCATTATCGATAGCGACGGAAAAACTCATTACTCGTCCGGCTTTGAAGCACCCGAAGACAAATTTCAGTAGTCCATAAAACCAGCATTCCTATGAAATATTCTAGCCTCATAATCATACTTCTCGCTTACCTGACAACCCCGCTGTTTGCACAGGAAACCGCGGATCAACCCATAGACGACACTGCCGTGAATCCACAGCAGGACGACCTACTCGAAAATGAAGATGCGTCTGTTGACGATGAATTACCCGAAGCGGCAACGCTCGATGCCGACATCGAAGCCTTGAAAAAGGAAGTGCTGTCGCTTAACCGTGACCTATTCATTCTCGAGGAAGATTTGCTGTTTCCAGCAAACACGCAGTTCAGTATTTTTCTGTCGATAAATGCAGGCGCGCTGTTCGGTCTCGATTCGGTACAGCTGAAAATTGACGACAAGAATATTGCCAATCATCTCTATACCGAACGCGAACTGTCCGCGCTCAGGCGCGGTGGCGTACAACGTCTGTACATTGGCAACCTGGCGTCGGGGGAACACGAAATCATCGCCATATTCACCGGGGTTGGCCCCAAGGGTCGAGACTACCGCCTCGGAGAAACCCTGGTTATAGAGAAAACCACCGAACCTCAATTTGTAGAGTTCATGATTACCGATGACACCGGTAAAGAACAGCCCAAGTTTGATGTGCGCATCTGGGAGTAAGCGCCATCGATATCGCCCGGGGCGCACCACAGCCGGCTTGTTCAGCTTTCTGTACGCGTTGCTGCTGAGTGCTGTCTGTGGAACAGTCTACGCCGTTAGCCTGGAGCAACACCAGGTCGAAGACATCGACTACGGTCGCGCGCTCTACCAGTTTTACAAAGACGACAAGCTCGCAGCAATTACGCATTTGATGGTGGCCGAGGCAAGACCGCGTGCCCGCAGCCAGCTCAACGAGGCCGACCTGTTACTCGCCGATCTGTACTACGGATACGGGCTTTATCAGGAATCACGCGAATTGTTTGCACGCCTTTTGTCGGCAGAGGTATCGGACTCGGTACAAAATCGAATCTGGTTCAACCTGGCGCGACTCAGGTATGAACAGGGATATCCGCAACCCGCCCGTGACCTGTTAGCCCGAATCAACAATCAGTTACCTG
>CAZAVY010000024.1:0-34669 GCA_964488685.1 uncultured Gammaproteobacteria bacterium
ATGCCAATGAAATGGCTGAATCTTGTATCGTGAGCAGAATACTCTCACAGTCTCGAAAGCGGGTATCTTGCAATGGCTGGAAACCAATGGCTACAAGATTCCCGCTTTCGCGGGAATGACTCAGTCGTTAGTTTTTCGTGCTTAAGTCAGTGCCATTGGGGCCGGTGACAAATGCTTCTTATTCTCGTTTGCCACCGATCCCTTTGTTTTTATTCCTGTAGTTTTTGCAAGGCATCTTCGGTGAAAAGTTGTAACCCAATTTCAGGCTCGTAACCGTGGATTTCCTTGACATCCAAGGCACGGATGAAAGCCAGGATCGCCTCACTGATTACCTGTCCCGGGACCAGTACCGGAAAACCGGGCGGGTAGGGCGTTACGAAACTGGCGGATACCAGTTCTCGACCGGACTTCATTGCCGCGCCAATGGTGTTCTCGTCGATCGTCATGTATTCGCAGTTTTCATCGTCATAGGCGCAAAAGAACGCGCTGCGGATATCCCCCTCGTTGGTCTTGACCTTTCTCGCGGCACCTGGACTAAACGCGGCATGAAAATAGCTGAAATCGGGCAATGGCGGCAGCTCTTCGCACAAAGACTTGATCTTGTTATCGATCAACTTGCGTTTGGCCCGCCCCGCATCTTCGCGATCCTGCTCCAGTTCAGTCGCGATTTTAACCAGCACCTCGATCAAAAATGCGACCGAGCTACGGGTGGTGCCGATATTGGTCATGAACAACACGGTGTTGCGTGACGTTTTGTTAATCTGAATCCCATACTTGTCCATCAGGTATTCGTTCTTGAAGGTGTCGCCATCGATACCGGTAAGCCCGAGGTAAAGCGTCAGGCGTGACAGATCGATGACAAAATCGTCGGTGGCCCAGGCTTCTTCCATGAGCGTATTGCGCCAGCCCTTTTCCGGGTCGAAATAATTGCCGATGCCCGAGGGCCTGAATTCTTTCGGAATCATATCCCTGGCCGACAGGAATCGAAAATAGCGGCTTAGCAATGAATGCGACGCGACCCGCTCTCGAATCGCCATCGCCAGTTCGATCTGTTTTTGCACCATTTCAAACCCCTCGAGCTCGACCTGGCGACGACCGATATCGAGTGACGCCAGGATCTGGTAATTGGGTGAAGTCGAGGTATGCGTCATGAAGGCTTCGACAAACGGCTCCTGCACCTTGTGATTGAAATCCTGATCGTAGATGTGAATCATCGAGCCCTGGCGCAGTGAAGTCAGCGATTTGTGCGTCGACTGGGTAGCATAGGTTCGTACGCGCACCCTGGCGGGGTCAGGCAGCATGCGTTCATCGACCAGATCGATATCTTTCAATTTAGCAATGTTGGCCTTGTAGGCTTCGTATTCCTGCGCGTACTCATCACTGCGGAATCGTGCCTGTAGACGCTTTGCCGTCGCCATCGCGGTGCGGCGGCGATAGGTCGGGGTAAAGCCTGCAAACGCAAACCAGGCTTCATCCCAGAGGAAAATCAGGTCGGGCTTAATCGCCAGACACTCTTCCATGACACGCTCGACGTTATAGACAACGCCGTCAAAGGTGCAGTTGGTGAGCAACAGCATCTTGACCATGGGTAACAGACCGGCTTTTTTGTACATCAACAGTTTTTGTTTGATTTCCTTGAGTGGCACCGCGCCATACATCGAATAGTCGTTCAATGGGTAGGAATCGAGATAACAAACATGAGCGCCGGTAAGCACCATGCCGTAGTGGTGCGATTTATGGCAGTCACGGTCAACCAGGATGATGTCACCCGGCTTTACCAACGCCTGCACCACTATCTTGTTTGCAGTGGAGGTGCCATTGGTGACAAAGTAGGTACGCTTGGCACCGAAGGCTCGGGCCGCGAGTTCCTGGGCCTTTTTGATCGGCCCATGCGGTTGCAGCAGAGAATCGAGACCCCCCGAGGTTGCCGAGGTTTCAGCGAGAAAAATATTCATGCCGTAAAACTGCACCATGTCCTTGATCCAGTGAGATTTTGTTATCGATTTACCACGCGAAATCGGCATCGCATGGAAAACTCCGGTTGGCTGCCGGCTGTACTTACGCAATGCGGTAAAAAACGGGGTCTGGTAACGGGCCTGGATGCCGCGTAAAATATTCAGGTGCAGGTCCAGATAATCCTCCTGCTGGTAAAAGATTCTTGCGAATTTCTGCGTGACATTTCCGGCAATATCTTCGACCGCGGCATCGGTAACCAGGTACAGGTCAAGTTCCGGACGCAATTCGGATAACCAGTTACCCAGCAACGGGCCGCGTTCTATATTGAGCGCATCCTCATAGTCGGCCTCATTGATCCGGGCCAGATAGCGCTGCAGGATTTCGAGGTGATTGACCGAGTGCAATGGAAACCCATACCGAATCACCGCCGCCTGGATATTGTAATTGAACAGTATCGCAATTAAGGCATCCTCGAAACTCGGCACCACAACAATGTCATAGATAAACTGATCTTCCGGCCGCCGCAGTCGGTGCAGGCTTTCGCGTAACTGTTTGACGTCTTCCTGCCCGCTTTCATCGACGAATAACACTTCGAAATAGGGGCGCTGTTGATGTCGATCTTCATCGAAATACTGGGTTGCTTCATCCTTGTCTTCGAGTTCGGTCGGCACCCGCAGATTGATATGGCGCGTTCGGTAGGTGCCGCCGGTAAGTGCGCGAACGATGCGCGAGACTATGCGTGAAAGCAAGTCAAAATCCTGCTGTTCAAACAATTGCCACAGTAACTTGAAGTCCTCCCGAGACGGGAATGCGGTGTAGTCTTCGATGGTATTTAATAGCGACAATGCATCGCGGATACTGTTGGTCAGCGCGGCAATATCCGCCTTGCGCATACGTTTTTCATTGAGGCGGCTGGCATATTCCTCGAGCCGGTTCCAGCTGTCGAAACGCAGTTGCGTCAGGCTGTGGTAAAAATCCAGATTGGTGCGCGATTTGCTTTTCGCAGGGGTTGCGTTATCAGGCATTTCAATTCCTGTGTGGATGCCCAGAATATTCTAACAGAGGATACTTATAGGGGAACATAAGTTTCACTTCCCGGAGTCGTAAATGCATTGTCGCCACCCGGCTAAATCGTTATGCTTCCCGCCTTCGCGCAACTTATCGGAATGACACCTGCATGAGTATTAAACTATCTGACCAGGCCCTGCTCAAGACACAAGCCTATATCAATGGCCAGTGGGTAGACGCGGACAGCGGCGAAACCGTGCCGGTAACCAACCCCGCCAATGGTGAAGTTATTGCCGAGGTGGCCAGATGCAGCACTTTGGAGACCCGACGTGCGATCGAAGCGGCTGCCGAGGCACTTAAAGACTGGCGTCAACGTACCGTTAAGCAACGCGCCGCCTGCCTGCGCAAGTGGTACAACCTGATGATGGAGGCCCAGCAAGACCTGGCATTAATCATGACCCTGGAACAGGGGAAGCCCCTGGCCGAGGCACGTGGTGAAATTGCCTACGGCGCTAACTACATCGAGTGGTTTGCCGAAGAAGGTAAACGCGTTTATGGCGACACCATTCCGCAACCATCCAATGACAAACGCATCGTCTGCATCAAGCAGCCGATCGGCGTGGTTGCCTGTATCACGCCGTGGAATTTCCCGAACGCGATGTTAACCCGCAAGATTGCCCCGGCACTCGCCGCGGGTTGCACCGTGGTTTGCAAACCGGCAAATGCGACGCCGTTGTCGGCCTATGCCTTTGTCGAACTGGCCGAACGCGCCGGCATTCCGCCGGGGGTAATCAACATGGTGACTGGTGAAACCGCCGCCATCGGTAAAGAGCTTACTTCCAATCCTCTGGTGCGCAAACTGACCTTTACCGGCTCCACCCCGGTCGGCAAACAATTGATGGCGGAGTGCGCACAAACCGTAAAACGCACCTCGATGGAACTCGGCGGAAATGCACCGTTTATCGTGTTTGACGATGCCGATCTGGATTCCGCGGTCGCCGGAGCCATCATCAACAAATACCGCAATGCCGGTCAAACCTGCGTCTGCGCCAATCGCATCCTGGTACAGAAAGGTTGCTACCAGGCCTTCGCCGAAAAACTCGCTTGCGCCGTTGGAGACCTTAAACTCGGCGCGGGTACCGACGAAGGCGTAAACGTCGGCCCGTTGATCACCGAACAGGCAGCCAATGACATGGAGGCCTTTGTTGCCGACGCTGTCAGTAAAGGCGCTACCGCTGTTGTCGGTGGTCATCGCTCCGACATCGGCGCACAGTTTTTCGAGCCGACCATATTGACCAATGTCAACGGTGAAATGAGAGTTTTCCGCGAAGAGATATTCGGACCGATCGCCCCGCTCTTCAAATTCAGTAGTGAAGAAGAGGCCATTCGAATGGCGAACGACACCGAGTTCGGACTTGCCAGTTATTTTTACTCACGCGATATCGGACGCATTTGGCGCGTCGCTGAAGCGCTCGAATATGGTATCGTCGGCATCAACGAGGGCATCATATCAAACGAAATGGCGCCTTTCGGTGGCGTCAAGGAATCGGGACAGGGACGCGAGGGATCGAAGTACGGCCTCGACGACTATCTGGAGATCAAGTACATGTGCATCGGGGGTATCGACCAATGAGCAAAACGCAGTTAAAAGTTACCGAACCTGCAAAAATCTCCAATAGCGAATGGCAGGCTCGCAAAAACGAAGCCGTGGCCCACGCCCAGGGTAATATTGCCGCGGTATTTGTCGAGCGTGCATCCGGCTCTGAAATCTGGGATGTGGAAGGTAATCGTTATATCGATTTCGGTACCGGAATCGCCGTTTGTTCGGCCGGACACGCGCATCCGAAAATCAACGCCGCGGTGGCTGAGCAACTTGAAAGATTCAGCCATAGCTGTGTCACGGTAACTCCCTACGATTCCTCGGTACGCCTCGCTGAAAAACTGAACCAGCTGGCGCCCGGCGCTTCCAGGAAAAAATCAATATTCGTAACCACCGGTGCCGAAGCGGTCGAAAATGCGGTCAAGATTGCACGCGCACATACCGGACGCCGGGGCGTCATCGCTTTCAATGGTGCTTTTCACGGCAGAACCATGCTTGCGATGGGCCTGACCGGCAAGATCACACCATATAAAAATCTGTTTGGCCCTTTCCCGGCAGAGCTCTACCACGCGCTGTTTCCGATTGCATATCACGAAGTTACGGTGGCGGACTCGCTCAAGGCGATTGATAATCTGTTCAAGG
This sequence comes from uncultured Gammaproteobacteria bacterium, assembly GCA_964488685.1. Lineage (GTDB taxonomy): Bacteria > Pseudomonadota > Gammaproteobacteria. Next base: position 5,207 of record CAZAVY010000024.1, read on the forward strand.
TCGATATCGCTCCGACTGACGTAGCCGCGATCATCGTCGAACCAATACAGGGCGAAGGCGGATTTTATCCGGCGCCGGTTGAATTTTTGCAAGCATTGCGAGCGCTTTGCGATGAGCATGGCATCGTCCTGATCGCCGATGAAATTCAGACTGGATTTGCACGCACCGGCAAACTGTTTTGCTGTGAGTACGCCGAGATCGAACCCGACCTGATCACGCTTGCCAAGGGCCTGGCCAATGGCTTCCCCATCGCTGCAGTGACCGGTAAAGCGGAAATCATGGACGCACCCTTAGCCGGCGGCCTCGGCGGCACCTATGCGGGTTCGCCTATCGGCTGCGCTGCTGCGCTGGCGATGATAGGCGTGATCGATGAAGAAAACCTGGTCGCCTCGGCGAATCATATTGCTGGAATATTTCGATCCCGACTCCAGGCGCTACAGGCCAGGCACCCTGATACGATTGGTCATCTGCGCATCGAGCACGGCGCGATGATGGCAATGGAGCTGGTCACAAACGGGGATGCAAATCAGCCAAACCCGGAGTTGACCAGGACGATGCTGGAACTCGCGTATAAGAAAGGGCTGGCGCTACTGTCCTGTGGTGCGCGCGGAAACGTTATCCGCTTCCTGCCCGCATTAAATATCAGCGATGCGCTGATCAACGAGGGCCTGGATATCCTCGAAACCTGCCTGGACGAACTGATTTAGATAAAAGGTGCCGGTAAGGATTTAATTAGAGCTTCCTCAAAAACCTGGAATCCCGGTTAGCACAGGTTTTTCGTCTCTGGCCACGTCAGTCATTTTGAAGCACAAGCCTGCGAATCGATATCTGAGCAATGCCCATACGCTAACCCAGATCCGTACAGGAGGCTGACACGCTGCCTTTATCCAACGCGCAAAAAATACCTCCAGCAGAATGAGTAGATTCATCACCAGGAAGATGCTGTTGACCCGGGCCAGCCCTGCATCGGTCAAACTGACACTGAGCTTTGCTCCAAATTCGACTGACTTGTTGACCTTGCCACGCACGATCGGGCGCACATAGGGCTGGCTGATGCTGACAATACGATTATCACAACGGCGGCTCTTGTTACAATACATCTCCCACAGCTGCGCATAGAGATGCGGGATCACCCAGTACCGGCGCAGTAGCCAGTTCGGTAACGGTGGCGTCCAGTATCAGCTGGCCCCGGTGGGTCGGCTTCTTTCCCGAATCGGATTTTTCAGCCCTGGATGGGGGCGGGTCCTGATCGTCCGGATCATCGGATCGCGATACTTTAGACTTTGTGCGTTCCCGCCCCACCGCATCAACGATAGCACCATGAAACACTTCAAATACCTCTTGTCCCATGCGCTTGCGGATTTCTACAAACAGCGACGGAACAAACGGGACTTGCATCTGATATCCCGGTAATCCAACGAAGTACTGAAGATACGGGTTTTCCTGAATCTGCTGCACCGTCTCTTCATCGGACAGGCATAACTTGTGTTTGATAATCACTGCACCGATGACCAGCCGGGCATCTTTCGCCGGGCGGCCCTGGTCCGCAGAGAAGCTGCGGTAATAACCTTCTGCCAGTTCATCCCAGGGAATGCACTGGCTTAACTTTACCCAACGATTTTGCTCGTCGAGCGCTGTTCCGGGGTCAATGCATCGGCGTTTTCATTGCCGCTTTTGATCGATCTAGCGACTCGCAAGATAGCGGTTGAGATCAGCCAGAACCTTACTCTTATCGACCTCGGCACCCATTGCAACCATCGCATCGGCAAAGCGACCTACGATATCGTTTAACGCGTCAACCGTCAGTTGATTCAATATTCCGATTCGGATCTGTGCCGGCTCCGAAAGGGTATTCCAGATCCCGAAGCCATCGCCGCGACAGCCTGCGACCAGCTCTTTTTCCTTGCCTTCGAATGCCTCTGGTAGATCGAAAACCAAAAGGCTGGTCATATTCGAAGTTACCTTGCAGCCCATTGCTTCGATCGCGCCGCGCAGACCTTTTTCGTAGTAAGCGTAATCAGCCGCTTTTTGTTCGCGACCGTGTTGCAACAGCAAGCGCAGGGCTTCGTGAAAAGACGCGACCGCGTAACCCGAATGGGTGCGGTGATAGGCAGCGGCTTCGACATCCTGGCCGTCGGCTATACACCAGTGACGCGCTTCCAGAATCGGATGATGAACATAGGTGTAACAACCGCGCCGCTTTAACAGTTCGATGACCTTGTCGTTAAAACTGACCGGAGCATAGGTTAACGGCAGCCCGAGGATGCCTTTCTGCGGGCACGATGCCCAGGTCGTGACCGCCGCATAGCCATCGATGCTAAAACAGGAAATGCCGAGGCTGGAAACCGCGTCGACGATGCCCATGACACCGTGCCTGGCACAGGCATCGTTGAAACCCTGGATGTCATTGACGCGACCGCTACCGGTTTCCCAGTGCGCCATGAAAGCCCACATCGGTTTGTGTTCGGCCAGCGCCGCTTCGACAACATCACCGTTTACCGATTGCCCATGGGGGACGTTCACTGTTACCACGTTGGCGGGTTTCGGGTTCAACGAATCGGCCGCAAGATCTTGCGTCGTCGACGCCTTAAGGCGAATATTGAAATCATCGAGACCGCTGAAGGTGCCGTTGACAAAAGTAACCACGCTGTCCCCGGGCAGGATTGGTGAAAAGGCGCAATCGAGACCGTCCCAACCCGTACCGCAAACGGCGAAAGTATGAACATTTTGGGTGCCGAAAACCTCGCGTAGCATGATCTTGGCTTCCTTCATGCCACGCACCACGTCGGCCTGCATGTGATCGGCACATCCGGCCGCTGCAAACCTCTCGAGCACGCGCGGATCGGTATTGCCGGGTCCCGGGCCCGCAGCCAGAGTGTCGGGGATTTCTAATTGTGGGAACATTCCGGAGCCCTCCTGGGTATTTTGATTAAAGTCTGGTTGTGCTGACAATTGTTCATCATCTCGTATAAAAAAGTTAATCCGCAGGCTTCTGGCTCCTCGGTTAAAATTCAGGCGCCCGGTCTATAGCCGCCCAGGGCCTGGGTAATCTCATCGGCAGTCGGCAACATGGCACCGCCGAGTTCACTCAAACGACCATCGATCATTCGGGCATTGAGGCCCGACAACGAAGTCGCCGTCAGCGCCCGGGTTGGTGACTGGTTTTTACCGTCGTTGGCGCGATTATTGGGGCCTGGTGGCCGACTAGGTTTGCGCGTAATATTGGTGACTGAGGTGCTCATATCGCACAATTTAGCAGTCTGGATCGCTTCGAACATGCTCACAAACGACATTTATCGGTTTAAAAACATATTCCAAATAACACATTATTCGCTATTGCGCTTAATTAAGTAATTGATTTAATGTGTTATTACTGAATCTGATTTATTATTCGATTTTATGGAAATATATTCCATATACTGTTTTATTCGTACTGTAACCACGAATTTCAAGTTCGATAATGTTTATCCGGATCAAGGCCTGGTATTTCCGCCAAATCTGCGAGTTGCGTGAAGTCGGTTCAGGAATTTATCGTGCAATTCAAAGACACTGCGCCACAATATCAGGTTAAACCTAATTTATCAGTGGAGTCAGGATGCGAATTGCAGTATATGGCAGCGGCGGCGTGGGTGCCTATTTCGGCGGCCGACTGGCACAAATAGGCCAGGATGTAACTTTCATTGCACGCAACGAAAACCTTGCCGTATTGCGATCACAAGGGCTAAGGGTCGGTAGCATTGCCGGTGATTTCAGCATCGAAAAAATTCAGGTCACCAACAATCCCGCCGAACTCGGTGTCGTCGACTACGTATTGTGTTGTGTTAAGGCCTGGCAGGTTCCTGCCGCCGCCAGGGCGATACGCCCCATGGTGGGGCCCGATACGCTGGTAGTCCCGCTGCAAAATGGAGTCGAGGCTCCGGATCAACTGAGTACTATTCTCGATGCGGAAAATATTCTGGGTGGACTCTGCGCCATTGTCGCATTCCAGGCTAGCCCGGGACATATTAAACACAGCGGCGCCAACCCCCTGATACGATTCGGCCATCTCGACAACCACCCCGACCCGCGCGTCAATGCCCTGTCCGAGATCTTCAATCACTGCAGCGGCGTCAAGTCGAGTATACCCGCGGACGTGCAGGTGGCAATGTGGCAAAAATTCATGTTGATAACACCCTGGAGCGGACTCGGTGCAGTTTCGCGCGCACCCATCGGAATATTGCTGGAGCAAGAGGAAACCCGGGATTTGTTAACCCAGGCGATCGAAGAGATCTACCAACTCGGGCGCGCCAGGGAAGTAAATCTTCCGCCGAACTGCGTCAGCAAGACAATTGCCACCCTGGAGGGTATCCCGCGCAATACCACAACTTCGATGCAGCGTGACATCGTCAGGGGTCAACCATCAGAACTGGATGCACAAAATGGCGCAGTGGTACGCCTGGCACACGAACTGGATCTCGACACACCGGTAAACCGATTCTTTCTCACCAGCTTGCGTTCGCTGGAATTGCGCGCGCGCGGTGCATTGACCTTCAATCGACGTTCAAAACAACGCTGAAAATTGTGGAGCGACTATTACGCGGGTTTGAGTCGAGGATATTTCATAGCCCAGGCAGTATTGATGGCGAGCGTCGACAACACGATAGCGCCGCCAGCCAGGGTGCTGAATCCCGGTACTTCACCGAGCACCAACCACACCCAGACCGGGCCCAGGACCGACTCCAACAGTAACAACAGGCCAACCTCTGGCGCGGGAATATAGCGCGGCCCGAGAAACATTAACGCAGTTCCCATCGGTAGCATATACAGGCCCATAATCAAAAGGTAACCCATGTCTGACTGGGATATCGAAAATGGTGTCGCCAGCGGCAAAATTATCAGAGCGGTCAACAAGCCACTACAGGATATTGTCGAAAACGATGATATTCCCGGGAAACGGCGCACAAAACTGAACCCACAGGCGAGAAAAAAGGCACCGAATATGGCTGCCAGATCGCCAAACTGGCTGCCGTGCTGTGCCGTGCTGCCCGAAGTCATCACCGCGATCCCGGCGGTGACCAGCACACAGGCAACAATCGTTCGGGGCCGAATTTTTTCGTGCAACAGCAGGCGCCCGATTATGGCCGCGAAGAGGGGCGTAGTGCTGAGGATAATCAGGGTATTGGCGACGCTGGTATGCGTGATTGCAAGAATAAAGGAAATGGTGCCAAGCGAATAGGTCCCGACCATCAACAAGCCTGGTCCGCGTACGGTTTTGTACTGCTGCCAAACCCGATTGGGGTAGCTCAGACTTATCACCAGCCACATTCCGGCAGATAAAAACAACGCGCGCCAGAAAATCATGGTCCAGTGATCAGTTTGGATCAGGCGGGTCAACAACCCGTCCGGAGAAATTATCAGAACCCCGCAAGCGGTAATTATCAGGCCCTTGGCATGGGTAGATTTCATATAGGGATCTTAAGGTTTTTCCGATATCTCCGCATTTGTTTTTTTCTCGACCACACAAATCATGACAGGACGGGTATGCCGCTGCTAAAAAATTACCCGCTCGCAGGGATTGCTTTTTATCCGGATCATGACGAAGATATGACCACCCTGATCAGCAGTAACGAGCGTGCGATGTACACCGCCGGGAACAGTGGTAAAAACCAGTTTCTCACTAAATGCGATTAAGTAAATTATTCCACTGTGACCAGACAATTCAATTCCCGTAGCGGCGCCGAAGTTTTAATCGACGCGTTAAAAATCAATGCGGTAGAACGCATTTTCTGCATCCCCGGTGAAAGCTATCTGGCGGCGCTGGACGCGCTTTATGATCGCGGCGAAATTTCGTTGGTAGTCTGCCGCAACGAAGGTGGGGCAGCCTACATGGCCGAAGCGGAAGGCAAGCTCACCGGAAGACCCGGGGTATGCTTCGTCACGCGTGGACCCGGCGCCACCAATGCCAGCGGTGGCCTGCATGTGGCAATGCAGGATTCAACCCCGATGCTATTGTTGATCGGGCAGATCGCGCGCAAGGATTTCGATCGTGAAGCCTTCCAGGAAATCGACTATCGACGCATGTTCGGGCCCGTCGCGAAGTGGGTCGCTCAAATCGATGATGCCGACCGCTTGCCCGAATATCTGAATCGTGCCTTTAGCGTAGCCACCAGCGGACGACCCGGACCCGTGGTACTGGCACTGCCCGAGGATATGCTGAGCGATAAAACCTCGGCGCAAGACGCAAAACCCTGGCAGATAGTCAAAACCAGCCCGGCTGCAGCTGATGTCAGGCAGGCAGCCGAAATGCTGTCAGCTGCCGATAAACCGCTCGTTATCGTCGGTGGCAGCGGTTGGAGCGAAGCAATTCGTATTCAGTTGCAGCAGTATGCCGAAATCAACAACCTGGCGCTCGCCAATTCTTTTCGCTGTCAGGATTTTATCGATAACCAACACCCAAACTACATCGGTGACCTTGGGATCGGCGTCAATCCGGCGCTGTTGAGTCGCATCGACGAATCGGACTGTCTGCTGGTGATCGGCGCCAGACTCGGTGAAATGACCACCGGCGGGTTTGCGCTAATCGATATCCCCAGCCCTCGACAAACCCTGATCCATGTGCACCCGGGCGCCGAAGAACTGGGGCATATTTATCAACCGGATCTAGCGATCAATGCCAGCGCAGGACATTTTGTCAATGCGCTTGCCGGAATCGGGCTGAAATCGGTAAACACTGATGCGGCCCGTCAACGTGTTCAACAGGCGCATCAGGAGTACATCGACTGGAACAGATCAATCACGGTCGATGGCCCGCTTCAGTTTTCAGATATTATCCACCATGTCAGAAACCAGACGCGCGAAGACGCTATCATCTGCAATGGCGCCGGCAATAATACCAGCTGGTTGCACCGATTTTTTCGCTACCGCCGGTTTCGCACCCAACTGGCACCGACCAGCGGCACCATGGGTTACGGTCTGCCGGCCGCAATTGCCGCCAAACTGCGCTACCCGGAACGATGCGTGATCGCCGTTACCGGTGACGGCGATTTCATGATGAACGGCCAGGAACTCGCCACCGCGATGCAATACCGGGCGAACATCATTGTAATCGTGGTTAACAACGGTATCTACGCGACCATCCGCACCCACCAGGAACGCGAATACCCCAATCGCGTAATCGGCACCGATATGGTAAACCCGGATTTTGTCGCGCTTGCCAAAGCCTATGGTGCGCACGCGGAACGGGTAGTCGAAACCGGTGATTTCGAGGCGGCGCTTGAACGCTGCATGGAAGCTGACAAACCGGCTCTGATCGAGATTCAGCTCGATCCAAACATTCTCACCCCGACCGCAACCGTGGAGGGTTTGCGTTCACAGGCAAAGTAAAAGGATTGTTTTGAACAAACTATTAACGCGGCGACAGTAAATATCGTGTTCACGCCAACTCACTGATTTGTGGCGCTTAAAATTCACAAATCATATAGTATAATCTGCGTCTTTTTTGCATGCTGGCCGGGTAACCATGGAAATCGAACATCTAATGATACAGAGTTTACAGCTACTGGGCCTGGGGATGGGCGCGGTGTTTATCATTCTGATTCTGCTGATCGCAATTATTTCCATGGTTTCAAAGATCGTTCCCGCCGAAGTGACGGCACCACCCAGATTGGTAAGCAGCGGAATCGATAACAATCACATTGTGGCGATTTCAACTGCTATCCATCAATATCGAAAAAACAGGTAACCGAAAATGTCGAACCCTTTGTTGATTACCGACCTGGTGCTTCGCGATGCATCTCAATCACTGTTGGCGACCCGGGTGCGTATCGAGGACATGCTGCCAATTGCCGCGAAACTCGATCAGGTCGGGTACTGGTCGCTCGAAACCTGGGGTGGCGCCACTTTCGACGCCTGTATCCGCTATCTCGGTGAAGACCCCTGGGAACGCCTGCGCCAGCTCAAGGCGGCGATGCCCAACACCCCGATGCAAATGCTGCTGCGCGGTCAGAATGCCCTTGGATATCGCCACTATGCCGACGATGTGATCGAAAAATTTGTCGAACGCTGTGCCGAAAACGGCGTGGACGTGTTCCGGATTTTCGATGCGATGAACGACATGCGCAATATCGAAACTTCAATCAAGGCAACCATCGCGGTTGGAAAACACGCGCAAGGCGCGCTTTCGTACACCCTTAGCCCGGTACACAATGTCGATCTCTGGGTCGACATGGCAAAGAAACTCGAAGATATGGGTAGCCACTCGATCTGCATCAAGGATATGGCCGGACTGCTCAAACCCTATACCGCCGAGGAACTGGTCAGCCGTATCAAGCAGAGTTGTGAAGTTCCGCTGACGATGCATTGCCATGCAACCACCGGCCTTTCGACCGCCACCCTGATGAAAGCGATCGACGCCGGCATCGACATGATCGATACCTCGATCTCGTCAATGAGTCTGACCTACGGGCATTCACCAACCGAAACATTTGTCGCGATCATGCAGGAAAGCGAGCGCGCCACCGGGTTCGACCTCGACCTGCTCCAGGAAATTTCGCTCTATTTTCGTGAAGTGCGCAAGAAATACGCAAAATTCGAAGGTTCGTTGAAAGGCGTCGATCCACGGATTCTTACAGCACAGGTACCGGGCGGCATGTTGACCAACCTCGAAAGTCAGTTGCGCGATCAAAATGCCATCGACAGGCTTGACGATGTATTGCAAGAGATACCGTCGGTGCGCAAAGACCTGGGATACGTGCCGCTGGTCACACCGACTTCACAAATCGTCGGTACGCAATCGGTTATCAACGTGCTCAGCGGCGAGCGCTACAAGTCGATCACCAGGGAAACCGCAGGCGTTTTGCGGGGTAATTACGGCGCCACTGCGGCCGAGGTAAACAGTGCTTTGCAAAAGCGCGTTTTAGATGGCGAAGAACCTGTCACCTGTCGACCCGCCGATTTGATCGAACCTGAAATGGACAGGCTCGGTGACGAACTGCGCGCAATGGCGAAACAGGAGAACATCAAACTTGCGCCAAACGAAATCGACGATGTTCTTATTTACGCGCTGTTCCAACAGGTCGGTATTAACTTCCTCAAGAATCGCGGTAATGCCGATGCCTTCGAACCCGCACCCGGTATCGAGCCGGAAGTGCCAGCGGCGCCCGCTGCAGATACCCTCCAGGCTGCAACCGAAACTGGCGTCGAGAATTACCAGGTCAGTGTCAATGGAATCCGGTACGATGTCGTGGTTGGGACGGGTGATGCCGAGTTCAGTCAGATTACCCCGGTGGCGACTTCCGCCATCGCCGCTGCGCCGGCACCGGTAACCGGTGCAACAGAAATCAAGGCACCCCTGGCCGGTAGTATCATCGACATCCTGGTTGCGGTTGGCGATCAGGTGAACGACGGCGACCCGTTAGTGATCGTCGAGGCCATGAAAATGGAAACTGAAATTCGTGCCAGCTCCAGCGGTTCGATACGCTCGATCGCCATCAGCAAGGGCGATGCGATCCAGGCCGAGCAAACCCTGATGACGATAGGCTAAAGCGATGGAACAGGGTCTACTACAGCTCTGGGCATCAACCGGGTTGTACAATTTCACCTTCGGCCAGGTGATCATGATCGTGGTCGGAGGCCTGCTCATCTTTCTCGCGATCAAAAAAGGGTTCGAGCCACTATTATTGATTCCATCGGCTTTGGCGGGATTCTGGCCAACATTCCGATCGCGGAAATTTCGGGTCCTGAAGGCCTGCTCGGCATTCTTTACCACGCCGGAATTGAAACCGGCGTATTCCCGCTGTTAATCTTCATGGGGGTCGGCGCGATGACCGACTTCGGGCCATTGCTGGCACGACCCAGCTTGATGATCCTCGGCGCGGCGGCACAATTCGGTATCTTTTTCACCCTGTTCGGCGCGATTGCGATGAATCTTGTGCCGGGCATCGAGTTCAGCATGGCCGACGCCGCCGCGATTGCGATCATCGGCGGCGCCGATGGTCCGACCGCAATTTACGTCGGCTCAAAACTTGCTCCGGATCTACTCGGCGCGATTGCGGTCGCGGCTTATTCCTACATGGCACTGGTGCCGATTATCCAGCCGCCGATCATGAAACTGCTGACCACCGAAGAGGAACGTCAGACCAGGATGACGCAATTGCGCAAGGTCTCGAAACTCGAAAAAATCCTGTTCCCACTGATCCTGCTGGTAGTGACGATACTGTTGTTACCCTCCGCGACTCCACTGGTCGGGATGCTTTGTTTCGGAAACCTGCTGAAGGAAAGCGGCGTTGTCGATCGTTTGAGTAATACCGTGCAAAACGAGCTGATCAATATCGTCACAATTTTTCTCGGACTGTCAGTGGGCTCAAAACTCGCCGCAGACACGTTTCTGAGTGCCGAAACCCTCGGCATTTTGCTGCTGGGAATTATTGCGTTTTCGCTTGGAACCGCGGCCGGACTGCTGATGGGTAAAATCATGTATCGTGTCACCGGCAAGGCGGTCAACCCGCTGATCGGCGCTGCCGGCGTATCGGCGGTGCCGATGGCGGCGCGCGTCGCCAACAAGATCGGCCTGCAGGCCAACCCGCAAAACTTCCTGCTGATGCACGCCATGGGTCCCAACGTGGCCGGCGTCATCGGCTCTGCCGTCGCCGCCGGTGTCCTGCTCGCCATCGTCGGTTAAACACCGACCCGGCGATCACCCCAACCCGGGAGGGTTACGGGCCTTCGAAGAAAAGCTGTCAGGCTTTCTAAACAGATTTTTTGCCGTGGATTCATTGCAGCAGGTTGGCAGATTCAGGAAGTAGCTCAATCAGTTCCCCGAGCGCCTGGGTGAATTCGGTATGCGCTTCGCGAAACTGTTCGCCGCGATCCATTTTATGCTGAACCATCATCTGCTGATGGATATCCATTCGTTGAAGATGCTCGAGCGCCAGGTAGTATTGAGTCCATATTGCGACTCGCTGTTGCTGGTGAAGGGTGTTGATTTGGCTGGACATCGCAACCTTTACGCTTTCAAACGCATCCTTGGCGCTGACCAGATCATCCTGCCCGGTATCCGCTCGAACCAGACTTGTAAGGCTCAACAATATTGCGAAAAGAATGATCAGCTTCTATAGGGTTTTCGAGATCCAGGGTTTTAGTGCAAGTGCATGCGGAAGACAGTATACCTATTAGTAATAAACTGCTTATCGGGAAATTAGGTATACCGTCCCCCGATGTCGACGCAAAGATGTCTAGTCAGTGCTGGTAGAGCGTTGCAGGGTCTCCCAGTCCTGGCCGAGACCGACGCTGGCGTCCGATGGCTCGAGCATGCCCTGGCCCTTGATGATGTCGGCGGCGCGTTCCGCGAGCATGATGGTTGGTGAATTCAAGTTGCCGTTGGGGATAATCGGGAAAATCGACGAATCGACCACGCGTAAGGCTTCGATACCACGCACCCGCGTTTCTGAGTCGACTACTGCCATGTCGTCTTCACCCATGCGACAGGCACAGGACGGGTGATAGGCCGATTCCACCGCACCCCGCACGAAGGCATCGATTTCTTCATCGGTCTGAATCGACTCGCCGGGCTGAATCTCGGAGTCGCGGTAACAATCCATCGCCGGCTGACCAATGATCTCGCGCGTCAATCGCACGCAGGCACGGTAGGCCTCGATATCCTGCTGCGCCTGCAGATAGTTGAAAATGATCTCGGGCTTGTCCTGCACGCTAGGGGTGCGCGCCCTGACAGTGCCTCGACTTTGGGGTCTGTTATGCCCGACATGCACCTGGAAGCCATGACCATCGAAGGCGGCATGGCCATCGTAACGCATCGCTCCGGGCAGGAAGTGATATTGAATATCCGGCCATTTCACACCGGCCTTTGAACGTATGAACGCACAGGACTCGAAATGGTTGGTCGCGCCAAGGCCTGATTTGGTAAACAACCAGCGAGTGCCGATTAAAAATTTTCGCCATGGGTTGAGTTCGGCATTGAGCGTAATCGGTTGCTTGCAGCGAAACTGGAAATAAAACTCGAGGTGGTCCTGCAGATTTTCCCCGACTCCCGGCAAATCATGCAGCACTTCGATGCCGGCCTGCTGTAAAACCGCGCCGGGTCCAATCCCGGAAAGCTGCAGCAGATGCGGTGAGGCGATCGGCCCGGCGCTTAAAATCACTTCACGTCGGGCACTCAAACTCTGTTTACTGGCATCGCGAGTAAATTCGACCCCGCTGGCGCGTTTTCCATCAAACAGGATGCGCTGGCTCAAGGCAGCGGTGATGACTTTTAAATTGGGCCTTTGGCGGGCCGGTTTCAAATAAGCGTTCGCAGCAGACCAGCGCACGCCGTTTTTGATCGTCATATGCATCGCGCCAAAGCCTTCCTGTTGGTGTCCATTGTAGTCATCCGTCTTCATGTAACCGGCTTGCCGGCCCGCTTCGATAAAGGCCCGGTACAGGGGGTTTTGCATATTGTTGCCATTGTTTACCGCCAGGGGCCCGTCCTGGGAACGGTAGTCATCGCTGCCAAAGGCCCAATCGTCGGCTTTTTTAAAATAGGGCAGACAATGCCGATAGCCCCAGTGTTTGGCGCCCTGCATTTCCCATTCTTCGAAATCCATGGCGTGACCGCGCACGTAAACCATACCGTTGATTGAAGACGACCCACCCAGCACCTTGCCGCGCGGACAGTGCATGCGCCGATTATCGAGATAAGGCTCGGGTTCGGTCTGGTAGAACCAGTTGTACTTTTTCATATTCATGGGGATGGATAAAGCGGTCGGCATCTGGATAAAAATGCTGCTGTCGCTACCGCCAAACTCGAGTAAGGCGACGGTAATACTCGGGTCTTCACTGAGACGATTGGCGAGCACACAACCCGCCGAACCGGCGCCGACGATAATGTAATCGAATGACTGTGTCATATTCTGGATTCCCATATTCCGGGATACTTATTATTCCTTTTTCGAAGGGTCGTCAATCGTTTGGAAAAATTAATACCCCGGGGGAATATCATTTAGTTGATTAATATCCATATGTCTACTATAGTCGACATATGGATATACATACCGCGACCAAAGCGCTTAGCGCACTTTCCCAGGAATCACGGCTCGAAGCTTTCAGGCTACTTGTTCACGGCGGCCCAGAGGGCCTTGCGGCAGGTGAGATCGCACGTTCGCTGCAGATTCCGCACAATACCCTGTCCTCGCACCTGTCAATCCTGGTTAACGCGGGGCTTATCGGTTCAAGACGGAAAAGTCGCTCGGTGATCTACAGCATAAAGTTCGACGGCACTCGCGACCTGCTTTCCTTTTTGATGGAAGATTGCTGTCAGGCAAGTCCCGAAATCTGCACCCCGGTAATCGACAGTTTTTTGTCAAGCTGCGGTGCCTCAATCAACACCATCGGAGAACACAAATGAAAAGACTGCACGTTAACCTTGCCGTCAGCGACCTCGACGCGTCAATCGGATTTTATACCTCGCTGTTCGATACCGAACCTGTTGTCCTGAAGCACGACTATGCCAAATGGATGCCGGACGATCCACGCGTCAACTTCGCGATCACGACCCGCGACAAGCAAAAGGGAGTCGATCATCTCGGCATCCAGGTTGAGAATGATGATGAGCTCAACGAAGTCTATGCCCGTCTGAAAACCGCTGGAGGCCCGCTAATAGAAGAGGGCGAAACCACCTGCTGCTACGCCAATTCCGAAAAGAGCTGGATATTTGATCCCGAAGGTATCGCCTGGGAGACCTTCCTGACCCGAAGTGAAAGCCCGGTTTACGGCACCGACATCATTAAATCGAAGCAAGCTGACTCATCCAGTTGCACGCCCCGGCAACAGCAGGCGCGCTCTGATTCCGCCTGTTGCTAAAAAAAAGCCTGCGCCGAGGCGCAGGCCAGTAGCGGAGATATTCTCATTGTGACAAGATCCCGGCGGTCCGACGCATCGGGAATTGCTGACGCACTTTGCGGGATGACATAACCGTGATCGCGTGAATCGCACGGTCACGGGTCTGTCAGCTCCAGGGAAACGGGCTATTGGATACCGGGTGCAGTTTGCCCTCGGCGTAACGCGAAAACCGGAAAGGCTCCAGCAGGGCACTTTGCTGACCGCAGATTTCTTCAGCCACCAGTTTACCCACACCCAGCATTTTGTAACCGTGATTGGAATCGGCGATCAGGTAGCAGTTTTCGCGAAACCGGTCGAATACCGGGAAGCTGTCCGGGGTAAACGAACCGATGCCGCCCGAAGGTTCATTCTTGTAAAACTCGAACTTGTCCTCGAAACGCTTCTGACAATGCGCGAGGGCCGAGACCCACATGTGCGCGAAATCTTCCCCGACGATGAAATCAGGTGAATCAACACCGTAGGGGTCTACCGCCACATCGTCTGGATCGGTTTCGATCGCGTAGGGTGCAGCACCGCCCTGGATACCGCCAAAGTGGAAATCCGGCTTGTAGTAAATACCCCACATCTTGTCGGTGATCAGGCTACCGTCATAGATCGAGTAGAGCGGCTCATTGCTATCGACGTGAATAACCGGAGGAAATTTCCCGTCATTGGTTTTCTGCAACTCCGGATCGACCCCGAGGGTTCCTTCCTGCAGTGACCAGTAAATCCACATCGGCACATCATCATGCACCCTACCATCGGCAGTTTTGATCGAAACTGTCTTCGGTAACTCGAGCATATCCCAAATGATTTTGGCCCAGGGTCCGGCACCTACAATCACCTGATCGCAGCCAATCTCACCCTTGTCAGTCTCGACCGCTCTGATCGCATCGCCGGCTGAATCGCTTTTGAATCCGGTTACGGTACAACCGGTTAAAATTCTGACGCCCTCGTTCTCCGCCTTGGTGGCAAGCGCATACATGGCCCTGGTATTGTTGGCATAGCCACCCCGTTTTTCATGCAGTACCGAGGTGATACCGCTTGCCCGCCAGTCGTGGAACAGGGTCTTCATGTAATCCGCCGACTCTTTTTCACCTTCGATGAAAGTCGACTCATAGCCAATTTCCTTTTGCTGTCTGGCAATGCTTGCGACATCTTCGTGCATGCTTTCCGGACTGATTTGCAAATAGCCGACGGGATGATAACTATAGCCTTGCGGATCGGTTTCCCAGACACTGACGCTATGCGCCATCAATTCACGCATGGCCGGCTGAAAGTAATTGTTGCGCACCACTCCACAGGCAATACCGGAGGCACCGGCGGCAATACCACCCTTGTCGACAACCAGGATATCCCTGCCATCTCCGTTGCCACTCGCCTTCAGTTGTTGCGCCAGGTGATAGGCCGTACTGAGGCCATGGATGCCGGCACCGATAATCAGATATTTTACATGCGAAGGAACTGCCATTGCCTAACCTGTCTTGCTCGTTGTTGCCGGGGCCAGGTGATCGCAACTGCGGCGCCCTGGTCATCGATAACATCAGCATATCTGATTTAATTTAGCGGACGCCGATCTGAAACGACCTAACAAAAGACAATAACGACATGAGCGCCGGGTTAAAAGTGATGGGCTTCGACCGCCCTTTGAATTCGCTCGACCGCCTGCTCAACCCGGCTGCGCGGGCAACCGAAATTCAGGCGCATGAAACCCTTATCCCCGAATTCGCGCCCAGGTGACATGCCCACCCCGGCAACTTCAAAGTACCTCATCGGATCTTCGAGTCGGAGTGCGGATACGTCAATCCAGGCAAGGAAAGTGGCCTCGATCGGACCCAGGCGCAATCCCGGAATACGATTAATTTCATCGATCAGGTAGTCCCGACTGGCGGCGAGGTACCGGCATTGCTGATGATTCCATTCATCGCCAAACCGGTAGGCCGCAACGGCCGCGGTAAAGCCCATTATATTCACATGCGGAACGATATACGGGTCCACCTTCATCCCGCGGCGTAAGCGGGTATTTGGAATAATGGCAAACGCGCATCCGAGCCCGGAGAGATTGAAGGTCTTGCTCGGGGCCATCAGGGTAATACAGCGCTGCTCTATTTGTGAATTCAGCGATGCTATCGGAACATGCTTTTTATCCCTGTCCAGAATCAAATCACAATGAATTTCATCCGAAACCAGGATCAGCTTCTGCTGCTCGACAATATCGGCCAGGTCCTGCAATTCCTGCTGACGATAAATCGACCCACCCGGATTCTGGGGATTGCAGAACAATAGTACCTGTCCGGGACGATCCGGTTGCTGCCTGAGCCAGTCGAGATCGATGATCATGCGCTGTTCAATATTACGCATTGGAATCGGTTGGTTTACGCGGGAGTCAAACCCGGGTGCTTTGGCGAAAGGGGGGTAGATCACTTCTGGTAAATATACCTTGTCGCCCGGTTTGCCATTGGCGCGACAGGCGAGGTAAAGCGCGCCGATGATGCCGGGTAAGGGTACTATCCACCCGGGATCGATGCGCCAGTTGTAAAGCCGCTGCATACGCTCAACGATAAGCTCGAGCAGCTGCGCCGGTGTCTGCGTGTAACCAAACACGGGATGCTCGGCGCGTTGGTGTAACGCCCGCTGTATTTCAGGGGCAACCGCGAAATCGGTGTCCGCGACCCACATCGGCAGGATATCCCGATTACGATACTTTTCCCACTTGGCACTACCGCTATTGCCACGATCAATTTCCTGATCAAAATCGAAAACTTCGGTCATCTGGATCCTGTGATATCTGTATTTGCTGCGATCATAGGCGAAGCCTGAAATGGCTGCAATGTGATATCACATTGCAGCCATTTCAGGCAACCGGGTTGTTTTATAGCGATTGACGCCAAACCGAACCCTTGCGATGCTCTGCGCATGAAAAACGAATACGACTACATTATTCTCGGCGCGGGTTCTGCCGGTTGTGTGCTCGGCAATCGTTTGAGTGAAAGCGGTGAGCATGCGGTGCTAGTGGTCGAGGCCGGTCCGATGGACAACAAGCTGTTAATTCACATCCCTGCGGGCGTACATAGCGTCTACAAGGATCCCGCTATCAACTGGAACTATGAATCCGAGGATGAAACGGCACTTCAACAACGCAAAGTGGAGCTGCCGCGTGGCAAGGTACTGGGCGGGTCTTCTTCGATAAACGCAATGGTATACATGCGCGGCCACCCGAAAGACTACGATCGCTGGAACGATGAACTCGGCCTCAAAGGATGGAGTTACGCCGATTGCCTGCCCTATTTCAAAAGCGGCGAAACTTCCGAGCGCGGTGCCAGCGAATGGCGTGGCGATAGCGGACCGTTGAGGGTGTCACGGGCCAGGCTCGTCAATCCGTTGTTCGATGCATTTCTGGAAGCGGGCGCGACTTCGGGTCAAGGGCAGTCGGACGACCTCAACGGCTACAAACCCGAGGGATTGGCGCGCCTGGACGCCACCATTGTCAATGGGCGTCGTTGCAGCGCCGCGGTCGCGCACCTCAAACCGGCGCTCGCGCGAACCAATCTGGAACTGGTGACTCACGCCCTGGTTGAACAGGTATTACTCGAAAACAAACGTGCTACCGGGGTCAGATTCCAGCACCAGGGAAAGGTCCGGGTCATTCGGGCCAGGCGCGAGGTAATCGTTTGCTGTGGCGCGATCAAGTCACCGCAACTGTTGATGCTTTCCGGTATCGGTCCGGCCGCGGAACTGAATAAACACGGCATTACGGTTCGGCATGAATTGCCGGGAGTTGGGCAAAACCTGCAGGATCACCTGAAGATTCATTGCGGCTGGAGATGCACCCGGCCGATAACCTATGAAAACAACGCCAAACCCTGGAATAAACTGGCAATCGGTTTGCGCTGGCTGGCTAAAAAAGATGGCTTCGGAGCGTCCAATATCTGGGAAGCCGGGGGCCTGATTCGAGGCAACGAAAGCGTAGACTACCCCAACCTGCAATATCATTTTGCGCCGATATCGGTAACCTATGATGGCCGTAAAATAAAATTGTCGCGCGGTTTCACACTGCAGGTAGACCAGCTTCGGCCTGCGAGCCGAGGTTTTATTTCGCTTAATTCGGCCAATCCGGCGGATAAACCCGAGGTACATTTCAACTACCTGGAGAAACAACAGGATTTACACGAACTGGTTGAAGGTTTTCACAAGATGCATGAACTGCTGTGGCAGCCCGCGTTCATCGCATCTCGCGGGGATCGCACCGAGCCGGCGCCGGATATCAAGTCCGACACGGAAATCGAAAACTGGATTCGCGCGACCGCATCCACCGATTTTCACCCCAGTTGTAGCTGCCGCATGGGTAAAGACGACAACTCGGTCGTCGATGCGCAAATGAAAATTCACGGGATAGAGGGACTGCGCGTGGTAGACGCCTCGATCATGCCCCGGATCGTCAGCGGAAATCTCAACGCGCCAACATTAATGATCGCAGCACGGGCGGCCGATTTTATCCTTGGAATTGCCCCCTTGCCCCGGGAATTTGCCAAATTTCATTTCCAGAAGACCTGAATTCAACGCCGTCATACTTGGTACCATGGAACGAATGTTAGATAATGTCATGCAAGTAACGAGATCCCGAAAATGAAACAAAAGCTGCATAAAGAACTCCAGTCACTGCTTGATTTTTTTTACAGACAACGGCAGGACCTGCCGCCGGCTTTCAATTACAAGTCGGGGGTTATCAACAAACCGAGTTTTTTCACAGTCCGCGATTTCCAGCACCACCTGAATAATCCGTTGTTACAACCGGACTGGGTATACGCCAAACTCAATGGTGTTCGCGTAGAACTGGAAAAATCCTGTTTTTATAAAACCGTGCAAAACAAACAACTCAAGTTTATGGACAAAGAAGTCCTCAGTAACGAAATCAACAAGGGAGCTGCCGTGGTGCTGGAGGGAATCGATGTTCTCGATGCGAATATCAATGAATTCGTCGCCAGGCTCGATGATTCACTGCCCTGTGTGTTGGCGAATGCCGAAGTCTTTTTTTCGCAACAGGATAACGAAGCCTACGAAGGTCATTGCGACGCCGACGATGTACTGGTGGTGCATCTGGACGGTAAAAAAACCTGGCAACTGTTTACACCGCAGCAGCGCCGTTACGCAGACATTCAGAACTTGAATGACCAGCAACTGGGGCCGGTAATGCAAGAGGTATCGATGCGTCCCGGCGATGCGCTTTACCTGCGCGCGGGCGTTCCCCATCGTTGTGTCACCACGGCGCCCTTCAGCCTGCATATGTCGTTCGACCTTGTTGACAGCGCCCCCAGGGTTGCTGATATTACCAACGAAGCTACCAATCAGTACGCCAAGGCTTGTGAACTACCCTACGAACCCCTGTCAAATGTCGTCGATCGATATGTCTCCATTTTGAAATCCGATGAATTCCAGGCGGCGTTAAAAGAAGCCACGCAATACAAGCGTGGCGAAATCGCCGATTTTCGCCAGCTACTCGGCCGTTCCGGCGCGGTCAGGAGCCTGAATAAATTCGGCTAGACTACTAAAGATAACGCGCGGGGTCGCAGGCATCGGGCGAAAACGGCTGTTCGCTAGCGCTGATGAAATTGGCGATCAACTGCCCCGTGATCGGCCCCAGGGTCAGTCCCATATGCGAATGTGCAAATGCAAACCACAGATTTCGGTGCCGTGGGGCAGGACCAATTATAGGCAATGTGTCCGGCACCGTAGGGCGCCTCCCCATCCAGGGTTCATGCAGCAGGATTTTATCGACCGGGAAAGCCTCGTGGATTCGCGGAATCACCCGCATCAGCTGCTGTGGGTTCGGCGCCGTTTCCATCGGCGCCATCACGTAGCTGGCATCGACATCGAAGATCGGACCGGACAGACCGCATCCCGCCGATGGTTCAAAAACCGCATGATAACCCCGCCGCTGCAGTTCGAGCGCACAGCAAATACCAACAATTCCGGCACCGAGGACATAGACGGGCGAAGTCATTCCAGCCCCGGCTAAGCTTTTCCTTCGGTTGCAACCCGGAACCGGTGATTGCGTGGCGAACTACCGAAATGCTTGCGGTAGCAGGCGGTAAAATAAGACTGGGTTTGAAAACCAGCGGCGATCGAAATGTCGATAACACTTCGGTTGGTATTGAGTAGCAACTGCTTTGCGTGCATCAGGCGCAACGACAGGTAATATTGACTCGGGGTCAGGTCGCGATATTTATGAAACAGGCGTTCAATTTGACGCAGCGACAAATCGCATTTCGCTGCGATTGACGGTAACGGTAGTGGGACTTCAATATTGTTTTCCATCAGGTTGATTACATCGATTAGCTTGGGTGCACTCATCGCCAGATCGATGCGATCCGCCATCTGCTGTGAATCGATTTCGGTCCGAATGCGATCGTGATGAAACTGCTGTGATATTTTTTGCGCGAGCTGGCGGCCGTGTTGATTTTCGATAAGCTTGAGCATCATATCCAGCGCCGCGGTACCCCCCGAACAGGTGAATCGGCGCTCGGCTATCTCGTAAAGCGTGAACGCAACATCAAGCTGCGGATAGAGTTCTTTGAATACGGGTATGTTCTCCCAGTGAATGGTACAACGACACTCATCCAGCAACCCGGCGCGGGCAAGGATAAAGCTCCCAGAACTGGCGGAACCCAGATTTATCGTTTGTTTATCCAGCATTTTCAGTAATTTGATGGTATTGGCGTCATCAAAATGCTGCGCGGTATTGGGAGCGACGATTACCAGGGTTTCAAGATCCCTGGCTTCATGCAACGCCCGGGTAGGCACGGTAATTCCACAGGATGCGGTAACCGGGTTATCGTCAGCGGCGTAGTATTCCCACTGGAAAAGAGCCTTCCCGGATAGCCTGTTGGCGGTTCGTAGCGAATCAACCACGCAACTGAACGGAATGATCGGGTAGCCCTCGATCAACAGGATGCCGATAATTTCGGTGTCGTCGCTTATTTCCTGAGCCCCCGAGTATGGGTTAATTACTTTAATCTCATTCTATCGCAATTACATCTATCCACAACTCGCAACCGTTTATAACCCTGGTGACCGGATGGCGCTGGCGAACAGTTGAGAGTCGCGCATAGATCAGCCCAGTCAAGCACCTGAAACCATACTAACCGGCTCAATCACCATTTATTCGACCGGGTATGACGGGAGTTATCGATGAGCGAAGTTAAGCGACCCGGCAGGGGACGACGTGGCCGCGGTAGACGCGATGCTCGTCGTGCCGGTTCCGTAGTCGAAATCGCCAGCCTACCCTATATCACCCGCAAGATTCCCCTTTACGAGGTGCTTGACGAAGAAGGCCTGCAAATCATCGAAAACAATGCCGATACCATCCTCGAAGAAATCGGTATTGAATTTCGCGATATGCCTGAAGCGCTTGATATCCTTAAACGAGGTGGCGCCGAAGTGGACGGGGTCACGGTGCGTTTTCCAAAGGACCTGTGCCGTTCCATTATCCAGGCCTCCGCGCCTGCCGAGTACACGCAACACGCGCGTAATCCGGCTCGTAATGTCCGGATCGGCGGCAACAACACCGTTTTCGTTCCCGCTTACGGTAGTCCTTTCGTATTTGACCTCGACCAGGGGCGTCGCTATGCGACCATCGGGGACTTTCAGAATTTCGTCAAACTGGCCTACTCGTCGCCGAGCCTGCATCATTCCGGCGGTACCATTTGTGAACCGGTCGACGTGCCGGTCAATAAACGCCATCTCGACATGGTTTACTCGCATATCAAGTATTCGGACAAGGCCTTCATGGGCTCGGTAACCGCGCCGGAACGCGCGCAGGATACGGTTGAAATGATCAAGATCATCGCCGGTGAAAATTACATCGACGCGGAAACCGGGCGGCCGCGCACTTACGCGACCAGCCTGATCAATGCCAACTCGCCGATGACCTTCGACGATACCATGCTGGGTGCGGCCAAGGTTTATGCCGAAAACAACCAGGCCACGATAATCACACCGTTTATTCTCGCCGGCGCGATGTCTCCGGTTACGGTGGCAGGTACCGCGGCACAGTCACTAGCCGAGGCGCTGGCCGGAATGACTTTCGTGCAGCTGGTCAATCCCGGTGCACCCGTTGTCTTCGGCAGCTTTGCGAGTTCGATGTCGATGCAATCCGGTGCTCCGACCTTCGGTACGCCCGAACCCGCCCTGGTGCTTTATATCATGGCAGCGTTAGCTCGACGACTCGGCGTGCCGTTCCGTTCCGGCGGTGGGCTTTGCGGCTCCAAGCTACCCGACGCACAGGCGGCCTACGAAGCCGCCGCCACCCTTTATCCAGCAGTCATGGCAGGCGTTAACTTCGTGCTGCATACCGCCGGTTGGCTGGAAGGTGGTCTCGCCATGGGCTACGAAAAATTCATCATGGATGCGGATCAGGCCGCAATGATGGAAATCCTGGCCAAAGGTGTCGACCTGTCCGAAAACGGTCAGGCCATGGATGCGATTCGAGAAGTCGGACCGGGGGTTCACTTCCTCGGCTGTAACCATACGCAAAATAATTTCAAGACCGCGTTCTACCGATCGCCGATTACCGATAACAACAGTTTCGAACAATGGCAGTCGGAAGGCAGCCTCGATCACGCACAGCGCTGCAACGCACGCTTCAAGAAGATCCTTGCCGAATACGAGGCACCCGCGCTCGACCCGGCGATCGACGAAGCCTTGCTGGTCTTCATCAAACAACGCAAAGACTCAATGCCCGATTCCATAGTCTAAACAACCTGGGCGCCGAAGGCGCCCCTCCAAAAAAGTCATCCCCGCGAAAGTGTGGATCTTACAACGCGCCACCTTTACAAGATCCCCGCTTTCAGTAAGCCGCTGGCCCGATGCGTCGGACCGTCCCGCTCAGGCGTGTGGGGTTTCACTAGTACCCCGTTGGGATTCTCTCAAAAAATTAAGTCAATTCAATGTCATCATCGAAATGGCAGGTTGTCCATAGAACCTTATCGCGCGCGTAGAAATATCGTGCAATAGGGGGATTTAGCGGCTAGTATTTTGACGATTGGTCATCATGTGATCATATCTGAATCGTACTTCGCTATCACCAGCTTTATGAGTGACGATATAAACACTTCGAAGCCCGAGCATTTAGGTTTTTTGCAAGTCCCCAATTATTCGATGATTGCATTCTCCTCTGCTATCGAGCCGCTGCGTATGGCGAATCGCGTCGCTGACAGAGAACTCTACCGATGGAGTGTCTGCACCATCGACGGGCTGCCCGAAAAGGCCAGTAACGGGCTCGAAATTACACCCGACAACAGTATCGAAGATATCGGTGAAATCGGAGTTTTATTCGTTTGTGGTGGCGCCGATATAGCCGATACCTGGTCCAAACAACTGCAGTTTTCGCTGCGGCGTGTTGCCAAACGCAATAACATAAAACTCGGAGCTCTATGTACCGGCAGTTATCTGTTGGCACGCGCCGGGTTGCTGAATGGCTACAAATGCACGATTCACTGGGAAAATATCGCCAGCCTGCGAGAAGAATTTCCCGAAGTCCGGGTAACCGATGATCTGTTTTTATTCGATCGTGATCGCATCACCTGCGCGGGCGGGCAGGCATCGCTGGATATGATGCTGAAACTGATCCACGACCGCCACGGCAACAAGCTGGTCACGCATATATCGGAACAGTTCATGTGCGAACGAATTCGAAGTTCCGATGATCGGCAAAGAATACCGCTACACCTTGCACTGGGCTCCAACCAGCCCAAGCTGACCGAAGCGGTAATCCTGATGGAAGCGAATACCGAGGAGCCCATCAGTCTTGATGAACTTTCCAACTATGTCGGCATCTCCAGGCGCCAGCTGGAACGACTGTTTCAAAAACATTTAAACTGCGTGCCGACCCGCTACTATCTGAATCTGCGTCTCAACCGGGCTCGGCTGCTATTACTCCAAACCAGCAAATCCATCGTCGATATTGCCCTCGCCTGCGGATTTATTTCGGCACCGCATTTCAGTAAATGTTATCGGGATTTGTTCGGCATACCGCCGCGCGACGAACGTCGCAAACTGCAGGCCAAATCGGCTCAGGACAAAACCGATATCGCGGGCTAGACTCGACCGCGCCGTCTGCGCGAACCACGCTTACGATCATGACCGGAGGAACTATCGACCCTGGGTTTTGGCTCCGGAATCGTAACTACCTTGCTAAGCTCCAGATATTTATCGGTCTTGTGAGGAAGCGCCATCGCCTCGATAAAATACTGCTGAAATTTAGGCTCAAGCGCGGTTTCAATCTTTTCCACCTTGGGCAGGATTTCACCAATTTCGAGGCGCGAAGGAAAGTTCAGCAGGGCGATACGCGCTCCGGTCCCTGCGGCGTTACCGACAGAACCGACGTTTTTGAGATCACAGTCAGGGATTAAGCCCAATACCATCGCGTACTTGACATCGATATGGCTACCGAACGCCCCCGCAAAACTGATGCGATCGACTTTTTCAATGCCCATGCGATCGATCAACAGGCGGGTACCCGCGTGCAATGCCGCCTTGGCAAGCTGGATTGCGCGCACGTCGTTTTGGGTGATTCGAATCGAGCGGTCGCCATGCTGCAGCAGGTAAGTATAAGTGCGTCCATCCAGTACGATGCGCGCACTGTGTTTGCCTTCAACCGGTCCGACCACGCCATCCTGATCGATGATCCCGGCAAGAAACATTTCCGCAACAACCTCGATGATACCCGATCCACAAATTCCACTAACCCCTATTCGAGCGCTCTTTTCGGCAAATTCAGGATCATCGGACCAGGCTTCACAACCGATCACTCGAAACTTCGGTTCCAGCGTTACCGGGTCGATGCGGACGCGCTCGATCGCGCCCGGTGCCGCCCGCTGTCCCGAGGAAATTTGCGCACCTTCGAAAGCCGGCCCGGTTGGACTCGATGCAGCCAACAATCGATTGCGATTGCCCAGCACGATTTCGGCATTGGTTCCGACGTCGACCAGCAGCACGTACTCCTCTGCCAGATCAGGGCGTTCCGACAGGATGACCCCGGCGGTGTCGGCACCGATGTGCCCGGCAATGCAGGGTAAGGTACAGACGCGTGCCTCCGGGTGTAACTGGATGTCGAGATCGGCGGCACGTAAGATCTGGGTTTGATCGGTTGTCAGCGTAAACGGGGCCGTACCCAGCGGGGTCGGATCGATCCCGAGAAACAGGTGATGCATGATCGGGTTGGCAACCACGGTCATGTCGAGGATATCTTGTCGCTGGATTCCGGCTGATTTGGCAGCGCGTTTGGCAAGCTGGTTAAAGGCTTCGCGCACAACCTCCGTCATCGCGGTATCCCCGCCTTCATTCATCATCACGTAAGAGACCCGACTCATCAGGTCCTCGCCGAAACGAATTTGCGGATTCATGGTATCGGCGGTGGCGACAACCTCTCCGGTATTCAGGTTACAGAGCTGAGCCGCGATCGTGGTCGATCCGAGATCAACCGCCAGCCCGTAAACTTCTTTCTTTTCTCCCGGCCAGATTCCGATAATTTGCTGAAACTGGTATACCGCCACGGTTATCTGCCGACCCGCCCTGGCCAGGGCGGGCTGCAATAGTCGCAGCTGCGACAGATCGCAATCCATCACCGGCAGTTCATGTTCGCTGACCAGCGCCTGCTGCAGGCGACGCTTGTCGGAAATCGGCGAATGCATATCGGGCTCGGGTAAGGTTACCGTGTACAGGTGCAAGGCAGGCTGTACCTGGATATCGTAGGCGGTTACCGCCTTGGCAATATGCTGCTTGTGCTGCTGGCTTTCCTCGGGAACATCGACCACCAGGTCGCCGAGGATACGCGCGTTACAACCCAGGCGCCGAGCACCCTTTAGGCGATTCCTGGATTGATGATGGAGTTCGGTTTCGGTCAGCTCGGAAAGATGATCGGCACGCGAAGTGATACCGTGCTTGGAAAACTCACCCTGCTGGGGCAACACCTGGCACTTGCGGCATTTACCCTGCCCACCGCAAATTGATTCAAGATCGACACCCAGTCGCTGCGCGGCCTGAAGCACGGTAGTCCCGACTGGAACCTGTCCACGCAGCCCCGAAGGCATAAACAAAACATTGACTTCCTGATCCACCCTTATATCACCGAAACTCAAATTACCGACTCAAGCTGCCGAGCGACGACGACGACCGCCACGGCGACCGGTACCCCGAATGATACCCTCCGGTGCCGGTTCACGGAACTGCTTGATCCATCGAGCGCAATCCGGATCCTTGCCCAGCATGACATCGGCTCCGAGACTCGCTGCCACTACCTCGGCGTGCAGCGGGTTGGTGATTGCCGAGGTCATTCCCGCCTGAATCGCCATACTGATAAACGCGCCATTGAAGCCGTTGCGATTGGGCAGCCCAAAACTGACATTTGATGCACCACAGGTAGTATTGACCTTGAGCTCGGTGCGCAAACGATGGATCAGCCTGAGCACTTCGCGTCCGGCAGAATTGATTGCACCGATCGGCATTACCAACGGGTCGACGACAACGTCACAGGCCGGGATGCCGTAGTCTGCCGCACGTTCAACAATTTTCCTGGCGACCTTGTAGCGTACGTCGATGTCTTCCGATATACCGGTTTCGTCATTCGAGATAGCTACCACCGCGGCGCCATGCTTCTTCACCAGCGGTAGTACCCGGTCGAGACTCTCGTCTTCTCCGGTGACCGAATTTACCAGCGCCTTACCCTGGTAAACACCGAGCCCGGCTTCGAGGGCATCGATGATCGAAGAATCGATACTCAAGGGCACATCGGTCAGGCTTTGCACCAGTTGAATCGCCTCGGACAGGATCCGCGGTTCGTCTGCGAGCGGGATACCGGCGTTGACATCGAGCATATGCGCACCGGCCTCGACCTGCGCAATGGCATCGCTTTGCACGCGGCTGTAATCACCATTTTTCATTTCTTCGGCCATGATCTTGCGACCCGTTGGATTGATACGCTCACCGATGATTACGAACGGGCGATCGAAGCCGATGGCTAACTCCCTGGTAGCTGAACTAACAACCGTTTCGGTCATTTTTATATCCTCAAAAATATCTGCTTACTAACTCAAAAACCAATTCGCCGTAAAGCTCAAGCTGAACTGGATCTCACAACCCGGGTACCACGGAACGCGCCCGTCGAGGACCCCCGATCGTTGAATAATTTCACCGACCGCCGCTTCCTGCCGATTAGCCATGACGTGCACCCCGCTGACACCTTCGATTTCCCTGATCTGCCGGATCAGTTGGACACAGATTTTACGACCTTCCAGCTTGGGCTCCTGTGCTCCTTCGAGACGTTCGACAATCGCATCCGGAATATGAACACCGGCCTGGCTTCGGGGTGGTCACCAGCCTGGACGCCATCGCCGCTCAGACAAAGCACATTGGAGACTCCCATCGCGGCCGCGCCAAGCACATCACCCTGAATCGCGATTCGATTCTTGTCACGACAGGAGATTTGTAACACCGGTGAATAACCCACCTCAGTCAGCAGCGCGCACATCTCGACGCTCGACATCTGGCAATCGAACATCAGCCCTTTCACCGCTTTTTCGAATATTCCAAGCGGCTTTTCAAACCGCTTGTAACCCAGCGTTTTAAACAACGGGTGCAGTTTGATCAATGCACGCTCAAAGTGACGGTACAATGATTCGAGTTTTCTCGAATGGGTAACCGGCCACTGACGAATTATATACACGGGTGGCTCCGCTCAGGTGTCCAGGCTTCGGCTTTCGTCGACGCCGCTGGCACGAATTAAAGTTTCCAGCACCTGGTGCGTATAATGTTGTTCCAGTTGATGCACCAGCTGCTTTGCTTCGACCTTGATATCGCCGTTATACGGCTGGCTAACGTCATGCCAGGGTTCGAACCAGGCATCTTGCTGTGTTTTCTTGAGGCGGTACGCGGCGCGTTCTATCGCCTTCATAAACCGACCCGGAAGGCGAATGCGGGTACTGCGCCTGCCCTCGCGAATCACGACCTGGCCTGGTATATCACGCCAATAGACAATCTTCAGCTTTGCCACATCGCCTCCCGCATGGCCGCGTCCAGTTCCGGCACCATTTCACCCATGCCGGTGAAAACACGTTCAAACCGCAAACCGAGCTGTTCCGCCGCCGCACGCGCCTGTTCGGTCAATGCTTCCGAATTCGTTTGCGCGAGGTAAACCAGACAGGTGTAATTGCCGAAATACATTCCCAGCAATTCCGGGTGGCGATCGATTCCCAGAATCTCGATCACCAGGCGTTGAAAATGCTGCGTCAGAAAATCGGTCAGATAAAAAGTGCCCGGCTCTTCATCCTGCATTTGCCGGTAGCTATCACGGCCGGCAAGAAAATCGTAACAATGGGCACCCGGCAGGCGTTTGACATTGCGTTGTTCGAGCACTCGATCAAGCTCACCACTGGTGCCACAGTCCCCGTAGGCGACAAAAATGTGGTCATATCGGTCGCGCGCCTGGTCGATCTTGTCGGCAACCGCGGCCGGAATTTTTTCAGGGCGTGCGTGCAGGTCCACGCTAATGGCCTGCAGATCCATTTGCGACCACTGCCCGAGTTTTTTTAACTCATTGACTTCGCGGGCAATTGCCGCGCAGGTGATCACCAGTATAGAGGGTGAATTTTCCATGCTGCATTACTGCCTCAACAAAGCCGCTCGAAATTCGGCGACCAACTGCCTGGCGGTATCGGCAGCAACCGCGGCATCACGGCAGTAAGCGTCCGCGCCGATGGCTTCGCCAAATTCCTGGTTCAAGGGCGCTCCACCCACAAGAATGATGTAATTGTCGCGGATACCCTGTTCCTTCATGGTGTCGATGACGACTTTCATATACGGCATGGTCGTGGTCAGCAGTGCCGACATGCCGAGAATTTCTGGCTTGTGCTCTTCGAGCGCGGCCAGGTAATCCTCGACCGGGGTATTGATACCGAGATCGATAACTTCGAAACCGGCGCCTTCCATCATCATGCAGACCAGGTTCTTGCCGATGTCATGAATATCACCCTTGACCGTGCCGATGACCATTTTACCCGCGGCGGGTTCATCGGACTCCGACAACAACGGCTTCAACAGGGCCATACCGGCTTTCATCGCATTGGCCGACATTAAAACTTCGGGAACAAACAGAATACCGTCCCGGAAGTCGATGCCGACGATGGTCATGCCGGCAACCAGGGCTTCGTTCAGCACCTTGTTGGCGCCCCAACCGCGATCGAGCAGAATTTGAGTACCCTCGACGACTTCTTCTTTCAGACCGTTGTACAAATCGTCGTGCATCTGCTCAACCAGTTCGTCGTCCGGTAAGGTACTTAGGTCGAGGTCGTCTTCGTAGTCGTCATCGTCATCGTCATCATAATCTGTCATTAAAAATTCCTCATCAATTCGGTAACCACCCGCACAGGCAACCAACTACTGGCAGAATAGGTTTTAAATGGCTGGGGGGCTGACTTTACAGCGACTTCCCATTGCCTTAACGCGACACCGCAAGGCGGGATATTATTGATTAATAATCAGTTTTCAGAAATCTGGCGGCTATTTGCCAAAGCGCAGCGAATCAGAGCGGATGAACTTCCCCATGATCCTGATCGCCGA